>NZ_CP108086.1:1821033-2124539 GCF_036186745.1 Microbispora hainanensis | reverse complement strand
CGTCGTGGTGGTCGCCCTCGTCGTCGGGATCACCTCGTCGCCGGGGTGGCCGAGGGTGCGGGAGACCTTCCTCAGCCCCGAGGCGTTCGTCGCCGCGCTGCCCGACGTGCTGCGTGGTTTCGTGCTCAACATCGAGATGTTCCTCATCGCCGAGGTGTTCATCCTCGTGCTGGGGCTCCTCGTCGCAGTGGTACGCGGCCTGCGCTCACCGGTGTTCTTCCCGCTGCGCGCGCTGGCCGTGATCTACACCGACGTCTTCCGCGGCATCCCGACCATCCTGCTCATCTATCTGGTCGGGTTCGGCATTCCGGCACTCGCTCTGCAAGGCGCACCCAGTGACCCGGTCACCCTCGGCATCATCGCGCTCGTGCTGTCCTACGGCGCGTACGTCGCCGAGGTGTTCCGGGCGGGCATCGAGTCGGTGCACCCGAGCCAGCGGGCGGCGGCGCGATCGCTGGCGCTGACGCAGGGCCAGACCATGCGTCACGTGGTGCTGCCGCAGGCCGTCCGCCGGGTGATCCCGCCGCTGCTCAACGACTTCGTCTCGCTGCAGAAGGACACCGCGCTGGTCTCCGTGCTCGGCCCGCTGGAGGCGCTGCGGCAGGCGCAGATCCACAAGGACCTCGACTTCAACTTCACGCCCTACCTGGTGGCCGCGCTGCTGTTCATCCTGCTGACGGTGCCGATGGCCCGGTTCACCGACCATCTCGCCGCGCGGGCGGCCCGGCGCCAGACGGGAGGCGGCACGGCATGAGCCTGCTCAAGGTCGAGGGCGTCTGGAAGCACTACCAGGGGCTGAGCGTGCTGCGCGGGATCGACCTGGAGGTCGCCCCGCACGAGGTGGTCTGCCTGATCGGCGCGTCCGGCTCGGGCAAGTCGACGCTGCTGCGCTGCGTCAACCTGCTGGAGACGATCGACGACGGCGCGATCCACCTGGACGGCACCGAGATCACCGACGTGCGGGCCGACCCCGACGACGTGCGCCGCCGCATCGGCATGGTGTTCCAGGCGTACAACCTGTTCCCGCACATGACAGTGCTCGACAACATCACGCTCGCGCCCCGCAAGGTGCACGGCGTGCGGCCCGAGGAGGCCGAGGCGCGGGCGCGCGAGCTGCTCGACCGGTTCGGGCTGGCCGACAAGGCGGGGGAGTATCCCGACCGGCTGTCCGGCGGCCAGCAGCAGCGGGTCGCCGTCATCCGCGCGGTCGCGACCGATCCCCGCCTGCTGCTGCTCGACGAGGTCACCTCAGCGCTCGATCCGACGCTGGTCACCGAGGTGCTCGGCGTGATCCGCGAGCTCAAGGAGGCCGGGATGACGATGATCCTGGCCACCCACGAGATGGGCTTCGCCCGCGACATCGCCGACATCGTGTGCTTCCTCGAAGGCGGCGTGCTGCTGGAGAGCGGCCCGCCCGAGCAGATCTTCAGCGCGCCCGAGCATCCGCGCACGCAGGCGTTCCTCCAGCGCGTGCTGGAGGCCCGCCGCATGTGAGTTCAGGCGGCCGTCCGCGAGGCGCCCGTGACCATCCAGGCGGTGCCGTACGCGCGGAGTGCCAGCGTGACGAGCCGGGCGGTCATCCAGACGCCGAGCGCGAGCCACAGGGCCACCAGGGTGCCCGCGACGGCGGCGAACGGCAGGTAGGCCAGCGTCGTCCACAGCCCCGCCCAGGCGAGGTAGCGCTGGTCGCCGGCCCCGATGAGCACGCCGTCGAGCACGAACACGACGCCCGCGACCGGCTGCAGGAGCGCGACCGGCCACAGCACGGAGAGCAGCTCGGCGGCCGCCTCGCCGTGCGCGTCGAACAGGGCGGGCACCAGCGGGCGCGCGAGCAGGACGGCCGCGCAGAACACGACGCCGCATCCGACACCCCACATCACCATGCGCCTGGTGGCCTCGCGGGCGCCCGTGACGTCGCCCGCGCCCAGCGCGCGGCCCGTGATGGCCTGCCCCGCGATCGCGATGGCGTCGAGCCCGAAGGCGAGGAACGTCCAGATGCGGGCGGCGATCGTGTGCGCGCCGATCTGGTCGTCGCCCATCCGGGTCGCGATCGAGGTGGCGACGAGCAGCACGGCCTGGAGGCATGCCGTACGGACGACCAGGGCGAACCCGGCGGCGCCGGCGGCCCGCACACCGGCGAGGTCGGGCAGCAGCGAGGCGCCGTGCGCACGGGCGGTCCGCACGACCAGCGCGAGGTAGGTCGCGGCGGCCAGCGACTGCGCGACGACCGTGCCCCAGGCCGATCCGGAGATCCCCCAGCCGAGGCCGAGCACGAACCAGATGTTCAGCAGCCCGTTCAGCCCGAACGACGCGATGGACACGGCCAGCGGCGTGCGGGTGTCCTGCAGCCCGCGCAGCACGCCGGTGCCGGCGAGGACCAGCAGCATGCCGGGGGTGCCGAGGAGACTGATGCGCAGATAGGTGACGGCCTGCGCGGCGAGCTGGCCGGTCGCTCCGAACAGGTGTACGATAAACGGAGCAAGAGGCCAGCACACCACACCGACGGCCAGTCCGATGATCGCGGCCAGCCACAGGCCGTCCATCCCCTGGCGCATCGCCTGCCTGACGTCCCCCGCCCCCAGTCTCCGTGCGACCGCGGCGGTGGTGGCGTACGCGAGGAACACGCACAGCCCGACGAGGGCCGACAGGGCCGCGCTGGCCACGCCGAGAGCGCCGAGCGCTGGATCGGGGAGGTGGCCGACGATGACGGAGTCGGTGAGCAGGAAGAGCGGCTCGGCCACCAGTGCCCCGAATGCCGGGATCGCGAGCCTGAGGATCTCCCTGTCATGGGCACGGCCGTGTCCGGTCCCAGAGGTAAGTGGCATAAGCCTATTTTGCGGCTTACTGAGCCATGCTCGATCGGTATCGAAATCTCCGGTGACTTTCTTTCCTCCACAGGCCGTGGATATCGAAATCCCAGGTGGCGGCGGTCTTCGCCGACGTGGTCACACCGCTGTCCACAGGGTCGTCCCCAGGCTTTTCACATGTCGGGGGAGCGGACTGCACACGTTGTCCACAGGGTTGTCCACTGGTCAAGTTGCCGCCCGGCCCCGGGGTTGGGGAGACTTGCGCACCGGGCTGGGGTTGCTGTGACCGCTGGGCAGGGGGTGTGAGGGTGAGCGTGCTCGACTTCCCGGGGGGACCCGGAGGCTCCGATTCGACGTTCGAGCGGACGCCGCCACACAACATCGAGGCCGAGCAGTCGGTGCTGGGCGGCATGCTGCTGTCCAAGGACGCCATCGCCGACGTCATCGAGGTGCTGCGCGCCGACGACTTCTACCGGCCGGCCCACCAGATCGTCTTCGAGGTGATCACCGACCTGTACGGCCGGGGCGAGCCCGCCGACTCGGTGACCGTCTTCGACGAGTTGCAGAAGCGCGGCGAGGTCGCCCGGGTCGGCGGCGGCGCCTACCTGCACACGCTGACCGCGATCGTGCCCACCGCCGCCAACGCCGGCTACTACGCCAAGATCGTCCGCGAGCAGGCCGTGCTGCGCCGCCTCATCGAGGCCGGCACCCGCATCGTCTCCTACGGCTACGGTGGCCAGGGCGAGGAGGTCGACGACCTGGTCGACCGCGCGCAGGCCGAGATCTACAAGGTCACCGAGCGCCGCACCTCCGAGGACTACCTCCCGCTGTCGGAGATCATGCCGTCGGCCCTCGACGAGATCGAGGCCATCGGCAGCCGCGGCGGCCAGATGGTCGGCGTCCCGACCGGTTTCCAGGATCTCGACGCCCTGACCAACGGCCTCCACCCCGGCCAGATGATCGTCGTGGCCGCCCGCCCGGCGATTGGAAAAAGCACCCTAGGTCTGGATTTCGCCCGATCTGCGGCGATTAAGCATGGGATGACCACGGTCATCTTCTCGCTGGAGATGTCGCGCAACGAGATCACCATGCGTCTGCTGTCCGCCGAGGCGCGGGTGGCGCTGCACACGATGCGCTCGGGCATGATGAGCGACGACGACTGGACGCGGATGGCCCGCCGGATGGGCGAGGTCGCCGAGGCGCCGCTGTTCATCGACGACTCCCCGAACATGTCGATGATGGAGATCCGGGCCAAGTGCCGCCGCCTGAAGCAGCGTCACGACCTGCGCTTCGTGATCGTCGACTATCTCCAGCTCATGAGCTCGCCCAAGAAGACCGAGAGCCGTCAGCAGGAGGTCTCGGAGCTGTCCCGTGCGCTGAAGCTGCTGGCCAAGGAGCTGGAGGTGCCGGTCATCGCGATCTCCCAGCTCAACCGTGGCCCCGAGCAGCGTACGGACAAGCGCCCGCAAGTGTCGGACCTACGTGAATCGGGCTCGATCGAGCAGGACGCCGACATGGTCATCCTGCTGCACCGGGAGGACGCGTACGAACGGGAGTCGCCGCGTGCGGGCGAGGCGGACCTGATCGTGGCCAAGCACCGAAACGGCCCCACGGCCACGGTGACCGTGGCGTTCCAGGGTCACTACAGCCGCTTCGTGGACATGGCGACGCACTAGCTTCCTGATCATTTGTTCGATTTCGTGTTATGTCGTATGGGTCGCGAGGAATCATGACAACCCATCCGGCACCACGACGATCGTCAACGTCAAGGTCTTCGACGGTCTCCGGCTGCTCGACGCCGTCACCCTCCGGGACGGCCTGATCGAGGCCGTGGGCCACGGGCCTGGCACGGACGGCGAGTCGTTCGGCGGCCGGGCCGCGGCGAGCCCCTGACGGCCGTACACAGGTCAGTCGACCTCGGGCCAGTCCCAGCCGAGCTGGAAGAACATGCCCAGGCGGTCGCTCACCGCGCGCATCTCGGAGATCTTCCCCTCCCGCAACGTGAGAATGAAGATCGCCTCGACCGTGAACGAACGGTGGGTGGGCTCCGGCATCCGCGGGTGGGAGCCGGAGTTCACCCCCGTCATCGTCAGCCGCGCGGTCACCCGGTGGCCCTCGCCGATCATCTCCTCGACCTTCAGGTGGAAGGGGTCGAACGCGTCGAGCTGCTGGGCGATCGCGTCGAACGCCGCGCCCGGCTCGTCGGGCTCCCCGTGGATCACCTTGTTGTGGTCGATCACGTCGTCGGTCATGTAGCGGCGCAGGTCGCCCAGCCTCCGGTCGTTGATGGCGTCGAACAGGCCCTGGACGACGGTCTTCGCGGCGGTGCTCATGATTGCTCCCCTTCTTTTCTTACGGCGTAAGAGAACGATATTCTTACGCCGTAAGAGACGTCAAGTGGAGGACCGATGCCGAGAGCGGGACTGTCCAAGGAGAAGGTGCTCGCCGCCGCGCTGGCCCTGGTCGACAGGGAGGGCATCGCGGCGCTGTCGATGCGCAAGCTCGGCGCGGAGCTGGGCGTGGAGGCGATGACGCTCTACTACTACGTGCCGAACAAGGACGCCGTCCTCGACGGGCTGATCGACATGGCGGTCTCGCGGGTAACGGTGGAGCCGGTGGGCCCGTGGCGGGAGTGGCTGCGCGCCTTCGCGGTCGCGATCCGGCGGGAGCTGCTCGCGCACCCCGCCCTGCTGCCGCTGGTCGCCACCCGGCCGGTGCTCGCGCCCGGCGGCCTGGCGACCGTGGAACGGATGGCGGCCGTGCTGCGGGACGAGGGGTTCGGCGCGCTGGAGGGGCTTCGGCTCGTCAACGCGGTGGCGACGTTCGTGGTGGGGCACACGCTGGCCGAGGCCGGAAGCACACCGGGGCACGGCGAACCGGACGTCGCCGGTGTGATGGAGAGCCTCGACCCGGGGGAGTATCCCGTGCTGGCCGAGGCGGTGCGCGCCGGGCTCGGCAGCCCGCAGGACCATCAGGAGCGCTTCGACCGCGCGCTCGACGCCCTGCTCGACGGCCTCGGGCCCGGTGCTCTCCGCAAAGCCTCCCGATAGGCGGCGTCCTCGGGGTGCGGCGCACACGCCACGTCGGGCGCGGACCGGCGGCCCGGTCACCGTCCGGCGCAGGCCGGCAGTCACCCAGGCGGGTCGCCGGGGAGGAGAGCCGAGGCGGTGGGCACGGGATTCCTCGCGAGGGCCGAGGACGGCGCGGGGCCCGGGAAGGCGTCACTCGGCCCCGGGCCCGAGGACGGCTCGGGGATAGCGCCGGGCCCGGAGGTCGTTACTCGGCCCGAGGCCGACCGGCCTTTTCGGGTTCCAGCTCCGCCATCCGCGCGGCGGCCCATTCGGCCCATTCGCGCTGCGCGGCGGTCAGGCGCAGGCCCCACTCCAGCGCGATGTCGCCGTACAGCCGCAGCGCGTCGCCGCCCTGGCCGATGACGAACTCGCGGATGCCGAGGAGCTGGTCGTGCTCGTGGACGGCCCGCTCGGCCAGCCGTTCCAGATAGCCGCGGGCGGCGTCGGCGCCGACCTGGTCGAGGAAGAAGACCCGCAGCAGCATGTCGCTGCGCCGGGACATGGTGGGCGGCACCTCGACCAGCCAGTGGCGTAGCTCGGCCCGGCCCTCCTCGGTGATCTCGTATTCCTTGCGCCCGCGCGGGCCCTCCGCCGCGACCCGCACCAGCCCTTCCTTGGCCAGCCGGCCCAGCTCGGCGTAGAGCTGGCTCTGGGTCGCGGGCCAGACGTTCTCCAGCGACAGTTCGAAGGTCTTCAGCAGGTCGTAGCCGCTGGCGGGCCCGGCCGACAGGAGACCGAGCATGGCATGACGAAGGCTCATGGCTCCGATCGTACATTCCTGTGTTGACATGTCGCTAGTGGAGGTTCTACGTTCGACATGTCACTGATGGAACGTCGAATGAAGGAACCCCCCGTGCTTCGCTACGTCCTCACCTTCCTCCCGTGGATCGCCTTCGCCGTCCTCAGCACGAACGGCGAGGCCAGGCTCGGAGCCACGGCCGCGCTCCTCGTCTCGCTCGTGCTGCTCGCCGCCGACCGCAGGGGCGGGCGCGGCTGGGACGAGCTGGTCATCGAGCTCAGCTCGGGGGTGTTCTTCGCGGGTCTGACGCTGGCCGCGTTCACGATCATGCCGGCGCCCTTCGGCGAGTACGGCCCGGCCGTCTCGGTGGCCTGGCTGGCGCTCACCGCCTGGGGGTCGCTGGCGATCCGCAAGCCGTTCACGCTGGGCATCGCCCGCCGGACGACCCCGGCAGAGGTGCAGGCGACCCCGCTGTTCTACCGGGTCAACGCCGTCATCACCGCTGTGTGGGCGGTGGGCTTCACCCTCAACGCCGTCGGCCTCGCCCTGCTGTTCGCCTTCGCCCCGCACGCCACCGTCGCGATCATCGCGGTGAAGGTCTGCGGCTTCGCGCTCCCCGCGCTGTTCACCATCCGCTACCCCCAGATCGTCCGCGCCCGCTACGCCGCCTGATCGGAGCCCCGCCATGACAACGCAGCCGACCACCACGACACCGACCACCACGACACCGACCACCACGACACAGACGACCACAGAGCCGACGACCATGAAGCCGACCGCCTCCTACCTGACCGGCCGCCTCGCTCCCGTCCCCGACGAGATCGACGCGATCGACCTGCCCGTCGAGGGCACGCTGCCGCCCGAGCTCACCGGCCGCTACTTCCGCAACGGCCCCAACCCCCGCCCCGGGGAGGACGGCGGGCACTGGTTCGTCGGCCACGGCATGATCCACGGCATCCGGCTGCGCGACGGGCGGGCCGAGTGGTACCGCAACCGCTGGGTCCGCACCAAGCGCTTCGCCGGCGCGCCGTACGTGCACGAGCGCGGGGTGGACCTCGCGGCCGTGCCCGCCAACACCCATGTGATCCGGCACGCCGACAAGATCCTCGCGCTCGTGGAGAACGGCCTGCCGTACGAGATGACGCCCGAGCTCGACACGGTCGGCCCCTGCGACTTCGGGGGGAGGCTGGCCACCGCGATGACCGCACACCCGAAGGAGGACCCGATCACCGGGGAGCTGCACTTCTTCGGGTACGGCTGGGCCAAGCCCTACCTCACCTATCACCGGCTGTCGGCCGGCGGCGAGCTGGTGGAGAGCCGGCCGATCGACGTGCCGGGGCCCACCATGGCCCACGACTTCGCGATCACCCGGCACCACGTGGTGTGGCTCGACCTGCCGGTCGTCTTCGACTTCGCCCTGGTGGGCCGGGGCATGCCGTACCGGTGGGACGACGCGTACGGCGCGCGGCTGGGCGTGATGAGCCGCGCCACCGGCGATGTGCGGTGGTTCGACATCGACCCCTGCTACGTCTTCCATGTGGGCAACGCGAGCGAGGACGACCACGGGCGCGTCGTCGTCGACGCGGTGCGCTACTCGCCGGGGGCGTTCTGCGGCTTCTGGCCGACCATCGGCGGCGCGGCCAGCCCGGCCGCCCACACCGGGGGCGCGGCCCTGCACCGCTGGACGCTCGACCCCGCCACCGGCGTCGCGCGCGACGAGCAGCTCGACGACCTGGACGTCGAGTTTCCCACGATCAACGAGACGCGCACCGGCCTGACCAGCCGTTATGTCTACGCGGTCGGCAAGGACGCGATCGTGAAGTACGACACCGCGAACGGCACGAGCCGGGCCCACCAGACGGGCGAGCGCTCGCCGGGCGAGGCCGTGTTCGTCCCCGCGTCGGACGCCGGGGCCGAGGACGAGGGCTGGCTGCTGTCGATCGCGACCACCGAGCACGGTGCCGAGCTGCTGGTGCTCGACGCGTCGGACCTGGCCCGGGTGGCGTCCGTACGGCTGCCGCGCCGGGTGCCGGCCGGGTTCCACGGCTCGTGGATCCCCGACGAGGCTCCGTGAAAGATCAGGGAACCGGGCGATAGTGAGTGGTGATCCGGCCGTCGTCCAGCACGTGGAGGGCGATGGCCGGAGGCAGGTCGTAGTCGAGCGCAGGACGCCCCGATGCCTCGGACGGCAGCAGCGCGGTGCTCACCACTCCCGGCGCGACCAGCAGCGGCAGCCCGGCGAACGTCGTCGCCGCCGCGGTGTGGGCGTGCCCGGCCAGCACCGCGACGACATGCGGGTGGCGGCCCAGCACCTCCGCCAGCCCCTCCGGCCGCCCGAGCCGGATGCCGTCCACGTACGGGATGCCGAGTGCGACGGCCGGGTGGTGCATCCCGACGAAGGCGGGGACGCCGGGTGTGGCGGCGAGCACGGAGTCGAGCCAGGCCAGGGTGTCGTCGTCCAGCGCGCCCTCGGGGCGGCCGGGGATGCTGGAGTCGCACAGCGCGATCGTCGCGTGGGCGAGGTTGAGCGCCTGGTTGACCGGGCGGTCGCCGTCCTGCTCCAGCAGGACCTTGCGGAGGTCGCCGCGGGTGTCGTGGTTGCCCGGGCACAGCACGAGCGGCACGTCGTCACCGGCGATCAGCTCGCGGACGGTCTCGTACTCCTCCACCGCGCCGTGGTCCGCGAGGTCGCCGGTGAGCACGATCGCGTCGGGCCGCAGCGACCGCGCGTAAGTGAGCGCGCGGGCGGCACGCGAGGTGTTCCGCTCGCTTCCATCGATGTGGATGTCACTGACGTGCGCCAGCACGAGCATGTGATACCTCCCGTGCGGAATGGGAACTCCAGCTTCTCACGCAAGGATCGTGTGAGGCAGATCTCACCGAGACCGTGACAGGGCTGTCGCGGCCGGACGCCGGCATCACGGCATGCACGACGACATCGAGCTCACCACCTGCGGCATCATCACCACCGGCGTCGAGGACGTCCCGGAGATCCGGGCCTTCAACGAGGAGCTGGAGCGGCGATCCGCGGCACAGACCCCGATCTGGCGCGGGCGGTCGCAGGAGTCGTTCACGAACCGCGGGTAGACCGCCCGGACAGGCGTTCGGCGAGGATGCGGGCCCTGGCGAGCTGCACCTTCCGCGCCTGGCCCGCCGCGAAGCCGATCACGAGCCACGGCGCGCTCAGGTCGAGCCGGTCGTCCACGCGCGTGCCGCCGTCCTCCGGCGACAGGTCGAAGCGGTAGCCCATCCGCACGCCGCCGGGGCTGTCCACCTGGCCCCGTACGGACAGTCGCTCGGCCGTGCGCTCGGTCAGCAGCGTGACGGCGATGGGGTTGTCGTATTTCAGGCCGAGGAAGCGGAACCGCTCGATCGAGGTGTAACGCACCACCCCCGGCTCCGACCGGTCGACGTCGCGCACGGCCACCACGAGCGGCGACAGGCCGATGTAACTCTCGGGCGTCGTGAGGTGCTCGAAGACCTCCTCCGGCGCGGCGTCCACGTGGAACGTGTTGGTCAGCACCCGTGCGGGCACCCCGGTCTCCTCACCCTGGATCTTGGTTGAGGGAATTGTGGCAGGGCCGTATCGCCGCACGGACGCCGGATGATCTCCGGACGATCACGAAGAGCTGCCATGGAGGAACGCCGCCGTCGCGGGGTCGGCCGGATAGAACGACTCGATGGCCAGCTCGGAGACCGTGATGTCGAGCGGGGTGCCGAAGGTCGCCACGATGCTGAAGAACGACAGCTCCCGCCCGGCCCGCCGCACCCGGAGCGGCACGAGGATGTCCCCGGGGCCGGGCAGCTCCACCTCGGGTTCGGGCTGGTCGCAGGGATATTCGCGCAGTTCGGCGTACAGCTCGGCGAGCCGCGGGTCGGCGGTGAGCGTGATCTGCCGCCGCAGCCGGCCGAGCAGGTGCGCCCGCCACTCGCCCAGGTTGACGATGTGCGGGGCGAGCCCCTCGGGGTGCAGGCTGCCCCGCAGCACGTTGCCCAGCAGGTCGGGGTCGATGCCCTCCGCCAGCAGCCCGATGCCGTCGTTGGCGTCGACGAGGTTCCAGAGCCGGTCCACCACCACGGCGGGAAAGGGATCGTGGGCCGACAACAGCCGCCTGATCGCGTCGTACACCGCCGCCATCTGCGGCGAGGCGAGCGGAGACTCGCCATAGACGGGGGCGTATCCCGCGGCCAGCAGCAGGTGGTTGCGCTCCCGGAGCGGGAGATCGAGGTGCTCGGAGAGGTGGAGCACCATGTCACGGCTCGGCGTGGCCCGGCCGGTCTCCAGGAAGCTGATGTGCCGGGTGGAGATCTCGGCGCGGTTGGACAGGTCGAGCTGGCTCATCCGCCGGTGCTCGCGCCACTGGCGCAAAAGCTCCCCGAACGACCGCTGATAGGGCGTTGCGACGGTCACGCCCTGGACGCTATCCGGTCGCCGATCGGCCCGGCGATTACCTGTGAGGTAGGCGCCGGGCCGTACGGGCCGCATCGGCTACTCCCAGCGGAAGAGCCGGGCGGCGGCGAGACCGGCGGCCAGCGCCCAGCCCGCCAGTACGGCGAGGTGGAGCGGCTGGGGGGCGTGCCCGCCCAGGGTGTCCATCAGCCCCTGCCCGAAGGCGCCCGTGGGGGTGAAGTCGCTGATCCGGCGCAGGACCTCGGGCATCAGCGGCCGGGGCAGCCACATCCCGGCGAGGAACAGCAGGGGGAACATGAGGGCCGCGCCCACCCCCTGCACGACCCGGGAGCTCGGCGCGACGGCGGACAGCAGCAGCCCGATGGCGAGGATGGTGAGCGTGCCGAGGACGAAGACGCCCGCGAACGCCCAGGGCGAGCCCGGCAGCGGCACCCCGATGACCAGGTGGCCCAGCATCAGCGTCAGCGTGGTGGCGATCACGGCCACGACCACGTTGATCAGCAGTTGGGCCGACAGCAGCGCGCTCGGCCGCACCGGCGTGGTGGACAGCCGCCGCAGCACGCCGCGCTCCCGGTAGAGCACCAGGCCGGCCGGCAGCACGCTGAGCCCGAGCGTCACGACCGACAGCAGCACCATCATCGCCGTGAAGGGCGCGTCCACCAGCCGCTGCCCGCCCAGCGAGGGATCCGCCTCGCGGAAGGCGGGGATCGTCGTGCCCAGCGCCAGCAGCAGCCCCACCGGCAGCACGAGCGCGAAGAACACCGCCATCGGCTCGCGGAGGAAGAGCCGGGCCTCCACGGCCGCGAGCTTTCCGAATGCTTTCGTCATGACTCCTCCTGGCCGGTCAGAACGAGGAACGCGTCGTCGAGGGTGGTGCGCTCCATGCGCAGGCCACGCGTACGGGACGGGGGCAGCACGGCGGTGACGGCGCTGAGCAGCTCGCCGGTGCCGGTGACGGTGACCTCCGGGGCGTTCGCGCCGTCGGCGACGGTGACGGACGCCACCTCGGGCAGTGCGCGCAGGGCGTCGACCGGCTCGTCGGTGTGGAAGACCAGGCGCTGCTCGCCGCCGGCGCGGGCGACCAGCCCTTCGGGGGTGTCCACCGCCCGCACCCGTCCCCGGGAGATGACCGCGACCCGGTCGCACAGGCGCTCCACCTCCTCCATGAAGTGGGTCACCAGCAGGATGGTGACGCCGCGCTCCCTGATCCGGGCGATCAGGTCATAGGTCTCGCGGCGGGCGCGCGGGTCGAGGCCGGTGGTGAGCTCGTCGAGTATCGCGATGCGCGGGCTTCCGACCAGCGCGAGCGCGACCGACAGCCGCTGGCGCTGCCCGCCCGACAGCTTCCCGAAGGGCGCGCGGAGGTCGAGGCCGGCCTCCTCGGCCAGGGCCCGCCAGTCGGCCGGCCGGGCGTAGAACGAGGCGTAGAGCGCCAGCGCCTCCCCGACCCGGATCTTGTCGGGCAGCGAGCACTCCTGGAGCTGTACGCCGACCTGTTCCTTCAGGTCCGCGTCCACGGTGACGGTGCCCGCGGTGGGGGTGCGCAGCCCGGCGACGCACTCGACCGTCGTCGTCTTGCCTGCCCCGTTGCGGCCCACGATGCCGAAGACCTCGCCCTCCTTCACGGAGAACGACACGTCCTCGACCGCGACCCGCGTTCCGTACGTCTTGCGGAGGTGGTCCACGGTGATGATTGCCATGGCAAAGACGCTAGGAATCGGACGGTCCGCGGAGAATGCGGCTGTGGACCCGATGGGGGTGCACTTTCCTCCACCCCCATCGTGCGCCTTCGGCCACTGTGCCCACCCGGCGTCAGCGCCCAGACTGGACTCATGGCCGCACCTCGTTCGACCCTCACCGCCCTGGCCCGCAGCACCGCCCTCGCGGGCCTCTCCCTGCTGGGCCTGGCCGCCGGCCTGGCCATGCTGACCGCGGTGCTGCTCACCTTCCTGATCGGCCTGGTGATCGTCTTTCCCCCGGCCGTACGGCTCGCGCGGGCCGTGACCCGGCGGCAGCGCGTGCTGGCCGCCCGCTGGTCGGGCATCGCGATCGACGAGCCGTACCGGCCCGAGCCGCCCCCGCCGGTCCCGCAGGCCGACGGCTGGTATCGCGACGGCCGCACCCTCTACAGGAAGCCCACGATCCCGGCCTTCAACAAGCGGTGGAACTGGATGACCAAGGACCCCGCCACCTGGCGCGACCTCGCCTTCCTGCTCTCCGCGCCGGCGGCCGGCGGTTTCGTGGTCGCCGCACCGCTGCTCGCGGTCGCGTACGGCGTCGCGTGGGCGGCCGGAGGCAACGCGGCGATGGGCGTGGTCTGGATCCTGCTCGCGATGATCGCCGCGCCCTGGTACGCGCCGTGGGCCGTGCGCCTGCACGGCCAGTTCGCCGCAGCCCTGCTGGGGCCGACCGAGAAGGCCAGGCTGGCCCAGCGGGTCAGCCGCCTCGACGCCGCCCGCACCGAGGCGGTCGACTCCCAGGCCGCCGAGCTGCGCCGGATCGAGCGCGATCTGCACGACGGCGCCCAGGCCCGCCTGGTGGCGATCGGCATGACGATCGGCGCGGCCGAGCAACTGCTCGAAAGCGACCCGCAGGCCACCCGGGCGCTGCTCGGCAAGGCGAGGGAGGCGTCGGCGACCGCGTTGCAGGAGATCCGGCGGCTGGTGCGCGGCATCCATCCCCCGGTGCTGGCCGAGCGCGGCCTCGGCGACGCCGTACGCGCCCTCGCCCTGGACAGCCCGCTGCGCGTCCGCGTCACGGTCGACCTGCCCGAGCGCGCCTCCGCGCCGCTGGAGTCGGCGGCGTACTTCGCGGTCAGCGAGCTGCTGGCCAACGCCGCCCGGCACGGCGACGCGACCGAGGCGTGGGTGGACCTGAGCACGCAGGGCCCGGCGCTGCGCGTGACGGTGACCGACGACGGCCACGGCGGTGCGGATCCCGAGCGCGGCACCGGCCTGCGCGGCATCGAGCGCAGGCTCGGGGCGTTCGACGGCGTCCTCGCGGTGAACAGCCCCGTGGGCGGCCCGACCACGGCCGTCATCGAACTGCCCCGGGCGTTCCGGCAGCGGCCGGCGCCGACGACTCCGTGGCGCCTGCTCGGGCGCCTGTGCTGGGTGCTGTGGCCGATCCCGCTGTTCCCGCAGGGGCTGGTCGCGATGGTGTTCAAGCTGGTGGGATCGCCGGTGAAGTCGTGGTTCCTGGCCCTGCACGTGCCCGAGCCCTTCCAGTGGCCGGTCATCGTCGGCATGATTGCGCTCGGCGGCGGCCTGCTGGCCATCGCGCTGGCGTCGACGGTGCGGAACAGGGAAACGGAGAACGGCGCGTGCGTGTAGTGCTGGCCGAAGACCTCCATCTGCTGAGGGAGGGGCTGGTCGCGCTGCTGCGCGCACACGGCTTCGAGGTGGTCGCGGCGGTCGAGTCCGGCCCCGAGCTGCTCGCCGCCCTGGTCGGCGAGCGTCCCGACGTCGCCGTCGTGGACGTACGGCTCCCGCCGACCTTCACCGACGAGGGGCTGCAGGCCGCGCTGGCCGCGCGGCGGCAGGTGCCCGGCCTGCCGGTCCTCGTGCTCTCCCAGCACGTCGAGCAGCTGTACGCCAGGGAGCTGCTGGCCGACGGGTCCGGCGGCGTGGGCTACCTGCTGAAGGACCGGGTGTTCAACGGCGAGCAGTTCGTCGACGCCGTACGCCGGGTCGCGGGCGGCGGGACGGCCATGGACCCCGAGGTGATCGCCCGGCTCCTGGCGAGCAACGCGCGCAACGAACCGCTCGGCCGCCTCACCCCCCGGGAGCGCGAGGTGCTGGAACTCATGGCCGAGGGCAGATCGAACGCCGCGATCGCGCAGCGGCTGTTCCTCAGCGACAGCGCGGTGGGCAAGCACACCGCGAGCATCTTCACCAAGCTGGGCCTCGCGCCCTCCGACGACGACAACCGCCGGGTCCTGGCCGTGCTCGCCTTCCTCAACAGCAAGTAGCGCCGCCGGGATTGTCGGTGCTGCCCGCTACGTTTGGGAGCGAGCTGTGGCACAGGCAGGAGGTCGGGATGAAATTCCAGGTGAACCGCGACGTTCTGGCGGACGCGGTGGCGTGGGCGGCCCGGGTGCTGCCCGCCCGGCCCGCCGTGCCCGTCCTCGCGGGCCTGCTGCTTGAGGCGGGTGACGACCTGCGGGTGTCCGCCTTCGACTACGACGTGTCGGCCCGTGCCGACGTCGAGGCCGATGTCGCCGAGCCGGGGCGGGTGCTGATCCCCGGCAGGGTCCTCGCCGAGATCACCCGCAGCCTGCCCGCCCGGCCTGTCGAGATCGTCAGAAGCGGCTCGGAGGCGGTGCTCACCTGCGGCAGCACGGAGTTCGGCCTGATCACGATGCCCGACGAGGACTTCCCCGTGATCCCGCCGATGCCGCCGAAGGTCGGCGCCGTGGGCGGCGGCGCGTTCGCCACCGCGGTCAACCAGGTGGCCGCCGCCGCGAGCCGCGACGACACGCTGCCCATGCTGACCGGCATCCGCGTTGACATCGAGGGGCCGCGGGTGTCGATGGCCGCGACCGACCGCTACCGCATCGCCGCCGCCGAGTTCCTGTGGCATCCCGAGCGGCAGGACGCGCGGCACGGCGTGGTCGTGCCGGCGCGGGTGCTGGTCGAGGTGGCCCGATCGCTGCGGGGCGGCGAGGTGGCGATCGGCCTGGGCGACAACGTGGCGGGTTTCGAGAGCCAGGGACGCACGACGACCGTGCGGCTGCTGGACGACCAGTTCATCGACTACCGGTCCCGGCTGACCTCCGAGTGGACGAACCACGCCGACGTGGAGGTCGCGCCGTTCGTGGAGGCCGTCAAGCGCGTCGTGCTGGTCGCCGAGCGCAACGCCGCGGTCCGGCTGTCGTTCTCCCAGGGACAGGTGCTGATCCAGGCCGGGGGCGGCGACATCGGCAGGGGCGCGGAGGTCGTCGAGGCCGAGCTGGCGGGCCCGGACATCCAGATCGCCTTCCAGCCCCACTTCCTGCTCGACGGGCTGGCGGGGGTCGAGACCGGGCGGGCGCGCATCCACATGGACTCGCCGACCCGCCCCTCGCTGATCACCGACGAGGGCGAGGACCCCGGCTTCCGCTATCTCGTCATGTCCCTGCGGCTCGGCTGAGCACGCTCGCCGCCGGGCGGGGGCTCAGGAGGGGATGGCGGCGGAGTCGGTGAGGGCGATGAGGATGTGCTCCATGCAGGCGTGACCGGCCCGCTCGGCCGCGGTGGCGTCGCCGGCGACGATCGCGCGCACGATCGCGTCGTGGGGGATGTAGTTCTGCTCCAGGGAGCCGCCGGCCGCCGCGATGCTCGCCCGCAGCGCCGCGGAGAAGTCGATGTAGAGGTCGATCAGCACCCTGTTGTGCGTGGCCTCGACGACGGCCACGTGGAAGGCGAGGTCGGCCTCGACGAACGCGTCGGGGTCGCCGCCCGACCATGCCTTCTCGCGCTCGGCCAGCGCGGCCTCGATCGACGCGATGTCCTCGTCGGTCCGCCGGGTCGCGGCGAGCCGGGCCGCCTCGACCTCCAGGGCGCGCCGGACCTCCAGGATCTCCAGCTGCTCGGCCGCGCGCAGCCGCCTGGCCATCGCACCCGACAGCTCGCTGGTGGCCCGCACGTACGTGCCGTCGCCCTGGCGGCACTCCAGCAGCCCGGCGTGCGTCAGCGCGCGGACCGCCTCACGCACCGTGTTCCTGCCGACTCCGAGATGCTCGGCGAGCACCGTCTCGGTGGGAATCTTGGCATTCATCTGCCAGGAGCCGGAGGTGATCTGCTCCTTGAGCTGGTCGATCACCTGGTCCACGAGAGACGCCCGCTGCGCCGTCCGCAGGCTCACGTCAGCCTCCTTTGGGTTGCCAATCATCCGATGATGGAATGAGTGGTAGACCCTCATTATTCCAGAGCCTCCAGCACAAGTCCGGAGCCCCAGGGAGGCTATCGAGCGAGCACCGTCGTGGTCATGGAGCCCGGTATGTTCACGCGGATTCCGACCGCTTCCAGGGCTCTACGATATGCCCCTGTCTGCCGGTCGAGGGCACCGGCCTGGCCCCACAGGTCGCCGAGCATGCGCCAGGCCCGGGCGGTCTCCCGGTCGGGCGTCTCGCCGTCCAGCAGGTCGTGCGCGCGGTCCAGCGCGGCGGCCGGATCTTCGGACCGTGCCAAGGCGATCTCGGCCAGGATCATGTTCGCGGTCGCCGCGGTGGTCCCCTTGGCGCCGTCCAACAGATCCAGTGCCTGACCGGCGAGCTCGGCTGCGGATTCCGTGTCTCCGGTCCGGAACCGTACGAAACCCAGCACTACGAGGCTCCGTGCGTGATCCTGCCGTTCGGCCGGGAACCCCGCCAGAACGTCCGCCGCGGACTGCGCCAGAGCGTTGGCTCGGTCCAAATCGGCGCCTTCGGGATTCGCCGCGGTGATGCGAGCCCAGTGCATCGCGATGCGGGCGCGCCGCACGGCGATCCGCGCCGGGCGGCCCGCCGCGAGGGCGTCCTCGGCGAGCTGCACGGCCAGGGCCGAGTCCTCGCCCTCGGCCGCCGTGACGCTGGCCTGCCACAGCGCGAGGACCTCCGCGCTGCGGTCGGTCGCGTTCGCCGGGCCCGCGGCCGAGAGCACCCGCTCGACGTACGGCAGGCCGGTCTCGGTCTCCACCAGCGCCAGCGCCAGCTCCGTGGCCAGCTCGCCCTCGATCACGCCGATCCGGTCGATCTGGCCGAGCGCCTGGGCGCCGAGGTCGCGCGCCCGCAGCCGGTCGCCGGCCCGCTGGTAGCAGCGGCACAGCGCCACCGTCAGCGGCAGGTCGGCGAGGCGCTCGGGGTGCGCGGCGGCCTCGCGGCGCAGCCGCTCGTACGCCTCGACGGCCCGGCCGATGCGGCCCTGGGCCTCCAGCGCCCGCGCCACACCGAGGCGCGCGTGGGCGGCCAGCATGGCGTTGTCCTCACCCGCCGCCTTGACGATCTCCCCGAAGCGGTCGGCCGCCACGGTGGGATCGCCGTGATACAGCTCGAGCTCGGCATGTCGCAGGCCGAGCTCGGTGTCGATGCGCTGCCGAGGTTCGATCCCGTGGAGCAGGAACTCGGTGGTGCAACCGAGCCGCTCGGCGAGCAGCCGGGCGACGACGGGCGTAGGCGTCCGCTTTCCGGACTCAATGAGTGAGACGTAACTGTCCGACAGGTCGGGTCCGGCCAACTGGGCCTGTGACATGCGCCTGCTCAACCGCAATCCGCGGACGCGGTCGCCGATGGTTCCCTGACTCGGCATCTGATCTCTCAGGGCGGGGGAAGGGTCAATAGTGTCGCCATAATGGCACGAAGCGACCGAATCGTGTAACCCTCCGTCAAGAATCACGACGATGAAGGTTCGATCACGGTGTCGAGATATCGGACGGAGGGCCTTCGGTCAGTCGTCGTCCCCGTCCTTGCTGGGGAAGATCATCTGGCAGACCTCCAGGTACAAGGTCTCCGGATAGGGGATGTGGGGGACGGTGCGCAGGGCCTGATCCTGGCCGGCCGACTCCATCACGAACTCGCCGTAGCCGAGCATGCGGCCGAGGAGCGAGCGCTGGAAGCTCATGTCGGTGACCTTGCTCAGGGGCATCATCGCGACCTTGCGCGTGATGAGGCCCGTGGTGAGAAGCATGCGCTGGGAGGTGACGACGAAGTAGTCGACCGACCACTCCGCGACCTTCCAGACGAAACGAACCAGCAGCAGAAGCCAGGCCCACCAGACGAGGGCGAGGGCCTGGCTCGCGCCGTTGTCGCTCAGGAACTTGCTGAGGACTCCGGCGAGGATGAGGCCGCCGAAGATCTCGGCGATAGGGCGCAGGAGGACGGCGGGGTGGCGCCGGACCATGATGACTTGCTGTTCGTGGGGGAGGAGGTAACGGTTGACCGACGACGGGGCCGAGTCCCCGTGGGTCACAAGTCTCATGTCAGGGTTGCGAAGAACTGCGCCATCGAGTCGGCCGCGTTGATGATCCCGTTGAAGGCCCCATGGACCGTGTGAGCCGCGTCAATCGGTCTTGTGAGCAGGTAGAAGCCCGCCGACACGATGAGCGTCCACTTGATGACTTTCTTCGCCTGCACCGCCGTCACCACTCCCATGACCAATACATTACCCAGACGCCCCGTTTGGTAAAGCGGCTAATCGCCAACGGGTTTTCGTGATCGTGACGACGGTCAGCCCCGCTCCGCCGCGGCGGTCGCCAGGACCCGCAGATGCTTGCGGGCGATGCGCTCGACCAGCGCGGGATGCGCCTGTCCGGTGACCTCGATGGCGCCGTGGTGGGCCGCCTGAACACACCGGGTCACCGTCGCGGGAGGATGCACCTCCGCGAACTCGTCCCTGAGCAGGGCCTCGAGCTCTTCGTAGGGCTCGTCGGCCGGATGCTGGATCATCGCTCTCCCTGGTGGCGCGCCGCTCGCGAGAGCGCGAGGTGACGTCGTCATCACACTGAGTACCCTACCGGGCGCGTAGTGTAACCACAGGTGGGATGTGGACGGACCACGTGGAAAGGAAGGGAAATCAGACCCCCCGGGAATCACCCCGGAGGGAATCGGTGTGGCGGGAGGTCAGACGACGCCGTACAGACGGTCGCCGGCGTCGCCGAGGCCGGGCACGATGTAGCCGTTCTCGTTGAGCCGTTCGTCGAGGGCGGCCGTCACCACCCGGATCGGCCGGTCGCCGCCGCGGAACGCCTCGTCCAGGTAGGCGATGCCCTCGGGCGCGGCCAGCAGGCAGATCGCGGTGACGTCCCGCGCGCCGCGGTCGAACAGGAAGTTGATCGCCGCGGCCAGGGTGCCGCCCGTCGCGAGCATCGGGTCGAGCACGTAGCACTGCCGGCCGGACAGGTCCTCCGGCAGCCGCGTGGCGTAGGTCTGGGCCTTCAGCGTGGACTCGTCGCGGATCATGCCGAGGAAGCCCACCTCGGCCGTCGGCAGGAGCCGGGTCATCCCGTCGAGCATCCCCAGCCCTGCGCGCAGGATCGGCACCACGAGCGGCGCGGGGCGCGCCAGCCGTACGCCATGGGTGGTCGCGAGCGGTGTGTCGACCGTCACGTCGGTGACCCGGACGTCTCTGGTGGCCTCGTAGGCGAGCAGCGTGACCAGCTCGTCGGCCAGACGGCGGAACGTCGGCGAGTCGGTCCGCACGTCGCGGAGGGTGGTGAGCTTGTGTGCGACGAGCGGGTGGTCGACGACGAGGGTCTCCATGGGAACAGAAGTTACCGTCTCCTGGGCAAAGCCTCGACGCCGGCTGAGTCTTTGATCACGATTTGGAGCGAGCGCCATACGGTGCGACTCCGATTCTGCGACCATTGCCTGCGTGAAGACCGTGCGGTGGGGAAGACGATGACAGACGTGGACACTCTTGACTTCGCCATCGTTGTCTATCGCGAGGAGGACCACTGGGAAGCGGAGATGCTCCCGGTGGCGCTGACCTCCGACCTGGACGGCCTCATCCACGCCCTCCGCCAGACCCCCAGCATGGGAACCACGATTGGCATGGTCGCCGTAGGGGATGACTTCTTCGTGGCGTTACGGGTCTTCGGCGAGCAGGTGGACGTCTTCCTCTCGGACATCACGGCCGCCTGGGAGTGGCCGCTTGCGCAGCAGGTGCTCGAATACCTCGACGTGCCCGTCCCCGAGGAGGAGGAGCTCGACAGCGTCCTTCCCGCCGGGGACCTGTCCATCTTCGCCGACCTCGGGCTCGACGAGATGGAGCTGGGCGCGCTGTCCGGCGACCTCGATCTGCTGCCCGATGAGGTCCTGTCCAGCATCGCCGCGCGGCTGGGCTTCTCCCAGCCATTCGAACGCGCCGTCGACGCCGCCATCGGCTGACCTGGGGAGACGGCAATGCCCTCCAGATCCAACCTTTTCTCCGCCGGTTTCGCCCGCATCGACGGCCGCTGGGCCGGTGCCGAGGTCGATCTCGGCGAGGCCGAGATCGCCGACGACCTGAGCGACGCCCTGCAGGAGGCCCTCGGGCTCAGCGGCGAGGAGCTCGCGCTGCTGTGCGTGGAGGTCGAGGACGAGTGGTTCGCGATCATCCGTTATGAGGACGACCTCGACCCCCGGGTGTTCATCTCCGACGCGCACGCCGTGCAGAACGACCCCCTGGGCGAGATCTTCGCCGAGCTGGCCGGCGTCGTGGTCGACAAGGACGCGCCCGACCTCGGCATCCGCCCGGTCGGCGACCTGGAGCTGCTCGCCGACTTCTCGCTGAGCGCGGAGGAGCTCGTGGAGCTCAGCATGGAAGAGGGCGTGCTGCCCGCCGACATCCTCTCCCTCATCGCCGAACGGCTCGGCTTCGCCGACGAGCTCGACCGGCTGCGGTGACCGCCTCGCCGCCCGGCGCGTACGAGGCCGCCATGCGGCTGGCGCTCGCGGAGGCCGTACGGGCGGGCGGGCGCGGCGAGGTGCCGGTCGGCGCCGTCGTGCTGGGCCCGCAGCGGCCCGGCTCCGGGGAGCCGGGAGAGGTGCTCGCGGTGGCGGGCAACGACCGCGAGGCGAGCGCCGACCCCACGGCCCACGCCGAGGTGCTCGCCCTGCGCGCGGCCGCGGCGCGGACCGGCGACTGGCGGCTGACGGGCTGCACGCTCGTCGTGACCCTGGAACCCTGCACGATGTGCGCCGGAGCCGCCGTCCTCGCCCGGGTGGACCGCGTCGTGTACGGCGCGGTGGACGAGAAGGCCGGGGCCGCCGGATCGCTGTGGGACGTGCTGCGGGACCGCAGGCTCAACCACCGTCCCGAGGTGGTCATGGGCGTGCTCGCGGGCGAGTGCGCGGCCGTGCTGACCGAGTTCTTTTCGGACCGCCGCGCCTGATCCGGCGGGCGGAAGAAAACGGATGCACGCGCAGTGGTGTTCGTCCGGTAAGCTGCTGCGCGGTGGAGTCGCCTAGTGGCCGAGGGCGCACGCCTCGAAAGCGTGTGTAGGGCAACCTACCGTGGGTTCAAATCCCACCTCCACCGCCACCGAAGAGCCGCTGACCTGCGTGATCAGGTCGGCGGCTCTCGTGCGTTCAGAGGGCGCTCGGCCGGGGGGTGGTCAGGCGCCGTACGCCGGCCGCGATCCAGATGCCGGCCAGCGCGGCGTAGGCGGTGAGCAGCGCGCCGGAGGTGGAGGACAGGAGCATCGCCAGGGCGGCGGCCAGTCCCAGAAGGATCGCCCAGCCGTACAGGAGGGCCCGGCCCCGGGGCGCGCTCGTGTGCGCCGCCTCCTGCACGGGGGTGACCAGCGCCATGATCGCCGCGCCGCCCGTGCCCACCGCCTCCTGGGTGGTCGCCACGCCCGTGACGAGCAGCGCCGCGCCCACGACAGGCAGGCAGCAGCACACGAGGGCCATGCGCGCCTCCGCGCCCTCGAAGAGCAGCCGGGTGGCCCTGGCGCGGGCCAGGCGCAGCGTGGTGACCGCCTCGGCCACCCAGGCCGCCCAGTGCAGGAGCGCGATGAGGACGAACAGGGCGATGACCGGGGGCGCGACGGGCAGCAGGAGCAGCATCCGCCATCCGCCGAAGAACGTGCCGCGCAGTCGCGCGAGCAGACGATAGACGGGGTTGCGCTGCTTGAGCGCCATCACCAGGAGATCCCTGGCCTGGTCGAACCCCGGAGACAGGCGGAGCACCTCGCGGAACGCGCGGGCGGCCTCGCCGGGTGAGCCGAAGGCGAGCTGCGCCCGTCCGTACGCCAGGTGGGCCAGGGCGCTCTCGGGATCGAGCCCCACGGCCCTCGCGGCGGCCTCCTTGGCTCCGGCGGCGTCGCCGAGCATGGTGAGGGCCACCGCGAGCAGGCCGGCCAGGTCGGCGTCCTCGGGTGCGAGGGCGAGCCCGTGGCGTGCCGCGTCGGCGGCCTGCGGCCACTGCGCGGCGTCGACGTGCACCCGGGCCAGCAGCTCCCAGGCCGGGGCATG
This sequence comes from Microbispora hainanensis, assembly GCF_036186745.1. NCBI lineage: Bacteria > Bacillati > Actinomycetota > Actinomycetes > Streptosporangiales > Streptosporangiaceae > Microbispora > Microbispora hainanensis. Next base: position 2,101,600 of record NZ_CP108086.1, on the reverse strand, counting down.
CTCGGGGGCGAGCTCCAGGCACGCCCGTGTCGCCTCGGCGGCCTCCCCGGGCAGGCCCGCACGGTAGTACGCCTGACCGGCCACGTAGTGCGGGAACCAGTGGTCCGGCGCGAGCCGTACGGCTTCCGCGGCCTCGCCGATCGCCTCGGCCGGCCTGCGCTGCCGCGCCAGCGCCACCGCGAGGAAGGCGTGCCCGCTGACGTTCTGGGGCTCCTCGGCGAGCAGGCCCCGCAGCTCCCGCTCGGCCTCCGCGGGACGGTTCAGCTCCAGCAGTGTCCGCGCCCGCTCCAGCGGTGCGGCGGTCACCATCTGCCCTTCATGCCCTTCATGCCCGTCATGCCGGTCTTGCCGGTCTTGCCGTCGATCCAGGGCATCAGCTCGTCCCACGCGCCGGAGTCGTTGGCGTGCAGCACGTAGTTGCGTGCGGTGCCCAGCCACTCCTTCACGGCCGTCGGCCGCGTCGCCTGGGCCACGGTGAGCAGGTCGTTCGTCGTCAGCGGGAGGGGACGGCCCGCGCTGATCGACTGGCGCAGCTTGGTCTCCACCGCGCGGTCGACCACGCCCTTGAGGTCCGCGCCGACGAAGCCGTCCGTGACCTTCGCCACCGCGTCGTAATCCATCTCGGCGAGCGGCTTGTCGCGGCACAGGATGCGCAGGATGGCGGCGCGCGCCGAGGCGTCGGGCGGGGGCACGAACACCATCTGGTCGAACCGCCCGGGACGCCGGAAGGCCGCGTCGATGTACCAGGGCGCGTTGGTGGCCGCCAGCACCAGGACGCCCTCGTTGGCGTGCTCCTCCACGCCGTCGAGCTCGGCCAGGAACTGGTTGACCAGCTGCCGGGTGTGCGCCTGCCGCATGTCGGACCGGCGCGCGGCCAGCGCGTCCACCTCGTCGAAGAAGAGCACGCACGGCCGGTGGCGGCGGGCCATCTCGAACGTGGCCCGCAGGTTGCGCTCGCTGGAGCCGATGTACATGTCGAGGATGTCGGCCAGCCCGACGCTGATGAACGCCGCGCCGAGCTCGCCGGCCGCGGCCCTGGCCAGGTGGGTCTTGCCCGCGCCCGGAGGGCCGTACAGCAGCACGCCGCCGCCCGCCCGCTTGCCGAACGCGGCGAACAGCTCGGGCTGCTGGAGGGGGAGCAGGAGCTTCACCCGCAGCGACTCCTTGACCGCCTCCATGCCGGCCACGTCGGCGAACGTGACGCCCGAGCGCTCGGCCTCGGCGTCGTCGGGGTCCTCTGCGCGGTTAAGGGGCGTTTCCGGCGCGTACGGCGGGGCGGGTGTGACGGGCTGGGGCTGGGGCGTCAGTCGCTCGGCGAGGCCGGGGTCGGCCAGCGAGGGATCACGGGCGACCGCGTCGTGATACCGGCGCGCCGCCCCGGCCACGTCGCCCTCGCCCAGCAGCGCCCTCGCGGCGAGCAGCCCGGCGCGCGGCGCGTGCCCGGGATCCGCGAGGAGCGGTTCCAGCACCGACAGCGCGGCGCCGTACGCGCTCTGCCGTACGAAGGCCTCCGCGAGACCGGTGATGACGTCCGGGTCCTGGGGCGCCAGCACGAGGGCGGCGCGGAACTCGGTTTCGGCCTCGGCGAGGTAGCCCTTGGTCAGAAGCTGCTCGGCGAGGTGGCGTCGCAGGGGAAGGTTGTCGGGAGACAGCCGAGCCGCCTCGCGGAGGGCGTGGAGTCCGGCGTCGTCGGGCACTGTCCGGCTCCCTTCTTTCGAGGGCAGGTCAAACTAAATGACCGTCAGGCTACCGAAGCAGCCGGACAGTGGATCTCGCCCGGGAAGCGCCCTAGTCCTGGACCTCCAGCACGCGGGCGTGCAGCACCGAGCGCTGGTGGAGGGCGGCGCGCAGGGCGCGGTGCAGGCCGTCTTCCAGGTAGAGCTCGCCCTTCCACTGCACCACGTGGGGGAACAGGTCGCCGTAGAAGGTCGAGTCCTTGGCCAGCAACGAGTGCAGGTCGAGCACCGCTTTCGTGGTGATCAGAGTGTCGAGCCGGACCTGCCGGGGCGGGATCTGCGCCCACTCGCGGGACGACAGTCCGTGCTCGGGATAGGGCCGTCCGTCGCCGACCAACTTAAAGATCACGGTATGTAGTTTAGGAGAACGACGCAAAGGTTCGCGCCCGAGGCCCTTTTCACGGTCTCAGATGCCCCCGGAGAAGGTGTCGCAGCGCGCCGGGTCGCCCGACGCGTAGCCGTTCGTGAACCACTTCTGCCGCTGGGCGGAGGTGCCGTGGGTGAACGCGTCCGGGTTGACCCTGCCCTGCATCTGCTCCTGGATGTGGTCGTCGCCCACCGCCGCGGCGGCGTCGAGCGCCTCCTGGATGTCGGCGTCGGTGAACGGCTTGGCGTAGAAGCCGGTGTCCACGGCGTTCTTGGCCCACACGCCGGCGTAGCAGTCGGCCTGGAGTTCGAGCCGCACCGAGCCGCTCTGCGCGCCCTGGTCCTGGCCGGCCCGGTTCATCGTGCCGAGCAGGTCCTGCACGTGGTGGCCGTACTCGTGGGCGATCACGTACGCCTGGGCGAACGGGCCGCCCTTGGCCCCGAACCGCGACTGGAGCTCGTCGAAGAACGAAAGGTCGAGATAGACGTGCTTGTCGGCGGGGCAGTAGAAGGGGCCGACGGAGGAGTCCGCGGCGCCGCAGCCGGTCTGCACCCCGCCGGAGAACAGCGTGGTCTTCGCGCCGGAATAGCCGTCGATCTGCTCGCCCCAGTATTTCTGGATGCTGTTGACGACGCCCACGACCCGGCACTTCTCCGACTGGTCGGCGTCGGCGCCGGTCTTGCACTGCGCGCTCAGGTCGCTGGTCGGCTGCAGGCCGGTGGGCTCGTCGCGGCCCGTGATGTCGCCGGGGTTGACGCCGAAGATCAGGGCCAGGATGAGGGCGATGATGCCGGCGGCTCCGCCGCCGACGGCCAGACCCCCGCCGCGTAACCCTCCTCCACGGCCGACGTCCTCGACCTGCGAGGCGTCGAGTTGCGCTCGGTCATCGAAATCCATCTGCGACGCTCCTGATGGAGTGGTGGCTTGGCGGGGCTACTGCCCTGGATAAGCGTGATCATGCGAGGCGGCCGCCATGCCGGATCCGTCTTGCCCTGATCTTCGGGTTTTGCCGGGTTAGGATCACCGCGTGCCTCTGACCGCCTTACCCCGGCTGGTTCCGCCGATGCCGGGCGGGCGGGGGTGGTTCGGCCCGCTGGCCGTGGCCGCTTTCGGGGGATTTCTCCGCTTCTATCGCCTCGATGTTCCGCACGCCTTCGTCTTCGACGAGCTCTACTACGCCAAGGACGCCTACTCGCTGATCAGGTTCGGGGTCGAGCGGCAGTTCGCCGACGGGGCCGACCAGGCGTTCGTACGCGGGGACACGGACGTGTTCAAGGCGTGCGGGACGGTCGAGGAGTGTGCCGCGTACGTCGCCCACCCCCCGCTCGGCAAATGGCTCATCGGGGCGGGCGAGTGGCTTTTCGGCGTCACGCCGTTCGGGTGGCGGTTCGTCGCCGCGCTCGCGGGCACGCTCAGCGTGCTGGTCCTGGCGCGGACCGCCCGCCGGATGACCCGTTCGACCCTCCTCGGCTGCCTCGCCGGGCTGCTGCTGGCCCTCGACGGCCTGCACCTCGTGCTGTCGCGCTCCGCGCTGCTCGACATCTTCCTCATGTTCTGGGTGCTCGCGGGCTTCGCCTGCCTGGTCGCCGACCGAGACGCGGCCCGCACCCGCCTGACGGAGTGGTATCGCACCTCCGACCTGCACGGGCCTCCGCCCCGGCTCGGCCCGCGGCCCTGGCGGCTGGCGGCCGGGGTGTGCCTGGGCGCGGCGTCGGCGACCAAGTGGACCGGCCTGCTGTTCGTCGTGGCGTTCGCGGTCATGACGCTCGTCTGGGACTGCGGGGCACGGCGTGCCGTCGGCCTGTCCCGGCCCTACCGGCAAGCGGCCCGCCTCGACTGGCCGCTCGGCCTCGCCTGGCTCGGCGCCGTGCCGGTCGCCGTGTACGTCGCGTCGTTCGCCGGGTGGTTCGCCTCGGCCGGGGGATGGGGCCGCAACTGGGACCGCGCGACCTCGAACGGCTGGGTCTACTTCGTCTTCGACTCGCTCCGCTCGCTGGCGGACTACCAGAGCCAGGTGTTCGGCTTCCACCAGGGGCTGAGCACCCACCACGACTACCAGTCGGACCCGTGGACCTGGCCGCTGCTGCTGCGGCCGGTCGCGTTCTTCTACCGGTCGCCCGACGGCACGTGCGGCGCCGCCTCCTGCTCGCAGGAGATCCTCGGGACCGGCACCCCGGTGATCTGGTACGGCGGGCTGCTCGCGCTGGTCGCGATGGCGGCGTGGTATCTGGCGACCCGCGACTGGCGGGCGGGCGCCGTCCTGCTCGCCTACGGCGCGGGATGGCTGCCGTGGTTCTACTTCGCGCTGGCCGACGACCGCACGATGTACCTGTTCTACGCCCTCCCGGCGGTGCCGTTCATGGTCCTCGCGATCGTGCTGGCATGCGGGCTCGTCCTCGGGCCGCCGGGCGCGCCGGCCGCGCGGCGCTCCACGGGGGCGGCGGTGGTGGGCGCGTTCACGCTGCTCGCGCTGGTGAACTTCTGGTGGCTGTCGCCCGTGCTCACCGCCGTGCCCATGCCGTACGACGCCTGGCTGAGCCGCATGCTGCTGCGTTCCTGGATCTGAGCGCTACGCGTAGACGATGAACTCGGGATAGACGTGCACGCCGGGCCGTCCGCCGATCTCCGCCACCGCGTCGCGGATCCGCCGCAGGTGCTCCACCGTCATCTGGAGCGGCGGCTCGTCGGGCTGATAGGTGGTGCGGATCGGGTAGTCCTCGCCCGGCGTGGTGGTCATCTCGATGTGGCAGCCGAGCACGTGGGTGACGGGGCGGGATTCGGCGAACTTCACCAGGCGGTCGATGGTCTGCTCGAACGCCGGCCAGTCGGCGACGTACAGCCGCCCGGGATAGACGGTGTCACCGGTCAGCAGCAGGCCGGTGGCGCGGTCGTAGAAGGTCACCGCCGCCTTGTGGTGCCCGGGGCTCGCCACCGCGTCCAGGACGCGGCCGCCCAGGTCGACGGACCCGGGCACGTCGAGATCGTCGCCGAGGCCGAAGAACTCGCGTACGCGCTCCGGCGCGGGGTCCACGATCACCGTGTGCGGGCGGTCGCGAAACTGGCCGTCGCCCGCGATGTGGTCGCCGTGGCCGTGCGTGTGGGCGACGACGAGCCCGTAGTCCTCGCGGGGGTGATCGGCCAGCCAGCGGTCCACGATCTCGTCCACCGTCCGGCGCAGCGGGAAGTACGCGGGTGAGGCGGTCGCGCCGGTGTCGAGCAGGAGCGCCCGGGTGTTCCCGAACATCAGGAACATGAAGGGCGCCTCGTAGTTGATCGCCTTGTTCTGGCGCAGGACGTACGTGTGCTCGTCGTAGCGGTGCACCTGGATGTCGGGGTCGGTGTTGTGCTTGGCCGACTCCGAGCCGTGGATCCACCGGACGTCGAGGTCTCCCGCACGCGGACTCGCCGGGAAGTCGATCAGTTCCATGCGGCCCACCCTAGGGGGACACGATCTAGAGACGGGTGGCGGCCCGGACCAGGCCGGCGACGGCCTGCGAGCGGCTGTGCGGCGGCCACGCGATCAGCGTCGTCACCTCCGGGGCGTCCAGAACGGGCACCGCGGCGAGGTCGGGGTGCAGATAGGCCCGCGTCGACTCCGGCAACACCGCCGCGGCCCGGCCGAGCGCGATCAGCTGGAGCAGCTGCGCGTGGTCGCGGACCTGCGGACCGGGACCGTCCGGGTAGGTGCCGTCGAGGTTGGGCCAGCGCGGCATCGGCAGTCCGGGCAGGGCGGTGACGTCGGCCATCAGCACGTGCGTCCTGCCGGCCAGGGGATGCCCGGCCGGCAGGACGGCCACCTGCCCCTCCGTACGCAGCTCCTCGGTGTCGAATCCCGACGCCGAGTCGAACGGCCGGTGCAGCAGCGCCACGTCGGCCCGCCCGTCGCGCAGCAGCCGCTCCTGCTCGCCGATGCCGCACAACAGCACGTCGACCGCGACCGCGCCGGGCTCGGCGGCGTACGCGTCGAGCAGCTTGGGCAGCAGCTCGCCGGCCGCACCGGCCTTCGTGACGAGGACCAGGCCGGGGCTGCCGGTCGCGGCGAGCGCGGTGCGGCGGGTGCGGCGCTCGGCGGCCTCGACCGCGTCGAGGGCCGCCCTGCCCTCCTGCAGCAGCACCGACCCGGCCTCGGTCAGCGCGACCGAGCGGCTCGTGCGCTCGAACAGCGCCACGCCGAGCCGCCGTTCGAGCCGGCCGATCGCCCGTGACAGCGGCGGCTGCGCGATCCCGAGCCGTTGCGCGGCCCGTCCGAAGTGCAGCTCCTCGGCGACGGTGACGAAATACCGCAGCTCCCGCGTCTCCATGCCGCCACGCTATCTCCGGGGAGCACGGGATCGATACCCGCGAGGTATCGATGGTGGACCAAACGGTGTTGGAGGTTCCGGCGGGGTCGCGCCCAGGATGAGACGCATGAGCGAACAGACGATCGCGCTGGTCACCGGCGCGAACAAGGGGATCGGATTCGAGATCGCGGCCGGCCTCGGCGCCCTCGGCTGGAGTGTCGGCGTCGGCGCCCGGGACGACGAGCGTCGCGAGTCCGCGGTGGAGAAGCTGCGCTCGGCGGGGGTCGACGCGTTCGGCGTGCCGCTCGACGTGACCGACGACGCGAGCGTGGCCGCCGCCGCCGAGTTGATCGAGGAGCGCGCGGGACGTCTCGACGTGCTCGTCAACAACGCGGCGGTCACCGGGGGCATGCCGCAGACGCCCACCACGGTGGACCCCGCCACGATGCGGGCGGTCGTGGAGACCAACGTGATCGGCGTCATCCGCGTCACCAACGCGATGTTGCCGCTGCTGCGCCGCTCGGCATCCCCGCGGATCGTGAACATGTCCAGCACCGTCGGCTCGCTGACCCGGCAGAGCGCTCCGGGCGCCGAAACGGGCCCGATCTCCGCGGCCTACGCGCCCTCGAAGACGTTCCTCAACGCCGTCACCGTGCAGTACGCCAAGGAGCTGAGCGACACGAACATCCTGATCAACCTCGGCTGCCCGGGCTTCTGCGCGACCGACCTGAACGGCTTCCGCGGCGTCCGTACGCCAGAACAGGGCGCGGCGATCGCGATCAAGCTGGCGACCCTGCCCGACGACGGCCCGACCGGCGGACTCTTCGACGACGCCGGGCCGATCCCCTGGTGAATCCCGGATACGCGAAAGGCCCGGCTGGATCGACCGGGCCTTTCGCGTTTTGCTGCTCAACCAACTGCGCGGAGGATAGGAGATTCGAACTCCTGAGGGGTTGCCCCCAACACGCTTTCCAAGCGTGCGCCCTAGGCCAACTAGGCGAATCCTCCGTCGGACAGCTTAGCCCACTTTCCGGCGTGGTTTCGACTGTTGTCTCGACGGCCCGCGCACGGCCGCCGAGTGGCTAGACTGTGCAACGGACCCCTCGCGCGGCGTCATCCTGTGAACCTCCCCAGGGCCGGAAGGCAGCAAGGATAAGCGGGCTCTGGCGGGTGTGCGAGGGGTCTCTCCGTTAGCGGGGTACTCCGGCCGGGTCGACCCTCCGAGGAGGCGGCATGAGTCTTGCGCTGTACCGCAAGTACAGGCCAGGGACATTCGCCGAGGTCAAGGGGCAGGAGCACGTCACCGACCCGTTGCGCCAGGCGTTGCGCAGCGGCCGGATTCACCACGCCTATCTCTTCAGCGGCCCGCGCGGCTGCGGCAAGACCTCCAGCGCCCGCATCCTCGCCCGGTCGCTGAACTGCGAGAAGGGCCCCACGCCCGACCCCTGCGGGGAGTGCGAGTCGTGCGTCGCGCTGGCCCCCACCGGGCCCGGCCACCTCGACGTCATCGAGATCGACGCGGCGTCGCACGGCGGTGTGGACGACGCCCGCGACCTGCGTGAGCGGGCCTTCTTCGCTCCCGTCTCGGCGCGCTACAAGATCTACATCATCGACGAGGCCCACATGGTCACCCGTGAGGGCTTCAACGCGCTGCTGAAGCTGGTGGAGGAGCCGCCGCCGCACCTCAAGTTCGTCTTCGCGACCACCGAGCCGGAGAAGGTCATCGGGACGATCAAGTCCCGCACCCACCACTACCCCTTCCGGCTGATGCCGCCCGCGACCCTGCGCCGCCTCATGGAGGAGATCCTCGACTCCGAATCGGTGCCGTACGAGCCGGCCGCGTTACCGCTGGTCGTACGGGCGGGCGCGGGATCGGCCCGGGACACCCTGTCGATCCTCGACCAGCTTCTCGCGGGCGCCGACGAGTCCGGCATCACCTATCAGCGGGCGGTGTCCCTGCTCGGCTACACCGACGGCGACCTGCTGGACGAGGTGGTCGACGCGTTCGCCAAGCGGGACGGCGCGGCCGTGTTCCAGGCCGTGCACCGGGTGATCGAGGGCGGTCACGACCCGCGCCGCTTCGCCACGGACCTGCTCGAACGCTTCCGTGACCTGGTGATCCTCTCCAACGTCCCCGAGGCGGCGGGCAGCGGCCTGCTCGACCGGCCGGCCGACGAGCTGGAGCGCCTGCAGGCGCAGGCGGCGTCGATGGGCCCCGCCGAGCTGACCCGGGCGGCCGAGGTGTTCAACGCCGGGCTGACCGAGATGCGCGGCGCTACCTCCCCCCGGCTGCTGCTGGAGCTGATGTGCGCCCGCGTGCTGCTGCCCGGCGCCGACCAGGGCGAGGCGGCGCTGCTGACCCGGCTCGAACGGCTGGAACGCGGGGTCGCGGCCGGGACCCACACCATCGCGCCGCCGATGCCCGCAGTGCCTCCGGCGTCCACAGTGCCTCCGGCGTCCACAGTGCCTCCGGCGTCCACAGTGCCACCGGTGTCCACAGTGCCACCGGTGTCCACAGTGCCACCGGCGTCCACGGCTCCGCAGGCTCCCGTTGCTCCACCGCCCGCGCCCGCCGCACCGGCTCCTACCTCGGCACCGGCTCCGGCGGCCGACGACTGGCCGACCCCCGTACGGCCCGGCGCCGGGGCGGCGACGCCGCCTCCACAGGCGCAGCAGGCCCAGGCCCCCGCCGTGGGCGGCGGGCCGGTGCAGCAGGCCTGGCCCCAGGTGCTCGAAGCGATCAAGAACCGCCAGCGGGTGGCCTGGATGATCCTCAACGCGCAGGGCAGGCTGCTCGGCGTCGAGGGCAACGTCGTGACCGTCGGCTTCGAGAAGCCGGGCGACGTGCAGGGCTTCCTCAAGGGCAAGCGCGACGAGGTGGTGGCCGCCGCGCTCGGCGACGTGCTCGGCGGCACCTGGCGCGTCGACGTCGTCGTCGGCGGTTCGGGCCCCGGCCCGGACGGTCCCGCCACGCGCGGGCCGTCCGGTCCGCAGCCGCCCGCCCCGTCTCCTGCGCCGTCCCCTGCGCCGTCTCCCGCGCCAACGGCACCCACCGCCCCGCCCGCCGCGGCGGCTCCCGCGCCCGTGCCGGCCGCCGCTCCCAAGGCCGCCCCGGCTCCGGAGCGGAAGGCCGCCGCACCCGCGGCGTCGCCCGCGGGCACGACCGACGAGACGTGGCCCGACGCGCCGTCCGACGACTACGACGCGCCGTCGCCGTCCTCGGCCTCGGGTCCGGCGCCGCGGTCCGCGCCGAGCCCCGGGCTGGCCGCGGCGCGCTCGGCGGCCAGGGCCGCCGCCCAGACCGGCCCCCGACAGGCCTGGCCGGAGACGGTGCCCGGCCGTGGCAAGAGCGGATCCTCCCGTCCGGACGACGACGTGGACCCGCTCAACGACGACGACGCGGACGTCAGCGAGCTGTCGGGCATGGCCCTGATCCAGCGCGAGCTGGGCGGCCGCATCATCGAGGAGATCGACCACTCCTGAGCGCCGTCCCTGCCTGAAGAACGGCGGCCGCATGGACGGAGACTGGTGGGGTAACCGGTGTCCGCCCGCCCGCGACCCGGCGCGGAACACGTACGCACGCCGGTGCGGAAACGGGGGCGGACGCCGTAGGCTCGGTCGCGACGAACACGTCGCTGGACGCTGAGGAGCGCAACCATCGTGAACCCAGGGGATGTCAACCTCCAGCAGTTGCTGGAGCAGGCTCAGCTGATGCAGCAGCAGCTCGTCACCGCGCAGCAGGAGCTCAGCGACGCCGAGGTCGAGGGCAGTGCCGGAGGCGGCCTGGTCGTCGCCACCGTCAACGGCAGCGGAGAGCTTCTCGACCTCGAGATCAGCCCGCTGGCCATCGACGCGAGCGACCCGGAGGAGACCGCGCAGACGATCGCGGACCTCGTGCTCGCCGCCGTGCGGGACGCCGTACGCGCCGCGGGGGAACTGCAGCAGGAGAAGCTCGGCCCGCTCGCGCAGGGACTCGGGGGCGGCCTCGGCGGCCAGCTGCCGGGGTTCTAGAGCATGTACGAAGGGGTCGTCCAGAACCTGATCGACGAGCTCGGGCTGCTGCCCGGCGTCGGTCCCAAGAGCGCGCAGCGGATCGCGTTCCACCTCCTCGCGGCCGATCCGGCCGACGTCAAGCGGCTCGCGCACGCGCTGCTCGAAGTGAAGGAGAAGGTGCGCTTCTGCCGCGTGTGCGGAAACGTGGCCGAAGAGGAGCAGTGCCGGATCTGCCGCGACGCGCGGCGTGACCCGCACGTCATCTGCGTGGTCGAAGAGTCGAAGGACGTGGTGGCGATCGAGCGGACCCGCGAGTTCCGTGGTCGTTACCACGTGCTCGGCGGGGCGATCAGCCCGATCGACGGCGTCGGCCCGGACGACCTGAAGATCCGCGAGCTGATGACCCGGCTGGCCGACGGCCAGGTGACCGAGCTCATCCTCGCGACCGACCCGAACCTCGAGGGCGAGGCGACGGCCACCTACCTGGCCAGGCTCGTCAAGCCCCTGGGATTGAAAGTGACCCGACTGGCCAGCGGTCTGCCTGTGGGCGGTGATCTCGAGTACGCCGACGAGGTCACTCTGGGCCGCGCTTTCGAAGGACGGAGGCTGCTGGATGTCTGACGAGTGGAACGACCTGGCCGCACGCGTCGCCGGACACGCGCAGAACTTCATCGACGGCCTCACCCGCCTGGCCGGCGGTGAGGGCGGCGACGCGACGCTGCCGCTCCTCCTGGTGGAAGTGGCCCAGGTCAGCCTCGCGGGCACCCAGCTCGGGGCCGCCCAGGACGTGATCCTCCAGGGCAACGTCGAGCCCGCGCTGAGCGAGGACCCCGACATCGATCCCCTCCGTACGGCTCTCGCCGCCCGCCTCGCCCCGGTGGACGACTATGCCGAGGTGTTCGACCCCTACAAGGACACCGTGGTCACGCCCTACCGGCTGTCGGACGACCTCGCGGCGGTGGCGGCCGACCTGATCCACGGGCTGCGGCACTACCAGGCGGGCCGTCCGCTTGAGGCGCTGTGGTGGTGGCAGTACTCCTACTTCAACACCTGGGGCAACCACGCGGGCGCGGCGCTGCGGGCGCTGCAGGCGCTGGTCGCGCACACCCGGCTCGACGTGGTGGAAGAGGGCACCACGGTCTGACCGGACGGCGGGGCGTCCACATGCTGGTCGGTGCCGGTCTCAGTTTGGGACGTCCAAGTACACTGTGAGCTCCACGTCCTGATTCGTTGGAGATTCCAGTGGCGCTCGTTGTGCAAAAGTACGGTGGTTCCTCCGTAGCCGACGCGTCCTGCATCAAGCGGGTCGCCCAGCGGATCGTCGCGACGAAAAAAGCGGGCAACGACGTCGTGGTGGTGGTCTCCGCGATGGGCGACACGACCGACGAGCTGCTCGACCTCGCCCAGCAGGTGTCGCCGCTGCCGCCCGGCCGCGAGCTCGACATGCTGCTGACCTCGGGTGAGCGGATCTCGATGGCGCTGCTCGCGATGGCGATCGCCAACCTCGGTCACGAGGCGCGCAGCTTCACCGGGTCGCAGGCCGGCGTGATCACCGACTCGACGCACGGCAAGGCGCGCATCATCGACGTGACGCCGGGCCGCATCCAGGAGGCCGTGGCCTCCGGCCAGATCGCGATCGTGGCCGGGTTCCAGGGCGTCTCCCAGGACAGCAAGGACATCACGACGCTGGGCCGGGGCGGGTCGGACACCACGGCCGTCGCGCTCGCGGCGGCGCTCGGCGCGGACGTCTGCGAGATCTACACCGACGTGGACGGCATCTACACCGCCGATCCCCGCATCGTCCGTACGGCACGGCAGATCCCGCGGATCTCCTACGAGGAGGCCATGGAGATGGCCGCCTGCGGCGCGAAGATCCTGCATCTGCGCTGCGTGGAGTACGCCCGCAGGTTCGACCTGCCCATCCACGTCAGAAGCTCGTTCAGCACGAGGGAAGGCACCTGGGTCGTCTCCGACCCCTACAGCGAAGGAACCGAAGTGGAGCAGCCCATCATCTCCGGGGTCGCGCACGACCGGAGCGAGGCCAAGATCACTGTGGTCGGGGTGCCCGACAAGGTCGGCGAGGCGGCCGCGATCTTCCGCACGCTGGCGGACGCCGAGATCAACATCGACATGATCGTCCAGAACGTGTCGGCCGCGGCGACCGGTCGCACCGACATCTCCTTCACGCTCCCGGCCAACGACAGCCAGACGGCCCTCACGGCGTTGAAGAAGATCCAGAACCAGGTCGCCTTCGAGTCGCTGCTGTACGACGACCAGATCGGCAAGGTCTCCCTGATCGGTGCGGGCATGCGCTCGCACCCGGGTGTCACCGCCAAGTTCTTCGGCGCGCTGGCCGACGCCGGGGTGAACATCGAGATGATCTCGACCTCGGAGATCCGCATCTCCGTCGTCGTGGGACAGAACGAGGTGGACACCGCGGTCGCCGCCGCCCACCGCGCGTTCGACCTCGACGCCGACCAGGTCGAGGCCGTTGTCTACGGAGGTACCGGACGATGAGCGAGCGCAGCGAGCAGGCAGAGGCCTCCCGCCGCAAGCCCACACTTGCCGTTGTCGGCGCGACCGGTGCCGTCGGCACCGTCATGCTCGACATCCTGACCGGCCGCACCGACCTGTCCGACGCGTACGGCGAGATCCGGCTGATCGCCTCGCCGCGGTCGGCGGGCAAGGTGCTGAGCGTGCGCGGCGAGGACGTCGTCGTCCAGGCGCTGTCGCCGGAGGCGTTCGACGGCGTCGACATCGCGATGTTCGACGTGCCCGACGAGGTCTCCGCCGAGTGGGCGCCGATCGCCGCCTCGCGCGGCGCGGTGGCCGTGGACAACTCCGGCGCCTTCCGGATGGACCCGGACGTGCCGCTGGTGGTGCCCGAGTGCAACCCCGAGCAGGCCCGCAACCGGCCCAAGGGGATCATCTCGAACCCCAACTGCACCACGCTGTCGATGATGGCCGCGATGGGCGCCCTGCACCGCGAGTATGGCCTGCGCGAGCTGGTCGTCGCCTCCTACCAGGCGGTGTCCGGCGCCGGGGTGGCCGGGCCGGAGCGGCTGTACGCCGAGCTGGAGGCCGTCGCGGGCGACCGGACGATGGGCACCGTGGCGGGCGACGTGCGCAAGGCCGTGCCCGACCTGGCCGGCTCGCCGTTCCCGGCCCCGCTGGCGCTCAACGTGGTGCCGTTCGCGGGCTCGCTCAAGGACGGCGGCTGGAGCTCCGAGGAGCTGAAGGTCCGCAACGAGTCGCGCAAGATCCTCGGCATTCCCGACCTGAAGGTCTCGGCGACCTGCGTGCGCGTCCCGGTGGTGACCACCCACTCGCTGGCCGTCCACGCGACGTTCGAGCGGGAGGTCACGGTCGACGGCGCCCGGGCGATCCTCGACGCCGCGCCGACCGTCGTGGTGCTCGACGACCCCGCGAACGGCGTGTTCCCCACGCCGGCGGACGTGGTGGGCACCGACCCGACGTACGTCGGGCGGATCCGCCAGGCGATCGACTTCCCGAACACGCTCGACCTGTTCCTGTGCGGCGACAACCTGCGCAAGGGCGCCGCGCTGAACACCGCGGAGATCGCCGCGCTGGTCGCGACCGAGTTCGCGTAGGTCGTCACCGGAACAGCACGTCCCAGTGGGTCGGCTCGTCGGCCCATATATCGGCTCCAGCGTCAGACGGCGCGGCGCGGTAAAGCGCCGCGCCGTCGGCGCGCGTGCGCCAGTAGCGATAGACGCCGGTGATGTACGCGTCGAGGCACCGGTTGTGCGCGAGGTCCACCTTGTAGCCGTTGCCGTGGCTGTAGCGGCCGTCGGCGTGCCCGGTCTCGGTGCCGCCGGTGACCGTCACCGGGCAGCCGCTGTCGCGCCGCAGGTCGATGGTGCGCATCAGCGTGCCGTACCGGATCGCCTCCAGCGACGTGCAATAGGGGCGGCGGCGGTCGGTGCAGCCTCCGGTCGACTTCCGGCGCACCCCGGCGTCGAGCAGCAGGCCGGCCGCCCGTTCGTGGCCGATCCGCTCGTCCGCCGCCGTCGTGTTCCAGGTCTTCACCGTGGCGATGAACGTGCCGGCCAGCAGTGGCGGGAGGGAGATCTCTCCCTTGACCTCCACCCTCACGTCCGGAGTGGGCGGGGGTGACGGAGGGGGGAGGGGGTCCTTGGTGTGCTGCATGGGCAGGCAGATCAGTACGGCGGTGCCGATGCCGGCCAGCCCCCGCCATGACGGGCGGACTTCCACGTGCCTCGTTTCCTCTATCGACGACGGGGGCTGAGATCTTCAATGCCACACATGGGTAAGGGCCTGCCCGCTGCCACGACGTGGTTTGCCGCGACTCGTGGATCATCTTGTCGGTTCATGACCTGACACGGGCCCGAGCCGTACAGTGACGAGCGTGGCCGAGAGTACACGGGAGCAGATCGTCGAGACGGCCCTCCGGTTGTTCAGGGATCGGGGGTACGAAGCGACCACCATGCGTGCCATCGCCGCGGAGGCCGGCGTGTCGGTGGGCAACGCCTACTACTACTTCAGGTCCAAGGAACAGCTGATCCAGGCGTACTACGACCGCGCGCAGGAAACGCACGAGGCGGCCTGCCGTGAGGTGTTCGCCGCCGAGAGGTCGTTCGCCGGGCGGCTCGGCGGCGTGCTGCGGGAATGGGTGCGGATCTCCGAGCCCTACCACGAGTTCGCGGTGAAGTTCTTCAAGCACGCGGCGGAGCCCAGCAATCCCCTCAGCCCGTTCAGCGCCGAGTCGGCGCCCGCCCGCGAGTCGGCCATCGCGCTCTATCGGGAGGTGGTCGAGGGATCGGCCGGACGGATGGACGACGAGCTGCGCGAGGAGCTTCCCGAACTGCTGTGGCTGCTGTGGATGGGGGTCGTGCTGTTCTGGGTCCACGACAACTCGCCCGGCTGCGCCCGCACCTATCGGCTCATCGACCGCGTCGTCCCGCTCGTCGACCGGCTGGTCGGCCTGTCGCATCTGCCCGGCATCAAGGGCGTGGCCAGAGAAGTGATCGAGGTGGTGCACGAACTTCGGGCGTGACCGAGACTCCATACCGTCCGGTTGGTATGGTCGGGTCACAACCGTGAGAGGGGTGGCCGTGGACCGCTGGGGCATGACGATTCCGTTCTTCGGGCAGACGCCGGTCGAGTCGAAGGAGCTCGTCGCCGAGTTGCCCGCACTGGGCTACACCGACGCGTGGTCGGCCGAGGTGGGCGGCACGGACGGGTTCGTCCCGCTGGCCCTGGCGGCCGAGTGGGCGCCGTCCCTGCGCCTGGGCACCGCGATCGTCCCCGTCTACACCCGCGGCCCGGCCCTGCTGGCCATGTCGGCGGCCACGCTGGCGGATCTCGCCCCCGGCAGGTTCGTGCTGGGCATCGGCGCGTCGTCCCCGGTCATCGTGGGCAACTGGAACGCCGGCGAGTTCGACAAGCCGTACGCGCGGGTCCGCGACACCCTGCGCTTCCTGCGGGCGGCGCTGGCCGGGGAGAAGGTCGGCGAAAGCTACGAGACCTTCGCCGTCAAGGGATTCCGGCTGGAGAAGGCCCCCGCGACGCCGCCGAAGATCGTGCTGGCCGCGCTGCGGCCCGGGATGCTCCGCCTGGCCGCCCGCGAGGCCGACGGCGCGATCACCAACTGGCTGTCGCCGCAGGACGTACGGAAGGTCCGGGCCGAGCTGGGCCCGGAGACCGAGCTGACCGCGCGGCTGTTCGTGGTCGTGACCGAAGACACGGCGAAGGCCCGCGAGATCGGCCGCCGGCTGCTGGCCGCCTATCTGACCGTGCCGGTGTACGCCGCGTTCCACGAGTGGCTGGGCCGGGGAGACCTGCTAGGGCCCATGCAGGAGGCGTGGGCGGCCGGGGACCGGAAGGCCGCGCTGAAGGCGATCCCCGACGAGGTGGTGGACGACCTCGTCGTGCACGGCGACCCGGCGACCTGCCGGGCCCGGGTGCGCGAGTACGTGGCCGCCGGGCTGGACACGCCCGTGCTGGCCCCGCTGGCGGGCGGCGATCTCCCGCTCGCCGAGACCGTACGCGCGCTCGCGCCGGAAGCCTGACGGAACCTGGTGGCCGTCGCCGTACGTTAACCGGAGGGCAAAGCGGGCAGAGGTGACCCCCTGGAGGTGTCCTCATGGCGAAGGCAGGACGTGCGGCGGCCACCTGGCGCGCCTACCGCGAGGTCTCCAAGCCCGGTTCGCCGGGCCTTTCGGCCCGGCTGCGGGCCATGCCCCGGATGCTCCGCGCCGCGGTGAAGGGCGAGTATCGGGGCCTGACCAAGGGCAAGCTCGCCATGCTCGGCATGGCCGTGGCCTACATCGTCTCGCCCATCGACGTGATCCCCGACTTCCTGCTCGGTCTGGGAATCGTGGACGACTTCGGCGTGTTCCTCTGGCTGGCGACCGCGCTGCTCGGCGAGAGCGGCCAGTTCGTCGAGTGGGAGAGGGACCCCCGCACCACGGTGAAGTGATCAATTGGTCATAATCCTACCTAGAATGTAGGGTAATGCTCAAACATCACCAAAGGTGCTGATCTACCGAATGAGCATTACCACTATGTCTTCACGCGCCTCCGCAGCCACGATCGAAGCCGCCCGAGCCGGGTGGGAGGCGTGGCGGGCGGAGCGGCTGGCCGCCGTACGGGCCCCGCTGGGCAACCTGGCCCTGGTGGAGACCCTGTGGCCGGCGCCGGGTGAAGAGGTGTCCCTTGAGAAGGCCCTCGCCGGCCGGCCGCCGAGCGTCACGGCGACGCGGATCGAGCGGACCCACATCGCGACCGGCGAGCCCGAGCACGGCATCCGGCTGTGGGACGCGGAGTCGCCCGCCATCCGGCACTTCGAGACCATCGACGTCTTCCCGTTCGCTCCCGAATGGGTGATCGAGGCCGTCTTCACCCCGGTGTCCGACACGCGCCTGCTGCCCTTCGAGCACCTCAAGGACGCCGGCGGCACCCGCGATCACGCCGTGCCCGGCGACATCACCTTCACGCTCGACGGCACGCCGTACAACCTGGCCGCCTTCGACGACGAGGGCACGCTGCTCCTCGTCGTGGGCGACCGCACCAACGGCTCGGCGACGTACGGCGGCGGGCGGTTCCTGACGGTGGAGCCCGAGCCCGGCGGCCGTGTCGTCCTGGACTTCAACCGCGCCTTCGCGCCGCCGTGCGCCTTCTCGCCCTTCTACAACTGTCCGCTGCCGCCGCCGCGGAACCGGTTGGACGTGCCCGTCGAGGCGGGGGAGAAGCTCCCCGTCTTCCGTGACGGCTTCCTGCCGCACTGATCTCTCACCCTTTCTCCCCCCTTCTTCTCACTCACAGCACCAAGCGGCCGCATGGCCGCCGACCAGGAGAAACAGTGAACAGCAAGACGACGTCGCTGCTCGGCGCCGCACTCGTGCTCGCGCTCGCCCTCACCGGGTGCGGATCGGGCTCCTCCGGGTCCGCAGGGTCTACCGGGTCTTCCGGGTCCTCCGGCTCGACGAGCGGCGCCGGGGCGACGGCGGCGTACGACCCGGACGCGACGATCGAGGTCGGGTCGCTCTACGAGCCGCAGAACCTCGACAACACGGCCGGGGGCGGACAGGGCGTGACGGAGGCGTTCAACGGCAACGTCTACGAGGGCCTGTTCCGGCTCACCGACGACGGCAAGGTCGAGGACCTGCTGGCCAAGGACCACACGGTGAGCAAGGACGGCCTCACCTACACCTTCACGCTGCGCGACGGCGTGAAGTTCCACTCGGGCAAGCCGCTCACCTCGGCCGACGTCAAGTACAGCATCGAGAAGGTCATCGGCCCCGACTCCCAGTCGGCCCGCAAGAGCAGCCTCACGGTGATCAAGAGCATCGAGACGCCGGACGACACCACCGTCAAGGTGAAGCTCGCCAGCAAGTCGATCTCGCTCGTCTACAACCTCAGCTACGTGTGGATCATCAACTCCCAGGCCAAGAACCTGACGACCACCGAGGACGGCACCGGTCCCTACACGCTGGGCGAGTGGAAGCGCGGCTCCACGCTCACCCTTGAGCGCTTCCCCGGATACTGGGGCACCCCCGCGACCAACAAGCAGGTCGTGTTCCACTACTTCACCGACGCGACCGCGCTGAACAACGCGCTGCTGACCAAGGCGGTCGACGTCGTCACCAGCGAGCAGAGCCCCGACGCGCTGGCGAACTTCGAGAACAACGCCGACTACAAGATCAACAACGGCAAGTCGACGACCAAGCTGCTGCTGGCGTTCAACGACCGCAAGGCGCCGTTCGACAAGGTGCTCGTCCGCAAGGCGATCACCTCGGCGATCGACAACAAGAAGCTGCTCAGCTCGATCTGGGGCGACTACGGCACGCTGATCGGCTCGATGGTGCCGCCCACCGACCCCTGGTATGAGGACCTCACCTCGGTCAACCCGTACGACCCGAACCTGGCCAAGCAGGAGCTCGCCCAGGCGGGCTACGCGAACGGCTTCTCCTTCACGCTCGACACGCCGAACTACGACCCCCACCCCACGGTCGCGACGTTCGTGAAGTCGGAGCTGGCCAAGGTCGGGATCACCGTGAACATCAACGTCATCACGGCCGACCAGTGGTACACCAAGGTCTACAAGAACCACGACTTCGCGGCGACGCTGCAGGAGCACGTCAACGACCGCGACGTGGTCTGGTACGGCAACCCCGACTTCTACTGGGGCTACGACAACCCGCAGGTCACCAAGTGGGTCGACGAGGCCGAGCAGTCCGACACGGCCGAGGCGCAGACCGAGCTGCTGAAGAAGGTCAACCAGCAGATCGCCGCCGACGCGGCCAGCGACTGGCTCTACCTCTACCCGCAGATCGTCGTGGCGTCGTCGTCGCTGTCGGGCTACCCCGTCAACGGCCTGAACTCCCAGTTCTACGCGTACGGCATCAAGAAGAGCGGCGGCCGGGGCTGATGCCCTCGTCCGTGGCGCGCTGATGATCGCCTATCTGCTGCGCCGGACGGCGTTCCTCGTCGTCTCGCTGTTCCTGGCCGCCGTGGTGCTGTTCCTGCTGCTGCGCCTGCTGCCGGGCGACCCCGCCAACGCGCTGTTGTCGGTCGGGGCGAGCCCGGAGCAGGTCGCGGCGGCCCGCCACGCGATCGGGACCGACCGGCCGCTGCTCCAGCAGTTCGTCTCGTGGCTCGGCGAGATGTCGCGGCTCGACCTCGGCTCCTCGTTCGTCAGCACGCTTCCCGTCGGCCCCGAGATCGCCGCCCGGCTGGTCGTGACGGTGCCGCTGACGCTGCTGTCCTTCCTGCTGGCCGTCGTGATCGCCGTACCGGTCGGGTTCGTCGCGGCCTACCGGGCGAGCACCTGGTATGGCTCGGTGCTCAGCGCGTTGTCGCAGCTCGGCATCGCGGTGCCCGTCTTTTGGGTCGGCATGCTGCTGATCACGGTGTTCGCGCTCCATCTCGGCGTGCTGCCGGCCGGAGGGTTCCCCCAGGACGACTGGGCCGACCCGGGCGAGGCGCTCACCTCGCTGACGCTGCCCGTCGTCACGATCGCCCTGGTCATGTCGGCCTCGCTGATCCGCTACGTGCGGTCGGCCACCCTCGACGTGCTGGGCAGCGACTACCTGCGTACGGCGCGGGCGCTCGGCTCGTCGTTCATCGGGGCGATGTGGCGGCACGGCCTGCGCAACGCGGTGGTGCCGGTCGTCTCGATCCTGGGCATCGAGCTCGCCACCACCTTCCTCGGCGCGGTCGTGGTCGAGAGCGTGTTCGCGCTGCCCGGGCTCGGCACCATGCTCGTGAAGGGCTTCGCGCAGCATGACTATCCGGTCATCCAGGGGATCCTCGTGGTGAGCACGTTCGCGGTGCTGGTCATCGGGTTCGCGGCCGACCTCGTGCAGCGGCTCATCGATCCGCGGCTGCGCCGCTCCCTCGGCGGGAGATTCTCGGGAGACGGCGCATGACCGCCGGCCCCCGCCGTGTCTCCGGCCGTGTCTCCGGCCGTGTCTCCCGCCGTGTCCCCCGGTCGGCGACGCTGATCGCCGGCTGCGTCCTGGCCGGTCTCGTCCTCGCCGTGGCCGTCGTGTCGTTCTTCTGGCTGCCGTACGCGCCGGACGACACCACGGGCGGCAGGCTGATGCCGCCGGGCCTGCCCCACCTGCTCGGCACCGACAAGCTCGGCAGAGACCTGCTCACCCAGCTCATGATCGGCGCGCGGGTAGCCCTGGAGGCGGGCGCGGGCTCGGTGCTGATCGGCGGGCTCGTGGGGCTCGCGGGCGGCCTCGCCGCCGGTTTCGCCACCCGCTGGCTCGACGACACGCTCTCGGCCCTCCTCGACATCCTCATCGCGTTCCCGACCGTGCTGCTGGCCATGCTGGTGACCGCCGCGCGCGAGGCGTCCCTCGGCTCGGCGATCATCGCGATCGGGCTGGCGATGTCGGCGATCGTGGCCCGGCTGACCCGGGTGCTGGTCAAGCGAGTCCTGGCCCAGGACTTCATCACGGCCTCGCGCACCTCGGGGACGTCATGGCCCCGGGTGATCGTCGAACACGTGCTGCCGAACATCTGGCCGACGCTGTCGGTCAACCTCGCGCTGCAGTTCGGCCTGGCCGTCCTGGCGGAGGCCAGCCTGTCCTATCTCGGCCTGGGCGCACCGCCGCCGAACGCCTCCTGGGGGCGGATGCTCCAGGAGGCCCAGGCGAGCGTGTTCATCGCCCCGGCGGGGGTGATCGCCCCCGGCGTCCTGCTCGTCGTGCTCGTCGTCGGCGTCAACCTCATCGCCGACGGCGTGCGCGACGTGGCCGACCCGACCCGGAGGAGGACGAGGTGACCCTGCTCACCGTCGAGGGGCTGCACGTGCGCAGCGCCGAGGGCCGCGACCTCGTCTCGGACGTGTCGTTCACGCTCGGCGCGGGCGAGCGGCTGGGCCTGATCGGGGAGTCGGGGTCGGGCAAGTCCATGACCGCCCTGGCGATCATGGGTCTCACGCCTCCCGGGATGACCGTCTCGGGCAGTGTCGTGTTCGACGTGCCCGGCCTCGACCGCATCGAGGTGGTGGGGGCCGGGGAGCGGCGGCTCACCTCGCTGCGCGGCCGGGCGACGAGCACGGTCTTCCAGGAGCCGCTCACCGCCCTCGACCCGCTCATGCGTGTCGGCCGTCAGGTGGCCGAGCCGCTCCGGCGCCGGAGAGGGCTGCGGGGACGCGCCCTGCACGCGGCGGTGCGGGCCGCGCTTGAGGAGGTGCGGCTGGCCGATCCCGATCGGATCGCCCGGGCCTACCCCCACGAGATCTCCGGCGGCCAGCGCCAGCGGGTGGCGATCGCCATGGCCCTCGCCTGCGACCCCGCCCTGCTCATCGCCGACGAGCCCACGACCGCCCTGGACGTCACCGTGCAGGCCGACGTCCTCACGCTGCTCGACGGCCTGGTGCGGGAACGGGGGATGGCACTGCTGTTCATCAGCCACGACCTTGCGGTCGTCTCGCGCATCGCCGAACGCGTCATCGTCCTCAAGAACGGCGTGGCGGTGGAGTCCGGGAGCGTCGGCGAGGTCGTCAACGCTCCGAGCCACCCGTACACGAGGGAACTGGTGGGCAGCGCGCGCCGGCTCGACGGCGCTCTCGACAGCGCTCTCGACGATGCCATCGACGGGAGGACCTCATGACCCGGCCCATGACTCGGCCCATTCTGGAGGTGCGGGGCGCGCACTTCGCCTACGGCCGCTCGGCCCCCGTGCTCACGGACGTCTCGGTCGCCGTCACGCCCGGACGCAGCCTCGCGCTGGTGGGGGAGTCGGGCGCGGGCAAGACCACGCTGCTGCGCCTGCTGCTCGGGCTGGCCAGGCCGACGAGAGGCCAGGTCCTCTACGAGGGCAGGGAGCTCGCGCCGCGCGACCGGGCTCAGATGCGGGAGTTCCGGCGCGGCGTGCAGACGGTGTTCCAGGACCCGTACTCCTCGCTCGACCCCCGGCAGCGGGTGGGCCGGATCGTCTCGGAACCCCTGCGGTCCCTGGGCCTCAAGCAGGACATGGCCGCCCGGGTCGCCGAGGCCCTGCGCTCCGTCGGCCTGCCCGAGGACGCCGCGAGCCGCTATCCGCAGGAGTTCTCCGGCGGGCAGCGGCAGCGCATCGCCATCGCGCGGGCGATCGTGTGCGAGCCCCGCGTGCTGCTCGCGGACGAGCCGGTCAGCGCGCTCGACGTCTCCACCCGGGTGCGCGTCGTCGACCTGCTGCAGGAGCTCCGGGAGACCCGCGCGCTGACGGTCGTGATGGTGTCGCACGACCTGGCCGTGGTGGCCGCCCTCTGCCAGGAGGTGGCCGTGCTGGAGCGGGGGCGCATCGTCGAGCAGGGAGACACCGCACAGGTGCTCGGCGCTCCCCGCCACCCCTACACGCGACGGCTCATCGACAGCGTCCCCCGGCTGCCCTCGGTTTGAGCTAGAGCTGCTCCTGCCGCAGCCAGGCCCGCGAGGGCAGGGGGTGGCCGAACAGGCGGGCGGCGTTGCCGTACGAGACCCTGGCGATGTCGGCGGGCGGCAGGCTGCCGAGGTTGCGGGCCACGGCGCGCTGGGTGTCGGGCCAGGTGGACTCCGCGCGCGGATAGCCGGACTCCAGCAGCACGCGCTCCATGCCCACGGCGAGCCGCACCGAGCTCAGCGCGCTGTCGTCGAGCGTGCCGAAGTAGAAGTTGCGCCGCAGCACCTCGCTGGGCTTGAGGCCGCCCTCCCAGCTCGGCTCGCCCGCCACGGGGTGATCGAGCGCGTAGTCGGCCCGCTCGGCCAGCATCGGCAGCCACCCGACGCCGCCCTCCACGATGAGGATGCGCAGCTTGGGGAAGCGCAGCGCCACTCCCGACCACAGCCAGTCGGCGCAGGCGAACATGGCGCTCGCCGGGATCAGCGTGGTGATCGCCTCGACCGGGGTGTCCGGCGAGGGCACCGGCGCCCAGGAGGACGCGCCGGTGTGCAGGCACACGACCGTGCCGGTCTCCTCGCAGGCGGCGAAGAACGGGTCCCAGTGGCGGCTGTGGATGGACGGCAGCCGCAGCCGGGTGGGGAACTCGGGGAACACGACGGCCTTGAACCCGCGTGACGCGTTGGCCCTGATCTCCTTCGCCGCGATCTCGGGGTCGGGGAGCCAGGGAAGCTGGAGCGCGATCATCCGCTCGGGGTAGGTGCCGGCCCACACGTCCACGTGCCAGTCGTTCCAGGCCCGGACGAGCGCGAGCCCGAGGTCCTGGTCGCGGGTGCGGCCGAACGCCACCCCCGCCTGGCTCGCCAGCATGCCGGGGAAGCACAGCGCCGCCCAGATCCCGGCCCGGTCCATGTCGCCGACCCGGGCCTCGATGTCGTAGCAGCCCGGCCGCATGTCCTCGAAGCGTACGGGGTCGAGCGTCCACTGCTCCTTGGGCAGGCCCGCGCCCACGTCGAGCCCCGCGCAGGGATAGGTGGCGCCGCCGTACCGCCAGACCTGGTGGCCCGAGTCGGTCTCCACGACCTTGGGCGCGAGGTCCTTGTATTTCTCCGGGAGGCGATCCTCGAAGAGGTCGGCCGGCTCGATCAGGTGATCATCGACTGAGATGATCACGTAGTCCCGCCGCCTCGGCTCTGGGTCGGGATGCAGCGGCGTATTCACGATAGTAAACGGTAGGGCCAAGGGATAACACGGTACAAGCTGCGAGGTCTCCGGTTGGTATCCGTTCGCTCACATTGCGGTGCGTACCGTCACGGCCTGTGACGCCTCCTGCGTACGGAGGTCGCGGGCCTCCCGGCGCACCAGGAGCACCCAGCCGCCCACCGCGATCCCGATGAACAGCCACCACTGCACGGCGTACGCCAGGTTGAGCCCGCCTCCGGCGCCGACGTCGGGCGGCGGCAGGAGCTCGGGGGCCTCGCCGCCCTGCGGCTGCTGCGCGGTGAGCTCCACGAAACCGCCATAGACCTTGTACGGCAGGCCCTTGGCGATCGTGGGCGTGTCGATCAGCAGGATCTGGCCGGACGGCAGGCCCGATCGGTTCCTGATGCCGGTGTTGTCCTGCGTCTCGGCCGGCCGGAGCCGTCCGGTGACCGTCACCTCTCCCGTGGGCGGGGCGGGCACCTGCGGCGGGGTGTCGGCGGTCGCCCCGGCCGGGACCCACCCTCGGTTCACCAGCACGGCGCCCTGGGGCGTGACGAGCGGAGTGATCACGTAGAAGCCGACGCGGCTGTTCTGGGTCCGCCTGCGCACCACGAGCTCGTGGGCGGGGTCGTACCGCCCGGTGGCGGTGACGAGGCGATACCGGTCCCGCTCCGCCACGGACGCGCCGATCTGGTCGAGCCGGTCGAGCGGCACGGGCGCGGCGGCGAGGTTGGCGGTGATCCTCGTGCTCTCGGCCGACCGGTCCTCGAACCGCCCCCACTGCCACCTTCCCAGGAAGAAGAAGGCGGGGATCAGCACGAGCACGAGCAGGTGCAGCCCGACCCACCGGCGCGAAAGGAGGAAACGGTACACGTCACCAGCCTAGGCAGCGACCCGGATGGTCCCGCTCTCAGGCTGGGGTACTCAGTCGTGCGCCGGGCCCGGGGCGGGGCGTCACCTCACGCGGGCCGTCGACCCGGTGGCCCTCCTCGCACACCAGGTGCAGCGTGACGGGCGCGCCGCAGTCGCGGTGGGTCACCACGACCGGTGGTCCCTCGGGATCGGCCAGATAGCGGTCGCCCCAGTGCATGAGGGCGATCATGATCGGGTAGAGATCGAGGCCCTTCTGGGTGAGCCGATACTCGTCGCGCTGGCGCTGGCCGGGCTCCTGGTAGGGCACCTTGCGCAGCAGGCCCTCCTCGACGAGCCGGGACAGCCGCGCGCTCAGCACCTGCCGGGGCGCGCCGGTGCGCGTCTGAAGGTCGGCGAAACGCCGGATGCCGTTGAACGCCTCGCGGAGGACCAGGAACGTCCACTTCTCGCCGAGCACGGCGAGGGTTCGCTCGATGGAGCAGTTGTCCACCCGATAACGCCGCATGTCGCGCATCGTAACCACAACCTCCTCCTTCCATCTAAGTCTACTTGACAGACTCAGCGCGTTCAGGAGAGCCTGAGTCCATGTTCGGAACTCAGGTGAGGCCTCTCGTGGACGTCCGTGTCGTGGAGGTGCGTGCGGCGCGTCCGGGCGACGACGAGGCGCGGGTGCGGCTCTTCGTGGAGGGTCTGTCGCAGGACACGCTGACGAACCGCTTCTTCGTCGGCCTGGGCCGGCCGAGCACGAGCCTGATCCGCGCGATGGTCGCGCGCGACGACAGGCGCGACGCGCTGCTCGCGCTGCACGGCGACGCCGTGATCGGGCACGCCATGAGCCATCTGGCCGGCGGCTCCCTGGGGATCGAGGCGGAGATCGC
The DNA here is from genome assembly GCF_036186745.1 of Microbispora hainanensis. Classification (NCBI taxonomy): domain Bacteria; kingdom Bacillati; phylum Actinomycetota; class Actinomycetes; order Streptosporangiales; family Streptosporangiaceae; genus Microbispora; species Microbispora hainanensis. The sequence goes on along the minus strand of NZ_CP108086.1, from coordinate 2,075,910 downwards.
GGTCGTGGTGGACGACCGGTGGCAGGGCCTCGGCGTGGGGTCGCGGCTCGTGCGCACCCTCCTGCGGCGGGCGTCCGTACGCGGCGCGGTCGCCGTCGGCATGGACGTCATGACGGAGAACCGGCGGGTGCTGTCCATGGTGCGCCGGGCCTGGCCCTCTGCCACAATCAGTACAGAGGGCACATCCGTCGAGATCAAAGCCTGCCTCGCGTTTGCAGAACAAGGTTCTGTTGGTTCACCATTGACTATGTGAAGAGCGCGAAGAGCGGACGAGACGGCAGGGCCAGGATCATCGAGGGCGCCCTGCGCAGGTTCAGCCAGAGCGGGGTGTCGGCCACGACCCTGGCCAGCCTCCGGCAGGAGAGCGGCGTCAGCGTCGGCAGCTTCTATCACCACTTCACGAGCAAGGAACACGTCTTCGGCGTGCTCTACGCCGAGATCCAGGAGATGTACCAGGCCGCCTTCATCGGCGAGCTCGTCCGCCACGAGGACGCCCGCTCCGGCATCGAGGCCATCGTCGCGATGCACATGGCCTGGTGCGGCGAGCACCCCGAGCGCGCCCGCCTGCTGATCAGCGAGCGCCCGCCCCGGCGCAACGAGCCCGGCGGGCCGGAGGTCGCCGAGTCGCGGCGCGAGTTCTTCCGCCAGGTCGCCGACTGGTGGCGGCCGCACATGAAGAACGGTGTGCTCCGCCCCGTCCCCGCCACCATGTGCTATGTGCTGTGGCTCGGCCCGGCGCAGGAGATGTGCCGCCTGTGGTTCAGCGGCGCCCACCAGCCCACCGAGGAGGAGATCCGCGAGCTGGGCGAGGCCGCCTGGAACAGCCTCAAGATGCCCTGACCCCGCGATAGATTCGATGCGTGGACGCCCCTTCTGACCTGGTCCGGCGGCTTCGCGACAGATTCGTGGAGACCGGATACACGATCGACGGCGTGCGTGAGCGGCTGGGCGACATGGCCGCCGCCGCGCTGGCTCGCGAGGAGATCGTGCCCGCGCTGCGCGCCACCAGGGACGCCGATCCCCTCGCCACGCTGATCCGGCTGTGGTGGCTGGGCACCCCGGTCAGCATGGCCGCCGCCGACCTCCCCGTGCAGGGCCTCATCGAGGCCGGGCTGCTGGTGCGCCTGGGCGACTCCCTGCAGGCCACCGTGCACCTCCAGCCGTGGGACACCGGCACGGGCGACCCGGCGTACGTCGTCTCCGACCGCAAGGTGCGGCCCGGCGATCCCTCGCTGCGGCCCGACCACGTCGTGGGCGCGGGCGGCGCCTCGGCCAACCTCGCGCAGCTCGGCTGGGCCGCGCCGGTCGAGCGGGCGCTCGACCTCGGCACCGGCTGCGGTGTGCAGGTGCTGCACCTGGCCCCCAGGGCCGAGCACATCGTCGCGACCGACGTGAACCGCAGGGCGCTGCGGCTGGCCCGCCTGAGCTGGGGCCTGTCCGGCGTGACCGGCGTCGAGGCGCGCGAGGGCTCGATGTACGACCCCGTGGACGACGAGCGCTTCGACCTCGTGGTGTCCAACCCGCCTTTCGTCATCGCGCCCGAGGCCAGATACACCTACCGGGAGGCCGGGCGGCGCGGCGACGAGTTCTGCCGCGACCTCGTACGGCGCACGCCCCGGCACCTCGCCCAGGGTGGTCAGGCGCGCTTCCTCGCCAACTGGCTGCACGTCAAGGGCGAGGACTGGCAGGACAGGGTGGGCGGCTGGCTCACCGAGACCGGCTGCGACGGCTGGGCCGTGCAGCGCGACGTGCAGGACCCGGCCGAATATGTCGAGCTGTGGCTGCGGGACTCCGCAGAACACGGCACCTCGGCCTACCGGGAGCGATATGACGAGTGGCTCGGCTGGTTCGAGTCGATGGACGTGACCGGCGTCGGCTTCGGCTGGATCGCCCTGCACGACTCCGGCTCGCTGAGCCCGCTCGTGCGGGTGGAGGAGATGACCCAGCCGGTCGAGCCGCCGTCCGGCGCGCTGGTCGAGGAGGTGCTGCGCGCGGCGCGCACCGCCCACGAGCTGTCCGACGACGACCTGCTCGACGCGCGGCTGAAGCCGGCCGAGGGAGTCGTGGAGGAGCGCGTCGGCCCGCCCGGCGCCGACGACCCCTCCCGCATCGTCCTGCGGCAGACCCGGGGCGCACGCCGTACGGCCGCCGTGGGGACGGTGGAGGCGGCCCTGGCGGGCGTGTGCGACGGCGAACTGCCCACGCGCCCGCTGCTCGCCGCCATCGCCGAGCTGACCGGTGAGGATCCCGGTGAGGTGCTCGGGCGGGCGCCCGCCGCGCTGCGGTCCCTGATCGCCGAGGGCTTTCTCGACGTTGCAAGCCCACGCTGACGTTGCAAGCCCACGTTGATCGGAGTTTGAACGGCCGGGCGGACAGTGGTCGTGAGCGGGCTTCGGGGGGGTTTCGGAGCCCGCGCACCAAGCCCGGCCGGTCGTCGACGTGAGGCGGCGAGTCGTCACGGGGCGCACCGGTAGGATCCGGGCCCCCTGCGCGTCCCAGTGTGACGACGGGCGGCCGGCCGGGCGTCCAGCCTCCCGCACGCGAAGATGGGTGTTCGGTGTGATCAACCACGTCCGGATGAGCCGGCTCGACGATGACCTACGTCTCGACCTGTTCGCGCAGGAGGGCACGGATGTCGTCGGCCTCGGGCGACCCGAGCCGGGTGAAGATGTCGAGGGCCTTGACCAGGGCCTGCCTGCCCCGGCCGGTCTCCCCGAGCCCCGCGAGGGCCTTGCCGAGCGCGGCCAGTGACTGCGCCTCGCCGTACGGGTGGGTGATCTCGCGGCTCACGGTCAGCGCCTGCTCGGCGTGCCGGGCGGCCTCGGCGAACCGTCCGGCGGCGATGAAGGTGGCGGCGAGCCGGTAGCAGACCCGCTGCTCCCAGACTCGCTGGTTGCTCGCGCGGAAGAAGGCCAGGCACTCGGCGTGGTGGACGACCGCCTCGTTGAGCCGCCCGACAAAGGACAGCACGTTGCCGAGGTGATAGCGGGCCCGCGCCACCCCCGCGCCGCTGCCGATCTCGGTGAAGACCGCCAGCCCCCGCTCGGCCGCCGCGATGGCGTTGTCCGGCCGTCCGAGGCCCAGGTGGTCGCGGGCGGAGTAGCACGACGCGAGCGCCTCGCCCGCGGGATTGCCCGTCTGCCGGTGGACCGTCGTCGCCCGGTCGAACCATTCGAGCGCCTCGGTGTGGCGGCGCCGCCGCCCGGCGACGACCGCGAGCGCGTTGCACGTCTCGCCGAGAACGATGTGGTCGCCGGTCTCCTCGCCCAGCGTCCGCGCGGCGAGAAAATGGCTCTCGGCCTCGGCCAGCCGGTTCGCGCCGAACAGCACCCGGCCCAGCACGTAGCGGCAGCGCAGCTCGGCGCGCCGCGCACCGGCCTGGCGCGTCGCCGCCAGCAGGGCCGACGTGCGCTGTTCGAAGTCCCGCTGGTTGGTGCCCGACTCCAGCAGCGGCTCCATCGCCAGCAGCAGGTCGGCCGCCGCGAGCAGGTCGTCGCCCGATTCGTCCTGTGCCCCTGCCGTTTGGGCCACCGCTCCGAACATGTCCTCGGCCTCCGCCGACAGCCAGGCAACTGCCTCGTCGGCGGAGGAGAAGGAGTGGCCGAGCATGCCCAGATCGGTGAGGACGTCGGCGATCCGGCTGCCCTCGTACGCCAGCCGGTGGGCCGCGCCCGCCGACGCAAGATAGAAGCCCAGCAGCCGCCGCAGGGCGAGCGTGCGGGCCGCGGGCTCCTCGGCGGCCTCCGCCTGCCGCCGGGCGAACAGCTTGAGCAGGTCGTGGAAGCGGTAGCGGCCCGGCGCGGGCGCCTCCAGCAGGCTGGCGTCGACCAGCGACTCGATCACGTCCTCGGCCTCGGACGGGGTGAGGTCGAGCACGGCCGCCGCCGCGAATACCGAGATGCCCGAGCCCGCCGGCAGCGACAGCAGTCGGAACGCCCGCGCCTGCCGGGCGTCGAGCTGGCCGTACCCGAGGGCGAACGTGGCCGAGACCGCCAGGTTGCCGATCTTCATCTCGTCGAGGCGGCGGCGCTCGTCGGCCAGCCGGGGGACGAGCGAGGCGACCGTCCACGACGGGCGGGAGGCCAGCCGGGCCGCGACGATCCGCACGGCCAGCGGCAGGAAACCGCAGGCGGCGACCACATCCATGGCGGCGGCACGTTCCGCCGCCACCCTCTCAGGCCCCGCGACCGCGGCGAGCAGCGACAACGCCTCCTCGGGCTCCATCACGTCGAGGTCGATGAGCCGGGCCGCGGGCAGGTCGGCCAGCTTGCCCCGGCTCGTGATGATCGCGGCGCAGCCGGGTGAGCCGGGCAGCAGGTGCTCGACCTGCTCGGCGTCGCGGGCGTTGTCGAGCAGCACCAGCATCCTGCGGTCGGCGAGCAGCGACCGGAACAGCGCGGAGCGCTCGGCCAGGCCGTCGGGGATGACGTCCATCGGGATGCCGAGGGCCCGCAGGAACGCCACCAGCGCGGTCTCGGGCGCGGTCGGCTCGGCGCTGTATCCCCGCAGGTCGGCGTAGAGCTGGCCGTCGGGGAACAGGTCGTCGGCGAGGTGGGCCACGTGGACGGCCAGGGTCGTCTTGCCCACGCCGCCGATGCCCGACATCGCCGCGATCGGCACGCCCTCGCGCGCCCCTTCGCCACGCAGCAGCGCGAGCAGCCTGCGCACCAGGCCGGTGCGTCCGGTGAAGTCGGGCACCGCCGCCGGGAGCTGGGCCGGTCTCGGCATCTCGATGACCGGGCCCGTCTCGGCCGCCGCGGCGTCATCGTGGACATCCTGCTGCGAGAGCCGTACGGGAGGGGGCGTGGGGGTGAGGGAGGGGTCGGCGGCGAGGATCCGCCGGTGGAGGCGGGACAGCTCGGCCCCGGGCTCGATGCCGAGCTCCTCGACCAGCGCCCGCCGGGTGCCGGTGAAGACCGACAGCGCCTCGGCCTGCCTGCCACACCGGTAATAGGCCAGCATGAGCTGGGCGCGCAGCCGCTCGCGCAGCGGATGTTCCGCGGTGAGCGCGACCAGCTCGGAGACGATCTCCGCGTGCCGGCCCAGCTCGAGGTCGAGCTCCATGAGCGTCTCGACCGCGCTCATCCGGCGCTCGGCGAGCCGGTCGCGCTGGTGCTCGGCGTACGGGCCGACCGCGCCGGCCAGCGGCTCGCCCGACCACAGGCGCAGGGCCCCGCGCAGCCGCCGGGCGGCCTCCCCGGCCCGGCCCGTGCGGCGGTCGGACTCGGCGGCGGCGCATTCGCGTTCGAAGACGGCGAGGTCGAAGCGGGCGGGGCCGGAGTCGAGCCGCAGCGCGTATCCCCGGCCCACGGAGGTCAGCAGCCGCGGCGGGGTCCGGGGGGACCGGTCCGGCTCCAGGACGGTGCGCAGGCGGGAAACGTAGGTGCGCAGCGCGCCGAGCGCGCGCGGGGGCGCGTCCTCGCCCCACACGCCGTCGATCATCTCGTCCGGCGTGACCGCGTGCCCCTCCCTCAGCAGGAGCATCGCGAGAATGGAGCGTTGCAATGGCGTGCCAAGGTCGAGCTCCACGCCGTCGCGCCAGGCAAGGACGGGTCCCAGCACGGCGAAGCGCAGGCCGTCCACGGCGGCGTGATCAGGCATGTGACCTGTCTCCCGATGGCAAGATTTCCGACCAAATGATAGATCGTGCGACGCGGCGGCAATAGGACCGCGGGCGTTGGTTCAGTTTGCGTACAGGTGCTTGAAAGCGACCTGCAAACCACGGCGAGAGCGTTGAAAGCGGGTTGCAGGCGGGCGGGCCTATCACTGAGCTGCAACCCCGACACGCACCCCGTATCGGGGGGATCGTCCTCGAACAGGAGAACCGAAATGCGACGCTCCATCACCCTCGGTCTCGCCGCCGCCACCACCGTCGCCGCCCTCGGGCTGCCGGCCCTGGCGACCGCGGCCAACGCCGCCCCCGCCTCCGCCTCCTCCGCCGCCACCGCCTCCGCCCCGCACCACCACGACTGGGACTACGACGGCTGGTGGGGCACCTACTGGTCCTCCAACCACCTCGCCAAGGCCAAGGGCTACGTCGACGTGAACTACGACCACGAGGAGTCGAACCGGGTCCACATCACCGGCAAGCTGTACGACAACGACCACCGCACCTACCGGCAGGGCGGCAAGTGCGCGTACATCAAGTTCCGGGTGTCCTACTGGGACGACGGCGAGGACAACTGGTCCTCCAGCTACAAGTCGTACAAGTACTGCGGCGCCGGCGGCTACAAGCAGATCAACTTCTGGCGCTACGACGTCGCCCAGGTCCAGGCGAAGGTCTGCCAGATCGGCCTGTACAGCAACGTGCCCGTCAAGTGCGGCTACTGGCGCGACATCTACAACGCCTACGACGAGGACTACGGCTACGACGCCTGATCACCCTCGCATGACGCGGCCCGTCCCTTCCGGGACGGGCCGCTCCCTTTCTATTGACTGATCAAGCTGCTTCCGACGCCGGCTCCAGAATGCCCAGCTTCGCGCGAAGACGTTCGCGCACGGCGGGCCATTCGGGACTCAGGATCGAGTAGTACGCGGTATCTCGGACCGTGTCGTCGGCGCCTCGGCTGTCCGCTCGTCGCACACCGTCGAGGTGCGCGCCGAGGGCCTCGATGGCGACCCGGGATCGGGTGTTGCGTACGTCTGCCTTGAGGGTGATCCGGTGAACCTGCCAGGTCTCGAAGGCGAGGGAGAGCATCAGATACTTGCTCTCCCGGTTGACACCGGTGCCCTGGGCCGACGCGGCGAGCCAGGTGTACCCGATGTCCGCGACGGACGGGACCTCGCCCACCGCGCCCTTGGTTCCCGGCGGCCAGGGCATCGGGCCCTGCCAATACTCCAGGTTCATCAGACGGGTGGCACCGACCACGCGGTCGGTGTGCAGCCACCGGATGGCGAAGGGCAGCGTGCGGCCCTCCGCCTGCTCAGCCAAGGCGGCCTCCACGTAGGAGGCCATCTCATCCCGGCCAGCGGGAACGCGAGTGAAGGCGTATGTGGAACGGTCTTCACTCGCCGCGGCGACGAGGTCGTCGAGCACCGCGAGGCTGAGCGGTTCCAGGCGCACGGAGCGCCCGGACAGGGTGACAAAAGCGGGCATGAGCACATGATGGGGGCTGCTGACCACGCCTGATACCAAATGACACGAGACATCTTGGCGGGGTGCGGGTTAAGGGGTGTGGTGCCCGATGAAACCGCAGGTCAGAGCGTTGATCCGGGCCCCGCGCGGCGGGCGGCCAGGGTAAAGATTTGGCCAAAGATCCACGGGGCCCGGCGAACGCTTCAGGCGAGGGTCACGGGGACGTCCGCGGGCGCGCCGAACCAGGTCTCCAGCGCGTTGGCGAGCCCCTCGGAATCGGTGGTTTCCGGGTCCTCCACCCAGGCGACGACGCCGTCCGGGCGGACGAGCAGCGCGCCGGGAGCGTGCGCGTCGCGTATCGCCGTCGTGACGGTGGCGACCCGGTCGCCGTACCCGTCCGCCGCCGCGCCGCCGAGCCGGGATCCGGTCTGGCGGAGGAGCAGGCCGCGGCCGTCGTGGAGGTGGTCGGCGAGCCGTGAGCCGTCCTCGAACTCGTAGTCGGGCACGCTGCGCCCCATCAGAGGGTGTCCGCCGCCGGGCATGTCGTACCGCTGCCAGACACCGGAGATCTTCTTCACGAAGTAGGTGGTGCCGGTGACCGTGCCGAGCAGGTCGGCGACCACCGTCCGGGCCGCCCGGGCGTGGGCGTCGGGACGCATCAGGGCGATCTGGGCCCGCGTCCAGTCGAGCACCCAGGCGCCGATGGGGTGCCGCTCCCGCGTGTAGGTGTCGAGAAGCCCCTCCGGGGCCTGCCCGCGTACGACCGCCGCGAGCTTCCAGCCGAGGTTCACGGCGTCGCCCAGTCCCAGGTTCAGCCCCTGGCCGCCGAAGGGCGAGTGCACGTGCGCGGCGTCACCGGCCAGCAGCACCCGCCCGAGCCGGTAGGTCGTCGCCTGCCGCGCGTTGTCCGTGAACCGCGTGACCGACGTGATCCCCTTGACGACGACGTCGGAGCCCGTGACGTGCCTGACCGCGTCCTGCAGTTCCTCCGTCGTCACCGGTTCGGTCTTGTCGGCCTTGCCTGGCGCGCCGTCGTCGAAGCGTACGACGAGGATGCGCCCCGGCACCGGGCCGTGGGAGTAGATCCCGGTGGGAGTGGCCTGCCAGCCCACGCCGAGGTCGTCGGTGCCCTCCATCTCCGCGATGGCCTGGTAGGCGGTGATCTCCGGGTCCGTCCCGGGGAACTCGAAGCCGGCCAGCTTGCGCACCATGCTCCTGCCGCCGTCGCAGCCCACGAGCCAGCGGCCGTGCACCGGGCCCTCGGTCGTGGCGACCGTGACCTGCTCGCCGTCGTCGGTGAAGCCGGTCACCTCCACGCCGCGCCGCACCTCGACCCCCAGCTCGGCCGCGCGTCCCGCGAGGATCTGTTCGAGCTGCTGCTGGGGCACCAGGCCGATCTCGGTGATCGGTCCCCGGCCGGCCAGGTCGGGGTCGTCCTCGTCGAAGAGATCGGCGCTCAGCATCATCCCCGCGAAGTGGCCGGCGAACCTGGGCGGAGTCCGCTGCGGTCCTCCCGCGGCGGCCCGCTTCTGCATGAACGCCCTCACGACTTCCATCGCCCGCTCCTGCACCTCCCTCAGCGCGGGCAGCAGGCCCCGTCGATAGAGCGCCTCCACGCTGGGCGTGTTGAGCGCGCCGGCTTTGATCGTCGGGTCGATCTCGGTCAGCCGTTCGAGCACCACGACCGACGCCCCGCCCAGCCGCAGCTCGCAGGCCAGCATGAGGCCCACCGGCCCTCCGCCGGCCACAACGACGTCGTACGACATTCGCCCTCCCCGTAGTTACCGTTGCTGTAAACTTACTGTCGCTATAAGTTTTTAGCAACTAGAATGAGGCGGGTGACGGAGACCTTGGGGTTGCGGGAGCGGAAGAAGCGGCAGACCCGCTCGCTCATCTCCGACGTGGCGTCGGGCCTGTTCGTGCAGCGCGGGTTCGACAACGTCACGGTCGCCGAAGTCGCCGAGGCGGCCGGAGTCTCGGCCAAGACCGTCTTCAACTACTTCCCTCGCAAGGAAGACCTGTTCCTCGACCGCTATCCCGAGGCGGTGGAGCTGGTCACCCGCGCCGTACGGGAACGCGCCGAGGGGGAGACCCCTGTCGCCGCGCTGCGCCGGCTGTTCCTCGGCATGCTCAGGGACGGCCACCCGCTCGGCGGGATCGCCCCCGGATATGAGGTCTTCTGGCAGGTGATCCTCGACTCGCCCGCGCTCAGGGCCCGGGCGAGGGAGCTGGTCGAGGAGCTCGAGGGCGTGATCGCCGGCCTGTTCGCCGAGGCGGCCGGAAGCGATCCGGGCGACCCGGCCCCGCGCTTCGCGGCCGCCCTGGTGGTCGCCGCCTACCGCGCCGTGTACATCACCAGCATCGACAGGATCCGTGCCGGTGATCCCATGCAGGACGTGATCGCCGACCGCGCCGTCCAGCTCGACCGCGCCCTGCGCGCCGTCGAACACGCCATCGCCGCCTTCTGAGCAGCCCTGCCATTCGGGACCTTCGTCGTTCTCGGCCTTCGCCGTTCCGGGTCTTCGCCGTTCTGGGCCTTCGTAGTTACGAGCCTTCGCTGTCACGAGCCTTCGGCGCGATCCGAGCACCCCCGTTTTCTGGGGTCCGTCGTTCTGGACCTCCGTCGTTCCGAGCCTTCGGCGCGTTCCGGGCTGCGCCGTCGTAGTTTTCCGGGCCTTCGTCGTTCTCGGCGTTCGCCGTTCCGAGCCTTCGGCGCTTTCCGGACAGCGCCGTCCCCGCTGCCTGAGCAGCGCCGTCCCCACTGGTTGAGCAGTGCCGTCGCCGTTTTGCGGGGTCTTCGGTGCCTTGGGGGCAGCGCCGCCCTGGCTGTCTGAGTATCGCCGTCCCTACTGGTTGAGCAGTGCCGTCGCCGTTTTGCGGGGCTTTCGGCGTTTTCCGAGCAGTGTCGTCCCCGCTTTCTGGGCGGCGTCTGCGCCGTTTTCCGGGCTTTGATGCTTGCTGGGTAGTGCCTCCGCGCCCTCTGAGCGGCGCCTTCACTGCCCCCGGCAGGGCTTGTCCAGCCCATAGCTTCTGGCGGGCCTGTATGGCGGCGGCGAACTACGCCGTGACCAGGGCGGTCTCCTCAATCTGTGATCCCAAGAGATTGCTAGTTGATCTTGCACAAGCTCCGGGGGGAGGAGAGAATTAATACAAGTTTTCGAATCGCTTGATGGAGGTGTGATGGATCTGTTCGATATCGATCCTGAGCGCCTTCGTCATTCGAACGATGCCGACGGTGAGTGGTGGGACCGTCTGATCGCCAATTCCCCACTGTGGTCCTCTGATGGCTCGTCCGCCCGGGAGCCCTTCCCGATCATCAACTTCGGGCCCCGGCAGCGCGCCGACGCACCCGTTGTCGAGAGCGTGGACGCCCCGGGCGCGGACGCCCCAGGCACGCATACCGACAGGGCAGATAGCGACGGCGCGGATGCCACGCGTGGAGCTGCCGTCGATGCGAATGCCGCCGGCACGAACGGCGCTGACGCGGGTGCCGCCCGTGGGGCTGCCGATGGCGCGGCTGCCGCCGGTGCCGTGCGCGGGGCTTGTGATGGTGCGGCTGCCGCTGGCGCGAATGGCCCTGACGCGGATGCCGCCCGTGGAGATGCCGCTGGCGCGGATGGCGCTGGCTTTGGTGCCGCGCGTGGTGCTGCCGATGGCGCGGACGCTGCTGGCACAAACGGCACCGGCGCGAATGACCCTGGCGCGGCCGGCCCGAGTGCTGGTGCGGGTGCGGGTGCTTCCGATGGTGTGGGTGGGCGTGATCGTGGTCGGGGTCGTGGTCGGGGTGGTGTGCGGTCGTCGTGGGTGGTGGTGGGGTCGGTTCGTGAGGTGGCCCAAGAGCTGGCGCTGACGCCGCTTCCCGATGACGTGGACATGTGCCTGGCCGAGGCGGAGGAGTTGCTGTTCGCCCGGGATCGGATCACCAGCGCCCTGGCCGACCGCGTCGGCCGGGTCCACCGAGCAGGTCAGGCCAGGCAGCACGGGCATGCCTCCACCCGCTGCTGGTTGCGCACCAGTGGGGGGATGACGGTGGGCGGAGCTGGCCGCCTGCTCACCCTCGGCGCGGAACTGCCCCGCCTCCCCGTCGTGCGGGAGAAGTTCGCCACGGGTGAGCTGGCGGCCGGGGTGGTGGAGGCCATCTGCGCCGCCGTCGTCGGGCTATCGGATGAGCAGGCCGGCCTGGCGGAGCCGATCCTGGTGGACCTGGCCGGCAAAGCGGGGGCGGCGGAGGTCGCCAAGGCCGGCCGCCATCTGCGGGCGGTGCTGGACCCCGATGGGGATGAGCGGGATGAGCGGGCCGATTACGGGAGGCGGTTCCTGCGGGTCCGCCCGGGCAAGGGCGGCGGCGTGGAAGGGGAGTTCTACCTGCCGCGTGAGGCCGGCGCCCGGTTGATGGCGTTGTTGCAGGCGTACGCCAAGCTGAGGGCACAGGGTGATGACCGCCCGCTGACGGTACGCCAGGCGGACGCCTTGATCGCCCTGCTGGAGCAGAAGATCGCCGCCGAGCTCCTCGTCGTGGTCAGCGCCGAATCCCTCCCCACCGACCCCGAAACCACCGACCCCACCGACGACAACCCACACCCCGCCGACGACACCAGCGACCCGGCCACCCAAGACCCCGCTGCCCCGGCCACCCAAGACACCGACCCGGCCACCCAAGACACCGCCGCCGACGACACCAGCGACCCGGCCACCGAAGACCCCGCTGCCCCGGCCACCGACGACGACGTCAGCGACCACTTCGTGGACCTCGGCGACAGCGCCCCCAGCGACTACATCCCCGACACCACCGGAACCACTGACGAGCCGGGCCAGGCCGACGACACCACCGACCACGCCGAAGACACGCGGGACGCCGCGGACTTCGAGGAAGGCCGGGACGACACGGGCGACCCTGCACCCGGCCAGGCCGACGACCTCGACAATGCCGAGGCTGAGGCAGATGCCGGTGCGGAGAGCGCCGACGACACCAACGCCTACGCCCCCGACGCCACCGGAAGCGCCGACGACCTGAGCCGGGCCGATGACACCGTTTCCGGCGCGTTGGGCGACCCCGGCGCTGCGGGCGGCGCTGACGACCCCGACATCCCGGAGGAGTTCGACACCGGCGAGGCTGAGGCGGATGCCGGTGCGGGGAGTGATGCAGGTGAGTGCGAGCTGCGCGACACCGCAAGCACCGCCTCTGCTGAGGGCGACCACACCGTGAACGCCGCCGCCGCCGAGGGCGGCGAGACCGTGCCCGCCAAGGTGGAGACGGCGACCGCGTTGCGGCCAAGTCTGGAACACCGCACACCGCGCGGCGCGCGTCAGCATGCCCTGCCGACGGTGACGGGCATGCGCACACAGCCCCTTCGGACACAGCCCCTTCGGGCGCGACGGCTTCGGGTGCGACGGTTTCGGACGCGACGGCTTCGGACGCGCCGCTATCACAGGCAGCGTGCTCGGAGGCTGCTCCATCGCACACAACGCCTTCGAAGGCAGCGCCTTCGGAGGCGGCGTGGCCGGACCCTCCGCCCGAGGACGCCTCCGCACGTCACACCCACGCCGGGCCTGGGCCTGCGGGGGACTGCCGGCGTGGCCAGAGCACGTGCCGGTGCGACGGCCAGGGCGCGTGGCGGTGCAGTGGCGAGGTGCGCTGCTCGCGTGCGACGCAGGCGTCGGGGACATCGGGACCGTCGGGAGCGACGCCCGGCGGGCCCGGACCGGAGCGGGAGACACCACCCGGATGGGCATCGGGAACGGCACCGGGAGCAGCTCCCGGGGCGTCACCCGGAGCAGCGCCAGGTGCGTCGGCGGGCACGACGCCCGGGGCGTCGGCGGGCACGATGCCCGGGGCGTCGCTGGGTGCGGCGTTGGGAGCGTCGGCAGGCACGCTGCCCGGGTCGCTGCTGGGGACGGCACTGGGTGCCTCGCTGGGAGGGCCGCTGGGGATGGTGCCGCCGGGGTTGTTGCTGGCGACGGGGCAGGTGCTGCCCGTCTCCAGCGTGCACCGGCTCGCCCGCACCTCGACTCTGGTGCGGATCGTCATGAACGCCGACGGGCAGGTCCTCGACATGGGCCGCAAGGTCCGTCTGGCGACTCCTGCCCAGCGGCGGGCCATCTTCGCCCGGTATGCCACGTGCTGGGTCGACGGCTGCCCCCTGCCCGCGACCATGTGCCAGATCGACCACGCCGACAACTGGAGCAGCGGCGGGCTCACGGACCTAAAGCTGCTGGGCCCGGCCTGCCAGTTTCACAACCGCGACCGCTACCAGCACCCCGACCGCTACACCCGCCGCAACGTCGGCGAAGACCGCTGGGCCTTCACCTACCACCGCCTCGGGCGAGCCCGACGACTACACGAGTGAGGAGGCCGAAGGTACGGGGGTGGGCAATGCGCAGGGCAAGCCCAGGCGACACGCGGACAGGCCCCGGAGGCTGCGGGCGAGAGGCGAGAGGCGAGAGGCGAGAGGCGAGAGGCGAGAGGCGAGAGGCGGGAGGCGCGAGCGTGGGCGACGCACAGGCCGGCCCGGGCGACGCACAGGCCGGCCCGGGCGACGCGCGGACAGGCCCGGCGGCTGCGGGAGTGAGTGAGCAGCGTAGGCATGCGGTGTAGGCGAGCAGCGCCCAGCGTTGCGTGGGGCTCGCCCGCTGGTCTGTGACGCTTGCCGGCCGGTCTGTGACGCCCGTCTGCTGCTCGGTGACACGACTGGGAGGGTGACTCGGAGTGAGTCGCTGTGATCGAATCGGGGTGAGGAGGCTGGCCATGTCACGGTTCACGGGGAAGTTCGCGGTGGTCACCGGCGCGGCGCGGGGTATCGGCGCGGCGATCGCACGGCGGTTGGCCGCGGAGGGCGCGGCGGTGGCCTGCGTGGACCTCACCGCGGATCGGTGTGCCTCGATCGTGGACGAGATCACCGTGACCGGGGGCAGGGCGGTCGCGTTCGGCTGCGATGTCTCCGACAGTGCTCAGGTCGAGGCGCTGGTGCCGGGGGTGATGGCCGAGTTCGGGCAGATCGACGTGCTGGTGAACAACGCCGGGCTGACCCGCGACAACCTGCTGTTCCGCATGTCGGAGGAAGACTGGGAGAAGGTCGTCGACGTGAACCTCAAGAGCGTCTTCCTCATGAGCCGGGCCGTCCAGAAGCACATGGTGGAGCAGCGGTCGGGAGCGATCGTCAACCTGTCGAGCCGGTCGGCGCTGGGAAACCGGGGCCAGGCCAACTATTCGGCGGCCAAGGCGGGCATTCAGGGGCTCACCGCGACCATGGCGATCGAGCTGGGCCCGTTCGGCATCCGGGTGAACGCCGTCGCGCCGGGGTACGTCGCAACGCCGATGACCGAGGCGACGGCCGTACGGCTGGGGGTGACGCCGGAGGAGCACCAGGCGACCATGGCGCAGGCCGTGCCGTTGCGGCGGGTCGGCCAGCCGACGGAAATCGCGTCGGTGGTGGCGTTCTTCGCCTCCGACGACGCGTCGTATGTCACCGGCCAGACGCTCTACGTCAACGGTGGCCCACGGTAGGGACATGGCCGCGGGCATGAGGATCGGCGTCTTCCTGGTCGCGGCGGGCTTCCCGGGCATGGCGCCGGGGGACGTGCTGCGTGGCACGGCGGAGGCGATCGAGGCGGCCGAACGGGCCGGGTTCGACGACGCCTGGATCGCCGAGCATCACTTCATGTCGTACGGCGTGTGCCCGTCGGCGGTGACGCTGGCGGCCGTGGCGCTGGGCCGGACCTCGCGGATCACGGTGGGCACGGCGGTCAGCGTGCTGTCGGCGCAGCATCCGGTCGCGCTGGCGGAGCAGGCGGCGATCCTCCACCACGTGTCGGACGGCAGGTTCCGGCTCGGCGTGGGGCGAGGCGGGCCATGGCTGGAGCTGGAGGTCTTCGGGACCGGTGTGGCGAGGTTCGAGCGGGGTTTCCCGGAATCGCTCGACCTGCTGTGCACGGCGCTGAACGGTGGGCCGGTGGGGGCGGACGGTGAGTTCTTCCGGTTCAGGGAGGTCTCGATGGTCCCGCAGGCCCGGATGTCGCCGGTCGTCGCCTGCACGTCGGACGCCACGGTCCGGCTCGCCGCCGAACGGGGGCTGCCCATGCTGCTCGGCATGCACATCGGCGACGACGAGAAGGCGGAGATGATCGCCGCCTACGACACGTACGCCGCCTGCCGGGCGGAACCGACAGGCCCGGTGGTGCACATCGGCGCCGCGCTCGGCTACGTGGCGGACACCACCGAGCAGGCCGTACGGGAGATGCGGGAGTCGCTGCCGCGCTGGCTCGGGCCGGGTCTGGCCGGCTATGTGCCCGTGGACGGCCGGCCGCCGCCACGGCGGAACATCCCGGAGTACGTGGACCTGCTGTGCCGGATCCATCCGGTGGGCTCGGCGGAGCACTGCGTGGAGAAGATCGTGGCCACGGCCGCGCGGACCGGGCTGCGGCATCTCATCCTGATGGTCGAGGGTGCCGGAGACCATGCGCGGACGCTGGAGAACATCGCACGCCTCGGCGCGGAGGTGCTTCCAGCCGTGCGAAACAAGGTCTCGCGAGAGCAAGCCGGGGGAGAGCGAGGCCCGGGGGCGGCGTGAACCGGAGCGCCGCCCCCGGGCCGGAGATGATCGGAGCCGGGATCAGCAGTCGACCAGTTCGGGGCTCTGGTTCAGGATCTGCGCGCGGGGAGTGACGAACTCCCGGTACGCCTCGGTGGCGTCGGGGCGGAAGACCGCGACGCGGTGGCAGTTCTGGAAGGCCAGCCGTACGCCGAAGTGCCTTTCGAGGGCGCCGCGCATCGCGTCGCTGGCCAGGCAGCGCAGCAGCTGACCACGAGCGGTCTCGTCGGGCGGCGGCACCTGGTTGTCGGCGAAGTCGGCGCCGGACCGGTCCCGCCGCTCGACCAGCGCGGTGATCGTCGCCCAGGCGTACGGCAGCGAGTCGCGGACGCAGGCGACGAACGCCGCGTCGTCCACCTCACCGGTGCGGGCCTGGTCGAGCAGGTCGTTGGACACGGACAGCGACATGAGCTGTTCTCCTCTCGGCGTCTGCTCAGAGAGCGGGGACGCAGTCGACGGTAGATCGAACTCCGTGGTCCTCCATCTGGCGCGGAGGCGACACGTTCATGAGGCGGCGACGGCGGGGCCGTACACGAAATCGGGGTCGATCTGCGCGACCAGGTCCTCTCCGGTGGCGCGGTTGGCCCACGCGCGGGCGTTCCTGATGTGGAACTCCGCCGCCTGCCTGCCGAACTTCGGCCAGTCCTTGGGCTGTGCGTCGAGCCGGTCGAGCATGGTGGCGAGGGCCAGGTGGGCGGCGGGCTCCAGGTCGTCGAGCGTGAAGGGCCGGCCCTGTTCCATGCCGCGTACGGCGGGGGAGTGGCCGAACCAGGTCAGCAGGTCGTCGCCGACGTGCTCGCGGAGGAAGTCGACGTCCTCCGGCGAGTGGACCTTGTTGCCCAGGACGGCGATCGCGACGTCGAACCCGGCGGCGTGGTCGCGGTATTGCCGGTAGACGCTCACCCCCTGACGGGTGGGCTCGGCCACCAGGAAGGTGAGGTCGAAACGGGTGAACAACCCGGAGGCGAAGGAGTCGGCCCCCGCGGTCATGTCCACCACGACGTACTCGCCGGGGCCGTCGACCAGGTGGTTGAGATAGAGCTCCACCGCGCCCAGCTTGGAGTGGTAGCAGGCGACGCCGAGGTCGTCCTCCTCGAACGGGCCGGTGACCATGAGCGAGACGCCCTCGGCGGAGCACGAGGGGAAGAACGGGTCTCCCAGCCGGATCAGCCGCGAGCCGCGCCCGGGCGGGGTCGTCTTGACCATGGACGCCGCGTCGCGGATCAGCGGGTTGTCGCCGCGCAGGTAGTCCTTGATCTCGGTCAGCATCCCGCCGAGCGGCGGCGGATGTTCGGCCGGGTCCACACCCAGGACCAGGCCGAGGTGCTGGTTGATGTCGGCGTCGATGGCGACGACCGGTCCTCTCCGCGTCGCGTATCTCGCGAACAGCGACGACAACGTGGTCTTGCCGCTTCCGCCCTTGCCGACGAACGCCACCCGCATCATGGCCCCCGATCAGGAATGAAAACCGTTGTCACTTTCACTGTGCGTCATCATGACACACACGACGGAGCGTGCGGGTGGATTTCAGGCCGCGGATGGTGACGGGGTCGCCGGCGGCGGCTGGAAGAGCGCGAGCACCCTGGCGAGCGTGGGCCGCAGGGTGTCCCAGTCGGCGGCGGAGGTGGTCCAGGTGAGCACGCTCGTCGCCGTGGCCGTGGAGATCACCCGGCGGTACTGGTGATACTCCACTCCCTTGGCCAGGTGGTCCCGCGCCGACGCCTTGCGCGGGGTCCAGGTGAACTCCCAGTCGGCGGAAGGACCGTGCTCGCCGTTCACGCTGCGTAGCCGCAGTTTGCGATAGGTCTTGGCCTCCGGACGGAGGATCTCCTCCGCCTCGCCGAGCGCTGCCAGGGGATCGGTGCCCTGCTGCGCGGTCACCTCGACCGTGAACACCGCCCCGCCGTCCCGGGAGCGCCATGAGATCGAGTAGGGCCCGTCCTCGCGGATCCAGCCGCGGGGCACACCGGCCCGCCAGCCGGCGTCGGACGTGTGCCATTTCAGCTTCAGCCGCCGCGCGGGCTGTCCAGAGGCCGACACCGAGACCGAGGGCGACAGAGAGGGCGACAGGGAGGGCGACAGGGAGGGCGACAGGGAGGTCGGAGCCGGGGTGGCCTTGCCGGGCCGCAGCCCCGCCCATCCTCCGACGGCCCAGCCTCCCACCGCGCAGGCGACGAGCACGGCCACCGCGATCCCGGTGACAAGACGGGCACGACCACGGCGTACGGGCCGGGGTGGGGCGGGCGGCTCGATCTCGGCGAGCAGGCGGTCGGCGGTCTCCGCGTCGATCCGCCGTCTGGGCTCCCGGGCCAGCAGCCCGGCGAGCACCGCGCGCAGTTCCCCGGGCACGTCCTCCGCCTGAAGCACCGGCTGCCCCTGCCCTGAGGGTCCCTGCATCACGGGCGGCCTGCCGGTGACGGCCGTGTGGAGGGTGGCGCCCAGCGACCACAGGTCGGCGGCGACCGTGGGCGGCCCGCCGGCGGCCCGTTCCGGGGCGAGGTACGCCTCGGCGTCACGACCGGACGCATCGGCGGAAGAGCCGGGAGAACCGGGCACCGACACGCCGAAGTCGGCGAGCACCACGCGTCCGTCGTGCGCGAGGAGCACGTTGGCGGGCCGGACGTCGCCATGCCGTACGCCGGCGGCGTGGGCGTGGGTGAGCGCGGACAGCACCGTGCGGGCGATCCGCGCGGCCTCGGCCGGGGGCAGCGGCCCGTCGCCGGAGACCACCCCGTCGAGCGAACGCGACGGGACCAGCTCCGTCACGACGTAGAGGGCGCCGTCCTCGTCGGCGACGTCGTAGACGGCGGCGATGTGGGGGTGACGCAGCCGCTCGGCCTGGCGGGCCTCACGGGAGATCCGCTGGGCGAGCCGCAACCGCGCGCTCTCGCTCAGGTTCGGAGGCAGCAGGACCTCGCGGATCGCGACGGGCCGGTCGAGCAGCGTGTCGCGGCCCTCCCATACCAGCCCGGAGCGGCCGTGGCCGAGGGCGCGGACCAGCCGGTATCGCCTGACGATGAGCTGCCCAGCAGTACCCATCCCGCCTGCCTCTACGCCCCGGCACGTTCCACCTGAATGTGGAGTCTTCCACAACTATCGGGATCAGAGGGGTGGAAGTGATCCGGTTGCGATGTGGGCGAGCGTGACCTCGGTGAGCGTCGCCTGCTCGTGGTCGCGCAGTGCCGTCCAGACGTCGCCGAGGGGCTCGGCGACCCCGTGGAACCCTTCGCTGGCCGGGGGCGCCCCCTCCATGATGAGGACGACGTCGGCGAGCGTGATCTGCTCGGCGGGCCGCGCCAGCCAGTAGCCGCCGTCGGGCCCGCGCTGGCTGTGGATGAGGCCGGCCCGCCGCATCTGCAGCAGGATGTTGTCGAGAAACCGCCGCGGAATGCGCTGCGCGGCCGCGATCCGCTCAGCCGGGACCGGCCCCGGCGCCGCCGCGGCCAGTTCGGCGGCGGCGCGCAGGGCGTATTGGGTCCTAACGGAAAGCCGCATTTCTCACAATCACAGCGCGAGTGCCAGGGACCGGGCGCCCGGGATGGGCCGCAGATGGACGGCGTCGCCAGGCCCGAGACCGAGCCGGTCGGCCTGCTCCCGGGTCACCTGGACCCAGGCGTCCTGCCCGCCGATCTCCACCTCGACGCGCACCTCGAAGCCGAGCCGTACGACGCGGGAGACCACGGCGGGCGAGCCGCCCTCGACGGGGTCGGGGCTGATCTCGATGTCGTGCGGGCGCACCAGGTTGCCGTCGATCTCGGTGACCGGGCCCAGGAAGCGCATCACGAACGGGTTGGCCGGGTTGTCGTACACCTCGGCGGGGCTGCCGGCCTGCACGACCTCGCCACCGGCCAGCACCACGATCGTGTCGGCGACCTCGATGGCCTCCTCCTGGTCGTGGGTGACGAACACGGTGGTGACGTGGACCTCGTCGTGCAGCCGGCGCAGCCACGTGCGCAGTTCCTTGCGCACCTGCGCGTCGAGGGCGCCGAACGGCTCGTCCAGCAGCAGCACCTGGGGCTCCACCGCGAGGGCACGGGCGAGGGCCATGCGCTGGCGCTGGCCCCCCGACAGCTGGGACGGGTAGCGGTCGGCCAGTTTCTCCAGGTGGACGAGCTCCAGCAGCTCCATGACGCGCTTGCGGATCTCGTCCTTGGGCCGCTTGCGGATTTCCAGGCCGAAGGCCACGTTGCGGAAGACCGTGAGGTGCTTGAAGGCGGCGTAGTGCTGGAACACGAAGCCGACGTTGCGCCGCTGCGGGGACAGCCGGGTGGCGTCGACGCCGGAGATCCGCACCGTGCCGGTGTCGGGCCGCTCCAGTCCGGCGATCACCCGCAGCAGCGTCGACTTCCCTCCGCCGCTCGGGCCGAGCAGGGCGGTGAGCGACCCCGCGGCGACATCGAGCGACACGTCGTGCAGGACGGGCGTCGTCCCGAACGACTTGTTCACGTCGCGTACCTCAATTGCCATCGATGCGATCCTTCGGGCGCAGGAGCTTGGTGAGCAGCAGGGTGACCACGGCGATCAGGGCGAGGGCCGTGGCGGCGGCGAACGCGGCCGGCTGGTCGAAGTTCTGGAACCGCTCCTCCACGAACAGCGTCAGCGTCTGGGTCTGGTCGACGAGGCGGCCGGAGACCACCGCGACCGCGCCGTACTCGCCGAGCGAACGGGCCAGGCAGAGCACGATGCCGTAGCCGAGGGCCCAGCGGATGCCGGGGAGCGTGATGCGGATGAACGCCTGGAGACGGCTCGCCCCCAGCGTGTGCGCGGCCTGCTCCTGCTCGTCGCCGAGCTCCTCCAGGACCGGCACGATGGCCCGTACGACGAGGGGCAGCGCCACGAACACCGTGGCCAGCACCATGCCGGGGGTGGAGAAGATCACCTGGATCCCCCAGCTCTCCAGCAGGCCGCCGAAGGGGGCGAAGCGGCCGTACACGAGGATGAGCGCGAGCCCGACGACGACCGGCGAGACGGCCATCGGCAGGTCGATGAACGCCCCCAGCAGCCGCTTGCCGGGGAACCGGTGCCGGACGAGCAGGATCGCGGTGAGGACCCCGAAGACCGTGTTGGCCACGACCGCCCATCCGGCGACCGTCACCGTGACCTTGAACGCGTGCAGGGCCGACGGGGAGGTCAGGGCCTCGACGAACGGCCCCAGCCCGTCGCCGAAGGTCCGCCAGACGATCAGGATCACGGGCAGGACCAGCAGGAACAGGACGTAGGCGACGGCGACCAGGCGCAGGGCATGCTTAGCCACGGCGGCTCCCCCATCGCTGCAGGACGTCGAGGGAGATCAGCGCGACCAGGGCCACCACGAGCAGGACCGTCGAGATCGCGGCCGCACCGGTCGTGTTGTCGCCCTCGATCTGGCTGAAGATGTTCACCGCCGCCACCTGTGTCTTGAACGGCAGGTTGCCCGAGATGAGCACGGTCGAGCCGAACTCGGAGATCGCCCGGGTGAAGGCGAGCGCGGTGCCGGAGAGCATCGCGGGGATCAGGTTCGGCAGGATGACCCGGCGGAAGGTCTGGAACGGCCCCGCGCCGAGGGAGGCCGCCGCCTGCTCCATCTCCGTGTCGAGCTCCAGCAGGACCGGCTGCACGGTACGGACGACGAACGGCAGTGTGACGAACATCAGTGCCAGCACCACTCCGGCCCTGCTGTAGGCGAGGTTGATCCCGAGCGGGGACTGCGGGCCGTACAACGCGAGCAGGACGAGACCGGCGACGATCGTCGGCAGTGCGAACGGCAGGTCGATGATCGTGTCGAGCACCCGCCGGCCGGGGAAACGGTCGCGGACCAGCACCCAGGCGATCGCGGTGCCCATGACCAGGTTGATCAGGGCGACGAGCGCGGAGGCGCCGATGGTCAGGGTGAGCGCCGCCCAGGCGTCGGGGGTGGTGACGGAGCGCCAGAAATACCCGGGCCCCTGGTCGGCCGAGCGCCAGACGACGGCGGCCAGCGGGATCAGGACGATCAGGCTCAGGTAGAGGACCGCGACGCCGAGGCCGGCGGCGGTGCCGCCGGCCAGGCGCCGGGCAGGTCGTACGGTGATCGCGGTCACTTGCGCGTCACTTACTTCTCGGTGGCCACGCCGAGCTTGCGCTCGATCTCCGCGACCTTGCCGGTCTTCGAGTCGAAGAACTCAGATGTGATCTTGTCCCAGCCGCCGAGGTCCTGGATCGTGAAGAGCTGCGGCGGCGTCACCCAGTTGAAGCCGGTGACACCGTCGATCACCGGGCGGTAGCCGTTCTTCGCGAAGATCGTCTGGGCTTCGGTGGTGTAGAGGAACTTCAGGAAGGCCTGGGCCTCCTTGGGGTGGGCGCTGGTCTTCGTCACGGCCACGGGGTTCTCGATGAGGAGCGTCGCGTCCGGGATGGTGTAGTCGAGCTCCTGGCCGTTCTGCTGGGCGAATATGGCCTCGTTCTCGTACGTGAGGAGCGCGTCGCCCTTGCCGCCGGCGAAGGTCTGCAGCGCCTTGCGGCCGCTGTCGTCCTGGACCGGCACGTTCTTGAGCAGTGCGTCGAGGTAGGCGAGCCCGGCGGCCTGGTCGGCGCCCTTGTTCGACTTGGCGCCGTAGCCCGCGAGGAGGTTCCAGCGCGCGGCGCCGGAGGTGAAGGGGTTGGGGGTGAGCACCTCGACGCCCGGCTTGACGAGGTCGTCCCAGGTCTTGAGGCCCTTCGGGTTGCCCTTGCGGGTGCCGATGACGACGACGGAGTCGGTGAGGATGCCCTTGGTGGGGCCCGAGTTCCAGTCCTCCGCGACGATGCCGGCCTTGACCAGCCGGGTGATGTCGGTCTCCAGAGAGAACTCGACGATGTCCGCCTTGAGGCCGTTCGCGACGGCCCGGCTCTGGTCGCCGGACGCGCCGTACGACTGAGTGAAGGTGATGTTCTTGCCCTCGGGCGTCTGCTGGAACGCCTTGATGACGTCCTCGAACGCCGCCTGGGGAGTGGAGTAGGCGACCAGCGCCAACTGCACCTTGCCCCCGCCGTCGCCCCCGGCGGCGTTGTCGCCTCCCCCGCAGGCGGTGACCAGGGTGGTCGTCGCCACGATGGCGGCTGCGATGGCCCCGAGCCTGCGCACTCTCATGCCTGTCCTCTATTCCGGAGATTCCTACCTAGTCAGTCGGATTAGTCGATATTAAAGACCGTTCCAGCAATCCCGTCAAGTCCGATGGGTTTGCTGGGGTTGTTACGGACGTGACAAATCTGCTTCCAGTGATTGTTGTGAAATTTCCAGACAGGACGTGTCGACCAGTGCTAGGAACGTTCGCTATTGGGACACGACCCAAAAGCTCACTGAGGAAGGACCTTCATGCGCGACCCGGTCACCGAGGACGCCTACGAGCAGGACGGCTCCTACCTCCGGCCGTATATCCCGGGCGAAGGCCAGTACGGCGGGGAGGGAGACCGGTTCTGGTCCGAGGAGCAGGACGAGCACGCGCTCGGCGGCGCGCCGGGCGATCAGGGCGACGTGCTGTCGGAGGGCTGGCGGCCCGAGCAGCCCGCGCAGACCCCCGCCGACCACGCCGACCAGGATGACTACGCCGCCGGACGCATGCCGCGGTTCCGGTCCGAGGAACCGTCGACCGGCGAGGAGTACGGCACCGAGTACGGGCGCACCGAGTACGCGAGCGGCACCGAGTACGCGAGCGGCACTGAATACGCGGGTGGCAGGGAGTACACGGGCGACGGTGACACCGATCCCCGTGGCTTCCTCGGCTCCGGCTGGCGCAACGCCCCCGACGAGGATGACGACGACGACCGTCCCCGGCGCGGCGGGATGCTGCTGCGCGCCGGTCTGATCGCCGTCGGCGCCCTGGGCGTCATCTGGGCGCTGGCGCTGTGGGTCGGGCAGCCCTCCGGGGATGAGTGCGCGGGCGGGACGGACTGCGCCGCCAAGGCGGGCACGGCCGCGACGGCCCCGGCCTCGCCGGCCGCCGACGACGCCGCGGCCGGGGACTCCGACGCGGTGTCCACCGACGAGCCCGTCGACGAGGCGATCGACGAGCCCACCGACGAGCCCACCGGCGGGGTGCCGACCGACGCCCCCACGTCCGCGCCCGCCCAGACCCGGCCCGCGACGTCCGGAACGTCGGCGCCCACGGCGTCGTCCGCGCCCACCCACGCGTCGCGCTCCCACGCGCAGGACCCCGGTTCCCAGGGCGGCGACACCCCGCGCCCGTCACGGTCGCGCGTGGCGGTCGACACCAATGACCATTCGTCCGCCGGTGACCGGTCGGACGAGCAGACCTCGGGGACGGACACCGGGGACGACACGGATTCCACCTCCGATCCGGCCACCGAGCAGCCGACCAGCGCGCCCGCTCCCACGCAGGAGTCGTCGGGCGGCCGGGGCGGCGGCCTGTTCGGCTGGCTCTTCGGTTAGTCAGCTGGCCGTGCAGCTGTCCTGAGTGGCGTCGAAGCCCTCCACGTCGTCGAGCGTCTTGGGGGGCTTCAAGCCCTGCCAGTCGGCCCCGATCCCGAGGATGAGGGTCTGCGTGGTGCCCGTGCGCACCAGGCGCGACCGCGACTTCTTGAGCTCGCGGAACAGCCGGGACGCGCGGCTCTCGCCGTTCGACGAGTACGCGACGAGGGTCTTGGGGTACGGCTTGGGCGCCTGTTCGACCTTGACGATGTGGTAGCCGCGCTGCTCCAGCTCGGCGGCCACCTGGGTGCCGAGCCCCTGCTGCCCGCTGCCGTTGCGGACCAGGATGTGGATCTGCGACTTGGGGATCTTCTGCTCGCCGCTCTTGACGTTCTTGGCGATCTGGTCGGCGGCGACCATCTTGAATAGGCGCTGGGCCTGCGGCTGCACCCACTCGACCCGGCCGGGGTTGGTGATCGAGTAGCGCCACGGGGTGGTGACGAAGCGGATTTGCCCCGCGGTCAGGCCCTTCGCGCTCATCGCGAGGTCCTTCATCACGCCGACCGTGAGGTCGGGGTCGGTGGTGATCGACTTGGTCACCGCGTCGAGGAACCCGAACAGCGTCGTGGGGTTGGTCAGCGTCTCGCCGCTCATGGCCTTCTTGGCCATTGAGGCGAGGAACATCTGCTGGCGCTGGATGCGGCCGATGTCGGAGCCGTCGCCGAGCGAGTAGCGGGCGCGGACGTATCCGAGCGCCTGCTCGCCCTTGAGGGTCTGCTTGCCCGCGGGGAGGTCGAGCAGCGCCTTCTTGTCGTGGACGGCCTGCGGCAGGCAGACCTGCACGCCGCCGAGCGCGTTCACCATCGCCTTGAAGCCGGTGAAGTCCACCTTCACGAAGTGGTCGATGTGGATGTCGGTGAGGCCCTCGATCGTCTTCCAGGTGCAGGCGATGCCGCCGGAGTTGAACGACTCGTTGATCATCCCGATGTGCGGCCGCTGACCCGGCAGGTTGCCCTTGGCCGGGCAGGCGGGGAGGCGGACGAGTGAGTCGCGCGGGAAGCTGATCAGCACCGCGCCGTCCCGGTTCGGGGAGATGTGCGCCACGATGATCGTGTCGGTGCGCTCGCCGGGGAACTTGCCATATTTGGCGTTCGCGCCGTTGCGCTGGTCCGAGCCGACGATCAGCACGTTGAGCGCCTTGCTGATCTTCTGCGGGCGGGCCTTGCCTCCGAGGTCCTTCTGGGTCACCGTCTCGTGCTTGACGTTGCCGCTCAGCTTGACGTACCCGCCGACGGCGAAGGTGGCGGCGCCGGTGAGCACGCCCAGCGCTCCGGACAGCGTGACCCATAACCATGGCCGCCATTTGGGCGGCGTCCGTTGCGGCGGCGCCGGGAGGTCCTCCGCCGGGGGCGCGGGACGGACGTCGACGTGACCCACTGTCGTGCTCCTGAGGGTCGGACCAGGCGTTTCTCACCTGGTCGAGAGCCAGTAGCGGCAAACGGGGCCAAGTGTAGCGATCTCCCCTGAACGTCACCTTTAGAACCCGATAACCATCCTGTAAGTGGTGATCAAGCCCGTCCGCCCCGGCTGCCCGGAGACGTCGCCGGAGGCTAGGGGGGCGGCGCGGTGCTGCCGCGGGTGGTCAGGCGCGGGGCCTCGTCCTCCAGGGGTTCGGCCTCCACGCCGTCGATCAGCGCGAGCAGGCGCTGCGCCGCGTGCGCGCCGTACGCCGGGATGTCGCGGGTGAGCACGGTCAGCGGCGGACGGACGACCTGGCAGAGCGGGGAGTCGTCCCACGCGACGATGGACAGGTCGGCCGGCACGTCGAGCCGCATCTCCTGGGCGACGGACAGGCCGGCCACGGCCATGATGTCGTTGTCGAAGACGATCGCCGTGGGCCGCTCGGGCGAGCTGAGCAGCCGCCGGGCGGCCCGCGCGCCCTCCTCGCCCGTGTAATCGGTGTGCACGATCGGGCAGGCGTCCAGCCCGAGGCCCGCGCAGACGTCGTCGAACGCCCGGTCGCGGATCGCGGTGTGCGACAGCCGGGGGAGCCCGGCGACGCGGGCGATCCGCCGGTGCCCGAGCGCGACGAGATACTCCACCGTCTCGCGTACGGCCGCGCGGTCGTCGGCCCAGACCGACACGAGCGATCCGGCGGCCGAGGGGTGCCCGAGGACGACGACGGGCATGCGCATCTCCTCCACCTGCGGCACGCGGGAGTCGTCGAGGTGGAGGTCGACGAGGATCGCGCCGTCCACCCGGCCCTCTCCCCACCAGCGGCGGTAGACGCCCATCTCGGCCTCGTGGTCGCCGACCACCTGGAGCAGCAGGGCGTAGGAGCGGGCGGACAGCTCGGCCTCGATGCCGCTGATCAGTTCCATGAAGAACGGCTCGACGCCGAGGAACCGGGCGGGCCGGCACAGGGCGAGGCCCACGGCGTGCGCGCGGGCGCCGTTGAGCGCCCTGGCCGCGATGTTCGGGCGCCAGCCGATCTCGTTCGCGATGGCCAGGATGCGGGCCCTGGTCGCTTCCGACACCCCCGGCTGGCCGTTCAGGGCGTACGAGACCGCGCCCTTGGAGACTCCCGCCTGCCGTGCGATGTCCGCGATGGTCGGTCTTCTCACGTGTCCCCTCGGCTGAACCGGTCCAGTGACCCTCACCTTACTACCGTTACTTTGCCTACATCTTCCCCTATTGACACCGGCGACATCCGGATTTTACGGTCTCGGTACTTATCCGGTTCAGCACCTACGGCACAGCGAGCGAGCGGTGCGGACCGCAGATCATCGGGGCCTGGCAGGGATTGCGGACCCCGCGCGGTGTCGCGTGGGGGAAGGAGAGTCACCATGCGAAACCGAACGCGGTTCTTTATACCGGTGCTGGCAGCCGGCCTGTTAACCGCGGCGTGCTCGGGCGGCGGAGGGTCGTCCACGCCGACCGGCCCGGCGGCCGGAGGCGCGGCGGGAGGCGGCGCGGCCGCGGGCGGCAGCGGCGGGGCGTTCCCCCGCGACGAGACCCTCTACACCAGCGGCACCCAATGGGGGCCGCCCGCCAACTGGAACCCGCTGCGCGAGTGGGACTTCGCCACCGGCACCAAGGGCCTGGTCTACGAGACGCTGTTCATGTACGACCCGAACGCCGACAAGTTCACGCCGTGGCTGGCCGAGAGCGGCCAGTGGACCGGCGACCTGGAGTACACGCTCAAGCTGCGCAAGGGCATCACGTGGTCGGACGGCAAGCCGTTCACCGCCGACGACGTGATCTTCACGTTCGAGCTCGGCAAGATGGAGACCGTCCCCTATCACCCGCTCTGGGACTGGATGAAGAGCGCCGAGAAGGTGGACGACTACACGATCAAGTTCACCTTCGTCACGGCCAACCACCAGGAGTGGGCCAACCACCTCTACAGCCGGGCCATCGTCCCCAAGCACCTGTGGGAGGGGCGGTCCGAGGACGAGGTGATGAACGGGGTCAACGAGAAGCCCGTCGGCACCGGCCCGTACGCGTACTATTCGCACGACCAGGACCGCATGGTCTGGGTCAAGCGTGACGGCTGGTGGGCCACGAAGGCGCTGAACAAGGACGTCAAGCCCAAGTACATCGTCGACATCGTCAACTCCAGCAACGAGGTCGCGATGGGCCTGCTGCTGCAGAAGGGCCTCGACCTCAGCAACAACTTCCTGCCGGGCATCGCCAACCTGGTCAAGGGCAACTTCGGCATCAGGACCTTCTACGACCAGCCGCCGTACATGCTGCCGGCGAACACCACCTGGATGTGGTTCAACACGGCGAAGAAGCCGATGGACGACAAGGAGTTCCGCAAGGCGGTCGCCTACGCCATCGACACCAAGAAGATCGTCGAGGGTGTCTACGGCAACCTGGTCAAGGCGTCCGACCCGTCCGGCCTGCTGCCGCAGTGGGACAAGTACGTCGACAAGAACGTCACCTCGACGCTCGGCTTCTCCTACAACCCGGACAAGGCCAAGCAGCTGCTCGCCGACGCCGGTTACAAGGACCGCAACGGCGACGGGCTGGTGGAGTCGCCGAGCGGCGCCAAGATCTCGCTGAAGCTGATCGTGCCCGCCGGGTGGACCGACTGGATGGAGGCGGCCCGGGTCATCAGCTCCAGCGCCAAGGCCGCGGGCATCGACATCGAGGCCGACTTCCCCGACTACAACGCGCTCGTCGATGTGCGCAACCAGGGCAAGTTCGACCTCGTCCTGAACAACGACAAGCAGCTCGCGAACACCCCCTGGCTGTACTACGACTACCTGTTCCGGCTGCCGGTGCAGAAGCTGCAGAGCACGACGAACTTCGGCCGCTACGAGAACAAGCGGGCGTGGGAGCTCACGCAGCAGCTCGACCAGGTCAAGCCCGAGGACGTCGAGGGCATGAAGAAGATCACCTCGGAGCTGCAGAAGATCCAGCTTGAGGACATGCCGGTCGTCCCGCTCTGGTACAACGGCCTGTGGTCCCAGACCACCGACTCGACCTGGAAGAACTGGCCCACCAGCGCGCCGGACGCGCCGAAGTATCCGCCGACGGTGTGGCGCAACTGGCTGGAGATGGGCGGCACGCTCATGCTCACCGAACTCCAGCCGGCCTCCGCAGGCTGATCTTCTCGCGCCCCCCTTCCATCCCCTGCGTACGGGAGGGGGGCGCCGTTCTGCGACCGGGAGGTCGAATTGCGCCGCTATTTCGGCAGAAAACTACTCATCTACGGCCTGACGTTCTTCGTGGCCGTGACCATCAACTGGATGATCCCGCGGTTCATGCCGGGCGACCCCGTGTCGAGCATGCTCTCGCGGGCCAACGTCGCCCAGCCGGCGGCCGTCGAGGCCATGCGGGCGCACTACACCGCGATGTTCGGCTTCGACCTGCCGCTGTGGCAGCAGTACCTCAACTTCTGGGGCTCGCTGCTCAAGGGCGACCTCGGCATCAGCATCTGGCTGTTCCCGACGCCGGTGTCCGACGTCATCGTCAGGGCGGTGCCGTACACGCTGGGCCTGCTGATCCCGTCCATCCTGCTGAGCTGGTTCGCGGGCAACCGGTTCGGCGCGTTCGCCGCGCGGCGCAGGTGGCTCGACAACAGCGTGCTGCCCGTCGGCTACGTGCTGACGGCCACGCCGTACATGTGGCTTGCGATCCTGCTGGCCTGGGCGCTCGGCATCGTCGCGGGCGTGTTCCCGGTCGCCGGGGCCTACGGCTTCGACCTGCAGCCGTCCCTGTCGTGGACGTTCGTCGGCAGCCTCGCCGAGCACTGGTTCCTGCCGTTCGCCTCGCTGTTCCTGGTCGCGTTCGGCGGCTGGGCCATCGGCATGCGCAACATGATCATCTATGAGCTCGAGGCGGACTACGTCAACTACCTGCGGGCGCTCGGCGCTCCGGCGCGGCTGGTGCGGCGCTACGCCTTCAGGAACGCGATCCTGCCCCAGGTGACCGGCCTGGCCCTGCAACTCGGCGTGCTCGTGGCGGGCGCGCTGGTCACGGAAATCGTCTTCAGTTATCCCGGGCTGGGGCACCTGATCCTCCGGGCCATCCAGAACCAGGACTTCTTCCTGCTGCAGGGCACCTTCCTGTTCATCGTCATCGGCGTGCTGATCGCCAACTTCGTCATCGACATCGCGTACGTCCTGGTGGACCCGCGCACCCGTACGGGGATGGGGGAAGCTGCCTAATGCTTTTGTCAAGCCACCGCAGCCCGGACATGGCTAGGGTCGTACGGCCTCCTGTGCCGCAGAATCGCGTGCAGGACGTTGACACGGCGGCGGGCCAGGGCGATGAGGGCCTGGTGATGCCGTTTGCCTGCGGCGCGTTTGCGGTCGTAGAAGGCCCGGCTGGCCGGGTCGCAGCTGATAGCGATGAAGGCCGACTGGTAGAAGACCCGCTTGAGGGCCTTGTTGCCTGCCGTGGCGCGCTGCAAGTAGCGGACCTTGCCCGACTGCTTGAGCACCGGGGCCAGGCCCGCGGCCGAGGCGAGCTGGTCGGGGCTGGCGAATCGGGCAATGCCGCCGGTTTCGGCGAGGAACTCCGCAGTCAGGGTCGCCCCCATCCCCGGCAGGCTGAGGATGAGGGCCGCATCAGGGTGGCGCGCCAGCACCTCCTGGATGCGCGCATCGAGCTGGGCCAGCCGTTCACGTCCGGCCAGCGCTTCGGCCGCCAGGTCGCGGATGATGTCCGCAGCCACCGTCTGCCCGGGGACGGCGATGTGCTGGGCTGCCGCGGCGTCGATCGCCGCCTCGGCCAGCGCTCGGACCATCGACGCCTTCACATGCCGCACCTGGCGCAGATGGGCCAGTACGTCCTCCAGCCCGGCGTCGCGGATCTCGGCCGGAGTGACAAAGCGGGTCAGCAGGTGGAGACCGAGCTTGCCGGTGACAT
The DNA here is from genome assembly GCF_036186745.1 of Microbispora hainanensis. Lineage (NCBI taxonomy): Bacteria > Bacillati > Actinomycetota > Actinomycetes > Streptosporangiales > Streptosporangiaceae > Microbispora > Microbispora hainanensis. Next base: position 2,045,501 of record NZ_CP108086.1, on the reverse strand, counting down.
CGACCACTCGCTCCAGGCCGGGGTGGATCGAGGTGAGCAGATCCCGCAGGCGGGCGGCCCGCCGGGTGGCGTCGGTGACCAGCTCCGCACGCCGGCCGACCAGCAGCCGCAGTTCGGCGTCCAGTTCCCGGCCCGGCTGCACTGGTCGCAGGTCATCGCGCATGCGCACCTGATCGGCGATCACGCGGGCGTCCTTGGGGTCGCTCTTGCGCTCCCCGCCCACGGTGGCGCGCCGTGCCCGGTTGACCGCCATCCCCGGCACATGGACCACGGCAAGGCCCGCGTGCAGCAGCATCGCCTCCAGCAGGCCGGCGATACCACCCAGCACGTCGATCCCGACAGTGGCCGGGCCGTGCTCGGCCTGCGCGACGGTGATGTGCTCGATCAGCTCGCCAATGGCACCGGGGGCGTTGTCGAAGCGGCGGCTGAGCAGCACCTTCCCGGTCTCAGCGACCTTGATCTCGGCCCAGTGGAACTCCTTGGAAACGTCGATACCTACAGCGACGGCCATGCCACTCCTTCCTCTCCCGTCACTGCCATGCAGCCTCTCCTCGCCGTCCATGCCCTACATAGCGATCAATCGCAGTGCCTAATCAGCGGTCAAGGAGAAGCGACGAGGCAGGGGGCCGAGCCTCCCTTGCCATCGAGGGCAGCCAGCGTGAGAGCCATCCCTGCCTCGTTCGCACACCCCGATCTTCTACACCAACCGGAGCGCGCTCGCACTCAAGAAGGTAGGGCGGCGTGAGAAACGAGGCGCTGCACTTCGCGCTGCGCAACCGCAAGCTGGTCGTCGGCACGATCATCATCCTCGTGTTCCTCGTGGCCGGCCTGGCGGGGCCGCTGCTGTTCGATCACGGGCCGAACGAGTACGTCGGGCCGCCGATGACGCCGCCGTCCGGGGAGTTCTGGTTCGGCACCACGACGTTCGGCCAGGACGTCTTCGCCCAGTTCGTGTACGGCCTGCGCTCGACGTTCCTCGTGGGCGTGCTCGGCGGTGTGCTGGCGGCGATCGTCGGCATGGTCGTGGGGTTCGTCGCGGGCTACCGCGGCGGGTGGGTCGACGAGCTGCTCAACATGCTCACCAACATCGTGCTCGTGCTGCCCGCACTGGTGGTGCTGCTGATCATCAACGCCTACCTGGGCGTGCGCAGCATCGGCGTGCAGGCGTTGTTCATCGGGCTGACCTCGTGGCCGTGGGCGGCGCGGGCGATCAGGGCGCAGACGTTCTCGCTGCGCTCGCGCGACTTCGTCGACCTCGCCCGGCTGAGCGGTGTGCGCACCCCGAAGATCATCCTCCGGGAGATCGCACCGAACATGAGCTCGTACCTGTTCCTGACGTTCATCCTGCTGTTCGGCAGCGCGATCCTGATCGCCGCGTCGCTCGACTTCATCGGCCTCGGGCCCACCGAGGGGGTCTCGCTCGGCCTGATGCTCAACAACGCCGCACGGTGGAGCGCGCTCCAGCTCGGCCTGTGGTGGTGGTTCATCCCTCCGGGGGCCGGCATCACGGCGATCGTCGGTGCGCTCTACGTCATGAACGTCGGGCTGGACGAGGTGTTCAACCCGAAGCTGAGGGAGATGTGACGTGGCGCTGAAAGTCACCGACCTCCGGGTCTACTACCGGACGCTGCGCGGCGAGGTGAAGGCGCTCGACGGTGTCACCTTCTCCGTCGCCGACGGCGAGATCATGGGCCTGGCCGGGGAGTCCGGCTCGGGCAAGTCCACGCTCGCCAAGAGCCTGATCCGGCTGGACGGCCGCATGCGGCACGTCGGCGGCACGGTGGAGCTGGACGGCAGGGTGATGCCGCTGCCGGACGACGACGCGATGGACGAGTTCCGCTTCCGGGAGGTGTCGCTCATCCCGCAGTATTCGATGAGCGCGCTCAACCCGATCAGGAAGATCGGCAGGATGGTCGGCGAGCTGCTGGAGGCGCGCGGCGAGCGGCTGGAGAAGGCCGAGCTGAAGCGGCGGCTCGAACTGGTGGGGCTGTCGAAGGACGTGCTCGACCGCTATCCGATCGAGCTGTCCGGCGGCATGAAGCAGCGGGTCGTCATGGTCATCTCGACGCTGCTGAACCCCTCGCTGCTGATCGCCGACGAGGTCACCTCCGCGCTCGACGTGTCGAGCCAGAAGGCCGTGGCCACGACGCTGCTCGGGTTCCGCGACCGCGGCCTGGTCACGAGCATGATGGTGGTCACCCACGACATCTCGCTCGTCTACCAGATCGCCGACACGATCATGGTGATGTACGCCGGGCGGCTGGCCGAGAAGGCCCCGGCCGACGTGCTCGTCACCGCGCCGAAGCATCCGTACACCCAGCAGCTCGTCTCCGCGCTGCCCGAGGTGGGGGTGCGCCACGAGGACCGCCGGCTGGCGGGGATCCCCGGCAACCCGCCGTCCCTGCTCAAGCCGCCCGGGGGATGCCGGTTCCGGGACCGCTGCCCGCTCGCGTTCGGCCAGTGCGCCGAGCAGCCGCCGTTCGCCGAGGTGGCCCCCGGCCACTTCGTCGCCTGCTGGAAGGCCGAATAGATGCTCAAGCTGGACGGTGTGTGCAAGACCTATCGCGTCGGCGCGTTCGGCGGGCGCGAGCTGAAGGCCGTCTCCGACGTCGGCTTCGAGGTCGGCGAGGGAGAGGTGGTCTCGCTCATCGGGGAGAGCGGCAGCGGCAAGAGCACGCTCGGGCGGATGATCCTGCGCCTGGCCTCCGTCAGCGCCGGCACGATCACCCTGGACGGCACGGACATCACCTCGATCAAGGACCGCAAGGAGTACTACCGGCAGGTGCAGGGCGTCTTCCAGGACCCCTTCAGCTGCTACAACCCCGTTTTCCGGGCCGACCGCGTGTTCTCGATGATCAAGGAGCAGTACTTCCCCCGGGTCGGCGCGGACGAGTGGCGCGAGCGCGTGGAGGGCGCGCTGGAGAGCGTGCGGCTCGACCCCGGCAACGTGCTCGGCAAGTATCCCCACCAGCTCAGCGGCGGCCAGCTCCAGCGCATGCTGATCGCCAGGGCCGTGCTGCTCGACATCCGCCTGCTGGTCGCCGACGAGATCATCAGCATGCTCGACGCGTCGACCCGCATCGACGTGCTCAACCTGCTGGCCGACCTGCGGGCGCGCGGCCTCGGCATCCTGTTCGTCACGCACGACCTGTCGCTCGGCAATTACGTCAGCGACAGGACCGTGGTGCTGCGGCACGGAAAGATCGTGGAGATGGGCCGGACGGACCTGGTCTTCGGCAGCCCGGCGCACCCTTACACGCGCTCGCTGTTGGCCGCGGTCCCCCGGCTGCACGCCAAGTGGACGGACGTCGTGCCCGAGGACCTGCCGTGTGCCTACCACGAGGCGCCGCAGGAGCGCCGGACCCGTCCCGGGCTGGCCGAGCTGGAAGGCGACCACTTCGTGGCCTGCTCCGGCTGCACGGGGCCGGGGATCGAGGAGAAGAAGATTAAGGAGAAAGCGTGAGCTCGTACCGTCCCCTGCACGACGGGTGGACCGTCACCGCCGTGTCGTCGACCGGGAAGCTCCGGCCGGTGGTCGCGGGCCTGCCCGCGTCCGTTCCCGGTTGCGTCCACACCGATCTCCTCGCGGCCGAGCTGATCGAGGATCCGTACCTGGACGACAACGAGAACCGGCTGACCTGGATCGGGCGCACGGCCTGGGCGTACGAGACCACCTTCACCTGGGGATCGGCGGAGGACGGCACCGACGACGACCGGGCCGACCTGGTGTGCGAGGGGCTCGACACGGCCGCCACGCTCGTGCTCAACGGCGTCGAGATCGGCACGACGGCCAACATGCACCGGTCGTACCGCTTCCCCGTACGGCACCTGCTGAAGGCGGGCGAGAACACGCTGAAGATCCTGTTCGACCCGCCGTACGGATACGCGGCGGCGCAGAAGGCGGCCCTCGGCGACCGCCCCGGCGCGTACGACGAGCCGTACCAGTTCATCAGGAAGATGGCCTGCAACTTCGGCTGGGACTGGGGGCCGACGGTGGTCACCGCCGGGATCTGGCGGCCCATCGGCATCGAGACCTGGAGCACCGCCCGGATCGCCGAGGTGCGCCCCTTCGCCGCCGCGGACGGCACCGTCGAGGTGCACGTGGCGGTCGAGCGCGCCGCCGAGCGGCCGCTCACGCTCAGCGCGTCGGTAGGAGGCGTGACCGAGACCGTCACGATCGGCGCCGGGCGGCGCCGCGCGGTCGTCACGCTGACCGTGCCGGACCCCGACCTGTGGTGGCCGCGCGGATACGGCGAGCAGCCGCTGTACGACCTGACCATCCGCCTGGAGGACCAGGAGTGGACGGGCCGGATCGGATTCCGGTCGGTCGAGCTGGACCGCACCGACGACGCGTTCACCTTCGTGATCAACGGCAGGCCGGTCTTCGTCAAGGGCTTCAACTGGATCCCCGACGACTGCTTCCCCAGCCGGATCACCCGGGAGCGCCTGGCCGAGCGGTTCGCCCAGGCGGCCGCCGCGGGCGCCAACTGCCTGCGGGTGTGGGGCGGCGGCATGTACGAGAGCGAGGACTTCTACGACCTCGCCGACGAGATGGGCCTGCTCGTCTGGCAGGACTTCCCGTTCGCCTGCGCCGCCTACCCCGAGGAGGGCCGCTTCGCGGCGGAGGTCGAGGCCGAGGCCCGCGAGCACGTGGCCCGCCTGACCCGTCACCCCAGCCTCGTGCTGTGGTGCGGCAACAACGAGAACATCGAGGGCCACGCCGACTGGGGCTGGCAGGAGAAGCTGGAGGGCCGCAGCTGGGGCGGCGGCTTCTACTACGACCTGCTGCCCCGGGTCGTCGCCGAGCTCGACCCGAGCCGGCCCTACTGGCCGGGCAGCCCCTACTCCGGTGCCCCCGACCTGCCGCCGAACGACCCGTCCAAGGGCACGGTGCACATCTGGACGGTCTGGAACAACCAGGACTACACGCACTATGCGGCCTACACGCCGAGGTTCGTGGCCGAGTTCGGCTTCCAGGGCCCGCCGACGTACGCGACGCTGCGCGCGGCGGTGTCCGACGACCCGCTGACGCCGGACTCCCCGGGCGTGACCCACCACCAGAAGGCCATCGACGGCAACCTCAAGCTGCTGCGCGGCCTCGGCGAGCACCTGCCCCGGCCGGACGGGTTCGACGACTGGCACTACTACACCCAGCTCAACCAGGCCAGGGCGATGACGTTCGGCATCGAGCGGTTCCGGGCGCTCGCGCCCCACTGCATGGGCACGATCGTGTGGCAGCTCAACGACTGCTGGCCCGTCACCTCCTGGGCCGCGGTCGACGGCGGTGGACGACGCAAGCCGCTGTGGTACGCGCTGCGCCGTGTGTACGCCGACCGGTTGCTGACCTTCCAGGGCGACGCGCTGGCGGTCGTCAACGACACCGACGAGCCGTGGTCGGGCGAGCTCGCCGTCGACCGGCTCACGCTGGCGGGGGAGATCCTGGCCAAGGAGCGGTTCGACGTGTCGGTCCCGGCGCGCGGCACGGCGTCCGTGGAGCTGCCCGAGGGGATCGCGCGGCACGGCGACCCGGCGGGCGAGGTGCTGGTGGCCACCCTCGGCGACGTACGCGCCCTGCGGTTCCCGGGTGAGGACCCGGCCATGGACTACCCGGCGGCGGAGATGGACACGGAAGTCGAGGAGATCGAGGGCGGGCTGCGGGTGCGGGTGACCGCGCGGACGATCGTGCGCGAGCTGGCGCTCTTCCCTGACCGGCTCGACCCCCGCGCGACCGTGGACGACCAGCTCGTCACGCTGCTGCCCGGGGAGACCGCGGTCTTCCACGTCACCGGCGGAGAGGTGGACCCCGGCGCGCTCGTCCGTCACCCGGTGCTCCGCTGCGTCAACGAACCCCGTTAGTCTCGGAACCCCTCCTTGACGCCCGAAGGACGCATGTGGACCTGCTCACCAATGTCATCAAGGACTACCCCTGGGGCTCCCGTACGGCCATCGCCGAGCTGACCGGGCGGCCCGCCTCCGGGCCGGAGGCCGAGATGTGGCTGGGCGCGCACCCGGCCGCGCCCTCCCGGCTGACCAGGGACGGGTCCGAGACCACCCTCGCCGACGCGGTCGCGGCCGACCCGGCGGGGACCCTCGGTGCGGCGGTCGCCGGCCGGTTCGGTGCGCGGCTGCCCTACCTGATGAAGCTGATCGCGGTGGACGCGCCGCTGTCGCTGCAGGTCCACCCGGACGAAGGGCAGGCCGCCGACGGCCACGCCCGGGGGGACGCGAACTACACCGACCCCTGGCACAAGCCGGAGCTGGTCTGTGCGCTCACGCCGTTCACCGGGCTGGCCGGGTTCCGGCCGCCCGAGCAGTCGGCGATGCTGGTCGAGCGGCTGCACGTGGACGCGCTGCGGCCGGTGGTCGCGGCGCTGCGCGACGGCGACGTGCTCGGCGCGCTGCGGGTGCTGCTGGAGTGGCCCGGCTCCAGGCGGGAGCTGGTCGAGTCGGTGGTGTGGGCGGCCTCCGCCGTCCACACGCCCGACTACGCGCTGGTGGTGCGGCTGGCCCGGCGCTACCCGGAGGATCCGGCCGTGCTGGCGCCGCTGCTGATGCATCGTCACACGCTGGCCCCCGGCGAGGCGCTGTTCCTCGGGGCCGGGGTGCTGCACTGCTACCTCGACGGCTTCGGCGTGGAGATCATGGCCTGCTCCGACAACGTGCTGCGGGCGGGCCTGACCGGCAAGCGCATCGATGTGGAGGAACTGCTGCGGATCACCGACGCCGCGGCGCAGCCCCTGCGGGTGGAGCCGGTCGAGGGCGCGTACGTGGCGCCGGTGCCGGAGTTCCTGCTCCGCAGGATCGCGCCCGGCGCGACCGCGGCGCTCCCGGGGGGCCTGCCGAGGATCGTGGTGTGCACGGAAGGCGTCGTGAGCGTGGGCACGGCCGACGCGGAGGTCAAGCTGCGGCCGGGCGAGTCGGTGTTCACCGCCGCGTCGGAGGGCCCCGTCGAGATCGGCGGGGACGGCGTCGCCTTCTGCGCCGAACCTCACCTGTGACTCACTTAGCGTGATGTTTGTCCTACGCGGCGTGATGTGAACGCGCGCCGCGGGTAGGAGCCCCTCATCGTCAAGCGCGGCCCGATGAGGGGGATCCATGGGGCGCTTCAGGGTTGCCGGTATCGCCGCGGCGTCGTTGGGGGTGGTCGCGCTCTCCGCCTGCGCCGGCGGCGGGGGCAAGCAGGTCACACAGGCGAGCCCGGCCGGCCACCAGCAGAAGGACGCGGCGGCCGGGGCGGCGCAGCGCAAGTCAGAGGCGGCCGCCGCCGCTCAGGTTAAGGCCAACGAGCTGGGACAGGTCCCGGTGATCATGTATCACCGGATCGTCAAGAACCCGCCACCGGGCGACGACCGCAGCCCGAAGGACTTCCGCGACGAGCTGGAGCGGCTCGCGGCGGAGGACTACGTGCCGGTCACGGCGGCCGAGTACGTCACCGGGAAGATCGACATCCCGGCGGGCAAGCACCCGGTGGTGCTGACCTTCGACGACTCCTCGCCCTCGCAGCTCACGCTCGACGGCATGGGCAATCCGACGCCGGACTGCGCGATCGGCATCCTGATGGACGTCGCGAAGAAGCACCCGGGCTTCCGGCCGGTGGCGACCATGTACGTGATCAAGGACCTGTTCGGCAAGGCCCGTCAGGAAGAGCAGATGCAGGTCCTGCAGTGGCTCAAGGACCACAACTTCGACATCGGCAACCACACCCGCGACCACCTCAACCTGCTCGGCAAGCCGAAGGCCGACGTGGAGAAGCAGGTCGCGTCCGGCCAGGCGCTGATCACCTCGCTGGTCAAGGCTCCGGTGGTCACGCTCGCCCTGCCGTACGGCAACCAGCCGCACGAGAAGAAGTGGGCGCTGCAGGGGGCGGCGGGCGGCACCCGCTACGACTACAAGGGCGTTTTCCTCGCGGGTTACACGCCGTCGCCGTCGCCGTTCACCAAGGACTTCGACCCCCTCGGCATCCCGAGGATCAGGTCGAAGGAGAAGGTCGGCGACTGCAAGAAGTTCTGCTCGATGGCGTGGCTCGACTGGCTCAAGGCGAACCCCACCGAGCGCTACACCTCGGACGGCAACCCCAACACGGTCGCCTTCCCGAAGTTCAAGGCGGCCTTCGTCAAGCCGACGTTCACGTCGCGCGCGCTGCCCTACTGACCGGACGGATGACCATGCGGGGGCGGCTACCCTGCCAGCATGGACGACGCCATCGCCGACGAGACCGCCCTGCGGGGGCTCACGCCACGGCTGATCGGCCCGGAGATCGTCGCGGTCTTCGCGGTATCGCTGGGCGCCAGCGGCCTGCTGTCGCTCATCCGCCTCATCGGCGCACTGACCGCGCCGAAGGACCTGGGCGACCAGCACGCGGTGCTCGTCGGCTCGCTGGCCCCGGGCCGCCCGTGGCTGGACCTGTCGCTGCACCTCGCGTCGATCGCGGTGAACGTGGCGCCGGTGGGGCTCGTCGCCTACCTGCTGGCCCGGTCGGGCGAGTCCGTGCGCACGATCGGGGCCGACTGGCGCGAGCCGGGCCGCGACACGCTGCGCGGCGCCGCGCTCGCGGCGGTGATCGGCGGCAGCGGGCTGCTGTTCTACCTGTTCGCCTTCCGGTCGGGGTTCAACCTGAACGTCGTGCCCGACAGCCTGCCGGACTACTGGTGGCGGATCCCGGTGCTGGTCGCCGAGGCCGCCCAGAACGGCGTGCTGGAGGAGGTGCTGGTCGCCGGTTATCTGCTGCACCGGTTGCGGCAGCGCGGCTGGTCGCCGTGGCGCGCGGTGGGGGTGTCGGCCGTCCTGCGCGGCTCCTATCACCTCTACCAGGGCTTCGGCGGCTTCCTCGGCAACATCGCGATGGGCGTGGTCTTCGGCCGGCTCTACCAGCGCTGGGGGCGGACCATGCCGCTGATCATCGCGCACACGCTGATCGACGTGGTCGCCTTCGTCGGTTACGGCGTGCTGCGCGGCCGTGTTTCCTGGCTGCCCTGATCTCCCGGCTAATCGGGCGGAATGCGTTCTCTCCGGCGCGCCTGATTGATTTGGGCCCGTTCCCGTTGCATCGTTGACGGGCCGCCGCACGTCTGGATCCCCCCGGGCAAAACCGGCCTGTCCTGGCCGCATTTTCATTCGGGGAATTCGCATGAGGCGTTTATCGATACGCATTCCATATTCGGCGCGCGATCATCCGGCGCGCCATCCGATGCGCCGCCGCGCCGCCGTCGTCCGCCGGCCTGGCGGTCCCACCCGGCCGCCGGGCCGTGAACGTCCGGCCGGCCTGCCGTACCGGTGCCCGGTGAGGGGTGGAGCCGCGGGCCCGCGTCACGCCGCGCCCGTCGTCACGACCGCCGCGCCCGCGCGCGCGGCCCCGCCCGTACGGCCCGCTCCCGGGCACACCGGGGCGCGGGAGGTGGTCCCGCCGAGGCGGGCCACGGGCGGCTTATTACCCCCGGTGCCGAGGGCACGGTCCGATCCGTTATGAGTGTCGAGCAACGCCGGGTGCCCGCAGGGGCGCCCGGCGTCTTCACGTTCGGGGGCTCAGGCGAGGCAGCGCAGCGCGCTCCGGATGCGGGCGTCCAGGGGATGCCCGGCGGGCAGCCGGCCGACCGTCGCGTCGACGAACTCGCCGGGGGGTAGATCGGCGGTCAGGTCGTCGTCGAGCTGCACCTCCACGCGGCCACAGGCGCGTTCGACCTTGATCGGCGCCCCCTGCTCCTCCAGCGCGAACATGCCCACCCGGACCCGCCAGTCAAGGCGTTCCGCGGCCTCCTGGGGCGAAACCGGAGCCCCGACGTCGTCGGCGTGTGTGGCGTACTCCGAGGCGTAGTGGAAGGTCTGGAGACCGGCGGGGTAGGGACCGGCCGACGTGTGCAGCGTGCCGTCGCGGCCGAGGGCGCGCATCCGCCGCCGCGTCTCCCCGTTCTTGGCCCGCCACTCGTCGAGCACCTGCTCCACCGGCAGGCCGCGCCGCTTGCGCACGCACCACTCGTTGAAGCCGTCGAATCCGCCGCCGACGCCCTCGTGGTCGAGCAGCTCGTAGAAGCCGTCGATGTCGTCGTCCAGGCACGCGTGGTTGTACAGCTCCTCACCGGCCAGGTGGGCGAGCACGTCGCGCACGGTCCAGCCGTCGCACCGGGAGGGGCGGTTCCAGCCGTCCTCGTCGAGGGACGAGAAGAAGCGGTCGAGCCGCGCCGCTTCGGTGTCGAAGATGTCGAAGGGGTCGAGCCCCGCCAGTTCGTCCCGCGCAGAGGTCATGCCTGAGCCGTACCCTGACCCGCCTCGCCCTCACTTCGCGCCGGTACGGCGCGCGCATCAGGCGGTGTCAGGACATTTCTCGCATAAGGCGGACATTTAAACCTGCGGGGGCCTCAACAATGCGCAGGGGAAGGGAAAGACCAGGTCTTGGCTCGTTTGTCCGGTGATCTGCGCGGAAACCCCGAGATCGGTAAGCACACTGGTCGTGCTCCGATTGTTCTAGGGGGAAAACGAAATGGCAAAAAGCACGAGCGTCGCCGGGGTCCTCACGATCGGCGCCGTTCTCGCCGGTGGCGCCGTGATCGCGAGTGCTCCTCTCGTCGCCGCTCCGGCGGAGGCCGCCTCGATGTCCGCGCAGCACAGCCTCGTCCGGTTGGGCCATCCGCACTCCCGGGGCAAGGGCAACCACCAGAAGAACAAGCACCGGCAGAATCAGCGGCTGCGGGAGCAGCAGCGCCAGCACCAGTTCCTGATGCGTGACCTCACGCTGGTCCTCGTCCCGTTCCAGAAGGACACGACGGGCGCGACCGCCCTGCCGTACAACTGGCAGAACGACAGCCTCTCCGACGTGCAGTACACCGGCCAGAGCCAGTTCGACGCGCTGGAGAACGCGCCCAGGGCGGTCGAGATCAACGTCGACGGCGGGGAGGGGGATTCCAAGACGGCGGTCTCCCCGGAAACGCACGGGGCCGACGTGGACATCGCCGTGGACGGGAAGGAGGAGACCAAGCACGACCCGGCGCCCCGGCCGATCATCAGGCCCACGTCCACACCCACACCGACGCCCATGACGACGACGACAACGACGACAACGACGACGCCTCCGACCGTCGTCCCGCAGGCCGCGCCCCCGGTCGTGCAGACCGTCGCCAAGCCGGCCGCCAAGCCGGCCGCGAAGCCCGCTGTGAAGCCCGCAGCGCAGCCCGCCGCCAAGCCCGCCGTGAAGCCCGCAGCGCAGCCGGTCGTGAAGCCCGCCGTGAAGCCCGCAGTGCAGCCGGCAGTGAAGCCCGCTGTCACGCCCACGACGTGCGCGCCCGCCTGCGCGCCCGGTCTCCTCAACCTGCCCCTGAGCCTGTCGCTCACGGCCACGGTGTCCCTCGCGCCGGACGCGAAGGCGGGCACGACCGCGAAGCCGGCCACCACGACCACCGCGCCGACTACGACCACGGGGGTCTGCGCGCCGCTGGCCGCGAGCTGAGCGTCAGGCGTCCCTGCGGGCCAGCAGGACGGCGGCCAGCGCGTACGGCACCGCGACCCAGGCGACCATCACCGCGAGCGCGGCGAGCGGCGACAGGAGCGCGCCGCCGAGTGATTGGGGGTTGCCGGTGCCGGCCAGCTGGCCCGCCAGGGCGCCGGGGAGGATCGAGCCGATGCGCTCGTTCCAGGGCGCCGGGACGTTGTTGACGATGATCGGAAGCACGTACCAGACCGCCACGAGCGCGGCGACGGCGGCGACGGCCGACCGGGTGATCACGGCCAGGCACAGGCCGAGCAGCGCGAACATCGCGATGGACAGGCTCAGCGCGAGGAAGAGCGGCATCCGCTGGCTCAGCGCCTCGGCCGACTGCCCCCGGATGTGCCGGTCGCCGATGATGAGCCGCCCGGCGGCCCACGTCGCGAGCACGGCCGCGAGCCCCGTGCAGAACGCGACGACCGCGACGACGCCCGCCTTGGCGGCGAGCACCCGCCCGCGCGACGGCAGCACGGTGAACGTGGTGCGGATCATTCCGGTGGCGTACTCGCCGGAGCAGGCGAGGACGCCCAGCACGGCCAGGCACAGCGAGGCGAGCCAGTTCGCGAGCTCGGGCAGCGACGACACCTCCAGGCGGTCGCGCTGACCGGGCGGCAGGCCCTCCCACAGGCGGACGGCGTACCACGCCAGCAGGGCCATGAGGGCGACGACGACGCCGATCACACCGAGGACGACGGAGGTGGACCGCAGGGTGCGGAGCTTGAGCCATTCTGCGGCGATGGCGTCGATCATCGGTCCGCACCTCCACCCGTGAGCCGCATGTAGGTCTCCTCCAGCGAGGCGCCGCGCGGGGTCACCTCGTGGAGGGGGATCGCGTGCCGGGCGGCGAGGTCGCCGATCTCCTTCGGATCGAGGCCGCGCACCGACAGGCCCCCGCCGTCCTCGGCGGCGACCGTCCCGCCCGCGCCCGTCAGCGCGGCGGCGAGGTCGTCGGCCCGGCTGCTGCGGACGAGGACGTCCCGTACGCCGGTCAGCTCCCGCATCGGGGTGTCCGCGATGAGCCGCCCGCGGCCGATGATGACGAGATGGTCGGCGGTGAGCTCCATCTCGCTCATCAGGTGACTCGACAGCAGCACCGTGCGGCCTTCGGCGGCGAGGCCGCGGAGCAGTTCGCGGATCCAGCGCACGCCGTCCGGGTCGAGGCCGTTGACCGGCTCGTCGAGCAGCAGCACCGCCGGGTCGCCGAGGAGCGCGGCGGCGATCCCGAGGCGCTGGCGCATGCCGAGCGAGAAGCCGGCGACGCGCTTGCGGGCCACCCCGGCCAGGCCCACCTGCTCGATCACGGACACGACCCGGTCGCGGCCGATGCGGTTGGCGCGGGCCATCCAGCTCAGGTGGGCGAGGGGCGTACGGCCGCCCTGGACGGCGCCGGCGTCCAGGAGCGCGCCCACCTCCCGCATCGGGTGGCGCATGCGGTCGTAGCGGCGGCCGTTCACCAGCGCCTCGCCGCTCGACGGGCGGTCCAGGCCGAGGACGATCCGCATGGTCGTGGACTTGCCCGCGCCGTTGGGCCCGAGGAACCCGGTCACGCGGCCTGGTTTCACGTGGAACGTCAGCCCGTCCACGGCGACCGTGCGTCCGAAACGCTTGGTCAGCTCTCTGACTTCGATCATGTCCCGACGGTCTCGCGGGCGGGCCGCTCTCCGCGTCGGAGCGCGGTGCGATCCGCGGGACGCGCCTCAGACCGTGGGATGACAGACCGGGGCAGGAGGCGCGCATGCGCGTGTGTGGCTAGCGTGGGCGCGTGGACGATCCGGACGTGCGGCCGCTGTTCCCCCGGCCGCTGCGCCCCCGCGAGCTGATCGCGCTCGACGTGCTGGCCGCGCTGGGGTACGCGTTCGTGCTGGTCGTCCAGTCGCCGGACGTACGGCACCCGGCGGCCCTGGCCCTGGTCGCCGCGATGACGCTGCCGCTCGCGGTCAGGCGGCGGTGGCCGCTGCCGGTCTTCTGCCTCGTCATGGTCGCGTCGGTGGCGGCCATGACGCTCGGTGTCGTGCGCGAACCTCTGGCCGCCGCGGCGTACGCGCTCTATCCGGTCGCGCTCGGCACCCGGCGGCGCCGGTGGGAGCCGACGGCGGCGATCGGCGCGCTGACCGTCGGGGCGCTGCTGCTGGCGGCGGTCGGCGGCGTGTCGGCCGAGCCGGAGATCAGGCGGATCGTGGAGACCATCGTGCTCGGCTCGCTCGCGCTGGGCGGCGCGTGGACGATCGGCCGGGCGGTGCGGGAACGCCGGGCGTACGCCGCGCGCCGGGCCGACGAGGCGGCCGAGCGCGCGGTCACCGAGGAACGGCTGCGCATCGCCAGAGAGATGCACGACGTGGTCTCCCACACGCTCAGCCTGATCGGGGTCAAGGCCGGGGTCGCCGTGCACGTCGCGGACCGGCGGCCGGAGGAGGCGCTGGAGGCGCTGCGCGTCATCGAGGCCACGAGCAGGCAGGCGCTGACCGAGATGCGGCACATGCTCGGCGTGCTGCGCACGACACCCAGCGCCACACCCAGCACCACACCCAGCGCCACAGCCGGCACGACCCTCGGCACGACCCCGAGCACCGCACCCGATGCGCTGACCCCGGCGCCGGGCCTCGCGGCGCTGCCGGACATCGCCGAGCGTGCCGCGGCCGCGGGCGTACGCGTCGACCTGGATGTGCGGGTGACGGACCTGCTGTCCCCGGCCCTGGAGCTGGCGGTGCACCGGATCGTCCAGGAGGCCGTCACCAACGTGGTCAGGCACGCGGCCCCGGCGGCCTGCCGGGTGCTGGTGCACGACGAGGGAGACCAGGTGCGGATCGAGGTGACCGACGACGGCCCGGGCCGCCGGGTCCTGCCCCCAGGCGCCCCCGGGCATGAGGGGGTCGGACACGGTCTGATCGGCATGCGCGAGCGCGTCGCGGCGTACGGCGGGGACTTCACGGCCGGTCCGATGCCGGGCGGCGGGTTCCGCGTGCGCGCCCGGCTGCCGCGGGAGGGGGAGGGGACGTGACCGAGCCGATCCGGGTGCTGCTCGCCGACGACCAGGAGCTGCTGCGCGGCAGCCTGCGCCTGCTGGTCGACAGCACGCCGGGGCTGGTCGCGGTCGGCGAGGCGGGCACCGGGGCGCGGGCCGTCGAGCTGGCCCGCGCCGAGCGTCCCGACGTCGTGCTGATGGACGTGCGGATGCCCGGCATGGACGGGATCGAGGCGACCCGGCGCATCTGCGCCGAGCCCTCCGGGGCCAGGGTGCTGATCCTCACCACGTTCGACCTCGACGAGTACGTCTACGCGGGGCTGCGGGCCGGGGCGAGCGGGTTCCTGCTGAAGAACACGCCGCCCGCCGACCTGCTGGCGGCGATCCGCGTCATCGCCGCGGGCGAGGGGCTGCTCGCGCCGAGCGTGACGCGGCGGCTGATCGCCGAATTCGCCCGGACTACCGCCGATCGGCCTCGGCCTGGCCCCTCGCTCGACGGCCTCACCGCCCGGGAACGCGAGGTGCTCACGCTCGTCGCGCGCGGGCTGTCGAACCTGGAGATCGCCGCCAGCCTGCATGTGAGCACGGCCACGGTGAAGACCCACATCGGTCACCTGCTCGCGAAGCTCGGCGCGCGCGACCGGGCCCAGCTCGTCATCGCGGCCTACGAAGGGGGGCTCGTCTCCACGTCGCGGACGCGCCCGTGACAGGGTGGAGCACGTGGAGAGCTTCGATGTGATCGTGATAGGCGCCGGTCCGGCGGGCGAGGTCGCGGCGGGACGAATCGCGGCGGCCGGCCTGAGCACCGCCATCGTGGAGAGCGAGCTGGCGGGAGGGGAGTGCTCCTACTGGGCCTGCATGCCGAGCAAGGCGCTCCTGCGGCCGGTGGACCTCGCGGGCGAGGTGAGCCGGGTCACCGGGCTGCGGCTGGCAGGTCAGGACGAGGGCGGCCCGATCGACGCCGCCGCCGTGCTGGCCCGGCGTGACGCCGTGGTCTCGCACTACGACGACACGGGCCAGGCGGGGTGGCTCGAATCGGCGGGCGTGACGCTCGTACGCGGCACGGGACGGCTCGCCGGTCCCCGGCGCGTGGAGGTCACGACGGCCGACGGCGGCACCCGCACGCTCGCCGCGAACCACGCCGTCATGCTGGCCACCGGGAGCCGTTCGGTGATCCCGCCCGTGGCGGGTCTGGCCGCCGCCCGGCCGTGGACGAACCGCGAGGCGACCGGCGTACGCGCCATCCCGGAGCGGCTCGTGGTGATCGGCGGCGGCGTGGTCGCCTGCGAGATGGCCCAGGCCATGCGCGGGCTCGGCACCCGCGAGGTCACGATACTCGTCCGGGGCGGCCACCTGTTGACGAGGATGGAGCCCTTCGCCGGGGAGCTGGTCGCCCGGTCGCTTGCGGACCAGGGGGTCGACATCCGCAGGCACGAGAGCGCGGAGAAGGTCGAGCGGCCGGAGCCGGGCGGCGAGGTCACGGTGCGGCTCGCGAGCGGGGGGACGATCACGGCCGACGAGATCCTGGTCGCCGCCGGTCGCCGGTCCGCCACCGACGATCTCGGCCTGGCCTCGGTCGGGCTGCCGCAGTCCCGTCCGGTCGAGGTGGACGACAGCATGCGGGCCACCGGCGTGGCGGACGGCTGGCTCTACGCGGTCGGGGACGTCAACGGCCGCGCGCTCCTCACGCACATGGGCAAATACCAGGCGCGGGCGGCCGCCGACGTGATCGTCGCCCGGGCCCGGGGCGAGGCGGACGACCGGCCCGGCATGCGCGACCGCGCGGACCGCGCCGGGGCGCCGCAGGTGGTCTTCACCGATCCGCAGGTGTGCGCGGTGGGCCGCACGGAGGCGCAGGCCCGCGACGAGGGCTTCGACGTGCGGGTCGTGGAATACGACATGGAGCAGGTGGCCGGTGGCTACCTGCTCGGCGACGGCTACCGGGGCAGGGCCAAGGCGGTGGTCGACGAGCGCCGCCGGGTGCTGCTCGGCGTGACCTTCGTGGCTCCGGGCGCGGCCGAGCTGCTGCACGCCGCGACGATCGCGGTCACGGCCGAGGTGCCCCTCGACGACCTGTGGCACGCCGTCCCGGCGTATCCGACGGTCAGCGAGGTGTGGCTGCGCCTCCTGGAGGCGTACGGGCTCTAGAAGCGGGCTTCAGAGACTGATGATCGCGGGGTGACGCGGGTCCTCGACGCGGACGGCCACGTCGGCGGCCCGCAGCGGCCCGGACTCGTGCTCGTAGCGCTCGTAGGCGGGCAGCGTCCACCGCTCCTCCGGCGGTGTGCGGCGGGCCAGCGCGGCGGCCGACATGGACAGGTGGACGGTCATGTCGAACGGCAGGCCGCGCCCGAGCAGCAGCGCGCCGTCGACCAGCACGACCCCGCCCGGCTTCAGCGTCACGTAGTCCGCCCGGGTGGCCCGGTCGCGCTCGCTGTCCCACAGCGAGGGCAGCACCCGGCCCGTACGGCCCGGCTCCAGCGGCCCGAGCACCTCGCGGACGAGGCCGCCCACGTCGAGCCACTCGTCGTGGAACACGTCGGGGTCGGTCCGGCCGAACTCCAGCCGCAGCGAGGCCGGGCGCAGGAACCCGGCCGCGGGCACCCGCAGGACCTCCCGGCCGCGCAGGCGCAACGGCTCCACCAGGTCGTCGGCCAGCCGTCCCGGCCCGGCGGCGGGAGCGCCGTCCACGGCGACGCGCACCCAGGCGTCGCGCGGCCGGTCGGCGATCAGGTCGGCGAGTTCCTCCACGAGCAGGGACGGGGAGACGGGACGGGCACGCACGTGCCCATCATCTACCCGTTCAGCCGGCGGCCGGAGATCTGCTCGGGGGCGACCACGATGAAGTGGTCGCGGGTCCCGGGCACCCACGGCGTGAGCGGCAGCGCCGACAGGCGGGCGATCTCCTCCGGGTCGCAGACCGCGCGGGCGTGCCCGACCGCGGTCACCGACCAGCCCGTACGGAACGTCGCGTCGAAGTCGTCGGCCTCGAAGGCCACGACGGTGTTGCGCGCCGCGGCGGCGAGCTTGGACCCGGGGGCGGTGCGGATGACGATGTTCCCGTCGAGCAGGCAGAAGTTGACCGGCTGGACGGCGGGGAGGGCACGATCGGTGAAGACGATCCTCCCGATGGGGACGGAGGCCAGCAGGTCCAGGCATTCCCCTCCGCCGAGGATCTCCAGGCCGGCCGAGTCGAGCTTCATGTCTGCAAGCCTGGCGCGGTCGGCCGCCGCCGGGTTAGGGACGAAGGTCCCGTCGTCCACGTCGATCGGCCCGGCGTCCGTTGGCCCGGTGTCCATTCGCTGGGCTCAGCCGTCCCGGCCGGCCTTGAGGCGGGCGGCGAGCGCGGCGGCCTGGGTGCGGCGCTGCATGTCGAGCTTGCTCAGCAGGTTGGACACGTAGTTCTTGACCGTCTTCTCGGCCAGGAACATCCGCTCGCCGATCTGGCGGTTGGTCAGGCCCTCGCCGATCAGCTCCAGGATCTGCCGCTCCTGGTCCGACAGCGCGGCCAGCGGGTCCTTCTTCGCGGCCTGGTCGCGCAGCCGGTGCAGCATCGCGGCCGTTGTCTGCGGGTCGAGCAGCGACTGCCCGGCGGCCACCGTGCGCACCGCGCCCACCAGGTCGGAGCCGTGGATCTGCTTGAGCACATAACCGGCCGCCCCGGCCATGACCGCGTTGAACAACGCCTCGTCGTCGGCGAAGGAGGTCAGCATCAGGCAGGCCAGGCCGGGCACCTTCGAGCGCACCTCACGGCAGACGTCCACCCCGCTGCCGTCGGGCAGGCGCACGTCGAGCACCGCCACATCCGGCTTCAGCGCGGGGATGCGGGCCACGGCCGACTCGGCCGTGCCCGCCTCGCCGACGACCTCGATGTCGTCCTCGGCGTCCAGCAACGCCGCCACCCCACGCCGTACGACCTCGTGGTCGTCCACCAGGAACACCCGAATCATGACCTGGACGCTAGCCTTCCCGGGGCCGCCGGAGAAGTGCCGAAGGTCCCGCGTGTCGGCCCCCTGGAGCTTTCAGTGCCGGGACAGGCGGCGCAGGGCGCTCCTGATCCTGCCGCCGAACGGCGCACGCCGCCGGGGCTGGGCGTCGCGGGCCACCCGCAGCTCCGCGAGGGCCGTCGCCGCGTCGGGCCGTTTGGCCGGTGTGGGGTCGCGCATCCGCCGTACGAGGTCCATGACCTCGGGGGCGACGCCTCCGGCGTCCGGCTCGGCGTCCATGCCGGGCATGGGCAGCTCGCCGGTGAGGAGCTGGAAGGCGATCACCCCGGCCGAGTAGACGTCGGCGGCGGGGGTCATCCGCTCGGGGCGGGCCCGGCACTCGGGGGCGACGTAGTGGACGTCGAGGATGTTGGGCAGCTCGTTGGCCACGGTGTGCTTGCGCGGGCCGGGCTTGGCGTAGTCGAAGCCGGTCAGCATCGCGTTGCCGCCGTCGGTGACGAGCACGCAGGCGGGGGTCAGCGCCCGGTGGATGACGTTGTTGGCGTGGACGTGGGCGAGGCCGTCCAGCATGTCCTCCATCACGGTGAGCTTGGCGTCGATGCCCAGCCTGCGCCCGGTGAGGTGCAGGTGCAGGGCCTGCCCGTGGACGTCGTCGAGCACGAGCACGAACCGGCTCTCGTCGTCGATCGCGAAGAAATCCCGTGAGCGTACGACGCAGGGATGCGGCGGAATCTTGGCGAGCGACTGGTAGGCGTTGGCGATCCGGCGCTGCTCGGCCACCCGCCGCCGCTGCTCGGCGAGGGGGTCGGCGCGGTAGACCCGCAGCAGCACGGTCCCACTGGTGGGGGCGGTCGCGTTGACGGCGCGATATTCGGTGACCCGGCTGTCGCCGCCGAGCTGCTCCTCGACCTCCCAGTTGCCGAAGCGCGGGGGCGCGGTCGAGCGGCGCACGGTGCCGTTCAGCGCCTCCAGGATCGCGGTGCGGTACGGCTCGGCGTCGCGGCTGCACCCGTGCCGCACCCGGGACACGTCGCTGAGCATGGGGATGAGCCCGGCGATCGTGGTGACGTGCCGGGCGTCCCGGCCGGTGGGGTCGACGAGGACGGCTCCGGGGGCGGTCAGCACCACCACGTTGTCGACGTACAACCGCTCCAGCTCGCGGTGCTCCTCGATCAGCAGGCCCTTCAGCGCCCGCGCGGTGCCGCGCAGCTTGGCCACCGGTGAGCCGAACGCCTCCCGGTGCTGGGGGAACCACCGGGTGCCCGACACCTCGAACCTGCCCCGGGCCCCCTTCACGTCGATCACTACCAGGGAGTGGCCGGTGAGCACGACCACGTCCACCTCGAACAGGTCGGCTCCGCGCGGGATCTCGATGTTGTGCAGCAGCAGCCAGTCGTCAGGGGCGTTGTCCCGCAGGTGCGCGATGACCCTTCGCTCGGCGTCATTGACGGGGCGTCCGCCACCGACGATCTGAGCCATCTCTGCCGCTCCGCCTCTCTGACCAGATTGAGAACTTAATCCTCCTAGGTAGCGGTATTCCCGCGCCACCACTGATTCCCCCGCATTGTCCCAGGGGAAATCTGGAGCCCCATCTCCAGGCCCGCTCCGGTCGGGGATGACGGCTCTCGCGGTTTGTGGTGGCTGCGCCGGGAAACGGTGTATTTCATGCGAGTTGTCGTGATTGGGGCGAGCGGGAACGTCGGCACGAGCCTGCTCACCGCCCTGGAGTCCGAGCCCGCCGTGACCTCCGTCGTCGGCGTGGCCAGGCGGAAGCCGGACTGGCGGCCGGCCAAGACCGAGTGGCGTACGGCCGACGTCTTCAGGGACGACCTCGATCCGATCTTCGCGGGCGCCGACGCGGTCGTGCACCTGGCCTGGCTGTTCCAGCCCACGCACGACCCGGTCACCACCTGGAACTCCAACGTGCTCGGCAGCATGCGCGTCTTCGACGCCGCCGTCCGGGCCGGGGTCTCCGTCCTCGTCCACTCGTCGTCTGTGGGGGCGTACTCGCCCGGGCCGAAGGACCCGCCCGTCGACGAGTCGTGGCCGACCCACGGCTGGCCCAACGCCGCGTACGGGCGGGAGAAGGCCTATATCGAGCGCGTGCTCGACATCTTCGAGCGCGACCACCCGGACATCCGCCTGGTGCGGATGCGCCCGGGGTTCATCTTCAAGGAGGAGGCCGCGACCGAGCAGCGCCGGCTGTTCGCCGGGCCGTTTCTGCCGCAGCGGCTGTTGCGGCGGGAGCGGATCCCGTTCGTGCCGGACATGCCGCGCCTGCGGTTCCAGGCGCTCCACTCCGAGGACGCCGGCGAGGCGTTCCGGCTGGCGCTCACCCGCGACGTGCGGGGCGCGTTCAACCTCGCCGCCGGCCCGGTGATCGACCCGGCCGTGCTGGCGGACCTGCTCGGCGCGCGGCGTGTGTCCGTGCCGGCCGCGGTGGTGCGCACGGCGGTGTCGGCCGGCTGGCATCTGCGGCTGATCCCCGCCTCGCCCGGCATGGTGGAGATGGTCCTGCAGATTCCGATCATGGACACCACCCGGGCCCGTGAGGAGCTGGGCTGGCGGCCCCGGCACAGCGCGGTGGACGCCCTGCGCGCGGCGATCGAGGGCATGCGGCGTGGTGCGGGCATGGAGACCCCGCCGCTCGCGCCCGGCTCGGGCCGGGAACGGGCCAGGGAGGTCGCGACGGGCGCGGGCACCCGGCCGTGAAAGACCCTGGCGAGGGAGGCGCGATGACGCTGCTCGATCCCGACTGCGTACGGCGGCTGCTCGAGTCGGCCGACCCGGACGTCGCGCTGGTCTTCGTCCGCGGCGAGTGCCGGGTGATGCCGCTCGACGAGATCGACGAGAAGCACCGCAAGCTCGTGGTCGTGCGCCGCGCGGACCTGCCCGAGGCCCAGGGCGACGAGCCGGTGACGGAGGAACGGGTGGAGGCGCTCACGCGGTGCCTGGAGAACGCCGTACGCGACCTCGGCGGATGAGGCCGCCATCCGCCCGGCGATGCGTGACCGAGGCGTCACTTTCGGTAACATCGTCTCGGGCATCCCCCATCCGAGCGTGGTCCCGGTCTTCCCGGCTGATGCCGTCCTCTGAGACAAATGACGGCGTGTCGCGCGCTGACCCAAAATTCCGGAAAGCGCGGCGGACAAATCGGACAGCCAACTTCGCGCCACTGGACAAATCAGGATCAAAAGCTATCGCAAGCTGTGATCTGATCGTCACTCTTCGTACGGAAGCCCGAATGCCGCTCGTATTCGTTGCGTGCACGGTGGGTCACCTGTGAACATCAGGGAAAGGTCCGGAATCCCTCCTACCGGGTCGGCGGCGCTACGGCGGCGGGGATTCCGCCCCTTGCGCGCATCGACCGGATGGAAACGGATTCCTGATCGGGCCGATCGACAGGTCCGGGACATCGGTCTCGGCCGGCGCATATGGGGAGGGGGCCCCGATGACTGCTATCAGGCCCCGCGGGAGCGGGGGACGCCGTCACGAAGGGCGGATTCACGACCCGGAGTTCGGCTCGTGGATCGGAGAGGTGGCCAGAGCGGTCCGGGACGTGGTTGACAGCACACCCCGGACCATCCGCCTCTGCGCCCTGATCGCGGTTGCCGCCGCGTCATGGGCATTCCTCAGGTAGCCGTCCAGCAGCCATGAGGAGGTGGTCGCGGACCCAGGTTAAGGCGGCCGGGGAGTCGTTACGGCCCGGTTTACGGGATCGGGACGATAACCAGGGCCAACCGGGGACCGGCCAGGGTCGATCCCGGTGCTTGCCGGGTCCGCGACAGGCCACTGCTTGCCGACAGAGGCAGACGATGCGGTCCAGGCGAAGGGGATCAAGCGATGGGGGCCGGAAGATAGGGCCGGATGATGGTGCGCGGTGCCCGCTCAGACGGAGCGGGCGCCGCGCCCGAAGGCGGAGCCCCCGTCGGCGGGGCCGCCCGCGTCCGCGTCACCGTCGACCTGCATGGACAGCCGGATCGTGGACTGCCCGGGGATCCGGTCGATGGTCACCGAGTCGCACAGCTCGCCCATGAGCCACAGGCCGAAGCCGCGGTCGCCGCGGCCGCTGGGCCGTTCGCTCGGCACCGCGCCGGGCCGCAGGACGCCGACGCGGTCGACGACGTCGACGGCCAGCGTGCCGCCGTCGCAGGAGATCGTCAGCATGCCGGATCCCCCGCCGTGTTCGAGCACGTTGATGGCGGCCTCGTTGGCGGCGATGACCAGGTCGTCCAGCCGGGGTCCGGTGAGGCCCGCCTGCTCGGCGTAGCGCTGGACGTTCTCACGCAGCGTCGCGAGATCATCCGTTATCGGCCACTGCCGGCGGTGATCCGCCACCTGTCCTCCTCGCCGCGTCTCCCGGCCGGGTCCGCCGCCCGATGCCTTCGAGGCTACCGTCTCGTTACTCGTTCGCTGCCTTCACCTGGGATTCGAGCGTGCGCCGACCACGTCGAAAGCCTCCGCGAGGCTCGGGGCGACGGTGAAGGCACTGATCAGTCCGGTGACCCTGAAGATCTTCGCCAGCCGGTCGTTCGGGGCCGCCAGCGTCACCGCGCCGTCGCGCTCCTGCAGCAGCTTCCGTACGGCCAGCAGGATCCGGATGCCCGTGGAGTCGCAGAAGCTCACGCCGCTCAGGTCGAGGACGAGCTGGCGGTGGTGCTCGCCGAGGAGCGCCTCGACGTTCCTGCGCAACGGCTCGGCGTTCGTGTAGTCCAGGGCGCCGTCGAGCGCGACGACCAGCACGTGGTCGGCGACCGGGGCGGACACGGGGGTCAGGACGACGGCGGCGGTCACGGAGCACACCTCGGCGGACGCTGCGAGGAACAGGGATTCGTCAGTTTAGGACAGCGGCACCTGCCTACCGGGGCGTACGGCTCGCTGGTCAAGAAACGCCATATGGGGTTTCTTGCCCAGGGGCCGGGGGAGTGGGGGACTGACCGACTGGGCCCCTCCTGAAAAGACCGCTTATGCCAGACGTGACAAGGGAGGTCCAGTTCGACGCCATGCATGGACCCTCCCTCGTCGCGCAGGCACCGGTGAGTTCGGCGACGCTCACGATCGGAGTCGAGGAGGAGTTCCTGCTCGCCGACCCGCGAACCGGACGGGTCGTCCCGGCGGCGCGGGAGATCCGCGAGCGGGCGGCCGGGCCGGGGGCGGATCGGCTGGTGTTCGAACTGACACAGTTCCAACTGGAGAGTAACAGCGCCGTGCACACCACCCTGCGTGATCTGCACGAAGACCTGCTGGAGATGCGCCGCGCCGCCGCCCGCGCCGCCGAAAGCATGGGGCTCGCGCTCATCGCGAGCGGCACCGCCCTGGACGGCAACGCCGGAGTGCCGCCGCTGTCGTCGTGCCCGCGCTACGAGGCCATGCTCCGCGAGTTCGGGGCGATCATGGATCGTCAGGGCGTCTGCGGCTGCCACATCCACGTCGGGATCGCCGACCGCGAGGAGGCGGTGCGGGTCAGCAACCATCTGCGGCCCTGGCTCCCGGTGCTGCAGGCGCTCGCGGCCAACTCGCCGATCGCGGACGGCCGGGACACCGGTTATGCGAGCTGGCGCGCGCTGATGATGGGCAGGTGGCCGAGCGCGGAGCCGCCGCCGTTCTTCCGGTCGGCCGATCACTACGAGAGCCTGGTCGCCGGCATGCTCGCCGGGGGCACGATCCTCGACCGCGGAATGATCTACTGGCTGGTCCGCCCGTCCGATCACGTGCCGACGCTGGAGATCCGCGCGGCGGACGTGTGTCCGACGGCCGGGGAGACCGTGCTGCTCGCCGGGCTGGTGCGAGGGCTGGCCGAGACGGCGCTGCGCCAGGTGCGGGCCGGCGTGCCCGCCCCCGACGTCGAGGACACCCTGCTGCGGGCGGCCTACTGGAAGGCCGCCCACGACGGCGTGGACGGCGAAGCCCTCGATTTGCTCGCGGGAAGCGGCGTCTCGGGAGCCCCGGCCTGGCGGCTGGTCGACCGCCTGCTCGAACACGTGCGGCCGGTGCTGGAGGAGAACGGCGACTGGACGCCGCTGACCGACCAGATCGAGCGCGTGCGCCGCAGCGGGTCGGGGGCGGCGCGGCAGCGGGCGGCGTACGCCCGGCGCGGCCGGCTGGCCGACGTGGCCGAGCTGCTCACGGCGCAGACCGTCGCCTCCTGCTGGGCCTGACGTTCTTATCAGTCACTCCGCTTCGTCACTCCGCTTCGTCACTCCGCTTCGTCACTCCGCGACGACGCGCAGCGTCTTCAGGCTGGGATCGGCGGCGTCGGGGATGTCCATGCCGCCCGCGAGCCCGCTGGTCAGGTAGCTCAGCACCGGCCGGGTGACGCGCTCGCCCGGGCACAGGGCGGGCGCGCCCGGCGGGTAGGGCGTCACCATCTCGGCCACGATCCGGCCGTTCCCTCACCCCGCGCGACGTACGGCAGGCGGTCGAAAGCCCCCGCCCTCGGTGAGAGGACGGGGGCGGTGGTCAATCGGGCGTTCAGACCATGGACACGTCTTGGGAGGCCGACAGCACCATCGCGGCGACGGCCTCGACGGGCGTGCCGTCGATGACGAACGTGTCGCGCAGCCGGGTCGCCTCAAGGACGATCTTCAAGATGCCGTGAACTCCGGTGAGCCGCATGCAACCGGCGGCCTTCTCGATGTCGTCCCGGGCGTCCAGCAGCGCTTCGAGGCCGCAGGAGTCGCAGAACCGCAGGCCGGACGCATCCACCACGATCCTGACGCGACCCTGGCGGACAAGATTCCTGATCGCCCTCCGGAGCGTGTCGCCGCTGGCGATGTCGAGTTCACCTCGCAGCGCGACCACGACGGCCGGCTGGTGATCGCTCACAGTAATCTCGAGCTGCTGCGTTGTCATATACGCGCCTTCATCCATATTTTTCGGGCGTACTGTCTTAAGCGACGCTACCCGGCAGAGTGTCAGGTCCCGGTAATGCGCGACGGTCGATGGTATGCGGGTCCGTCCGGCAATCCCACCTGAACACCAGAATGTGGCAAATAGGTAAAGAAGATGGGCCTCGTGGCGATCTCTGCTGATGCGTCCGGATCGCGGGGAACCCCGGTCCAACAGGGGTTCCCGGCCTCCGGTGATCGACCGAGGTGGACGCCCCGCCCTGGTGCCTGCCCGGCCTGCTCGGTCTCATGGAGGCGGAGACTGGAATTCTTCAAATATACCAGCTAGCCAGACAAATGAGGCATAAACCGCTATTCTCGGAAAATGCTTACTCTTGCCATTCCTTCTTGAGGTGCGCATTACCGACCGCGCCGGGCGCTTGACCCGTCCATGCATGGCCGGAGGCCGATCCCCGGCACCGGCTCGCTGGACCACCTGGGGGAGAACGTCGCCGCCGGCGCGTTGAAGCGGACTTCCGAGGACATGGAGGAGCTCGGTCAGGCCCTCCTACGGGCGTACGACCACGTATCCGCCGGGGCCGAGCCTGCCGCCGACGGGCTTGCCGGTGATCAGGTCGGTGCCCTGGACCGGCACGGGCCGCTCGTCCTCCGTGTGGTTGACGGCGAAGACCAGATCCCGCCGGCGTACGACCTCGACGCCGGGGACGCCGCTCCCGGCCAGCCCGGCGCGGGTGAGCACCTGGGCATAGCCGGGGTCGTCGAGCCGCGTCGAGACGTACCACGCCGTGCCGTCGCCGAGGCGATGACACGTGACGGCGGGCCCACCGCCGGGATAGCGGGCGACCGCCTCGGCCCCGTCGAGGTGGACGACCTCGCTCCACAGGGTCGCGCGGCCGAACTCCGGTAGTTCGACGGGCTCGCCGAGCGGGCGGAACTCCTCCACGGTGATGCCGAGGATCTCGCGCAGCGCCCCTGGGTAGCCGCCCAGCCTGATCCGGGTGTGCTCGTCGGTGATTCCGCTGAAGAACGACACGACGAGCGTGCCACCGCCCTCCACGTACGCCGCGAGGTTCCGGGCGGCCTCGTCGGAGATCAGATAGAGGCTCGGCACGAGGACCGCGCGGTAGGCCGGCAGATCGTGCGACGGATGGGCGAAGCAGGTGGGGACGCCCTGCCGCCACAACACCCGATGGGCCTGCTGCACGGCCGCGAGATAGTCGATCTCACTGGACGGCAGGCCGGGCCCCTGGGCGGCCCACCACGCCTCCTCGTCCCACAGGATGGCGGCCTCCGCCTCGACGAGCGGCCCGTCATAAGGAGCCGGGATGCGTTCGAGCGCCTCGCCCAGGGCGCTGACCTCGCGGAAGACGCGGGAGTCCGGGCCGGTGTGCGGCACCATGCCCGGATGCCACTGCTCGGCGCCGCCGCGGGAGGCCCGCCACTGGAAGAACATCACGCCCGTCGAGCCCCGGGCGACGTGCTGCATGCTGTGCCTGGCGATCTCGCCGGGCTCCTTGGGCCCCTTGCGCGGGCCCAGGACGTACCCCGTGGCCTGCTCCATCAGCAGCCAGGGCCGCCCGCCCGCCCACGATCGGGCCAGATCGGCGGCGAAGGCGGTCTGCTCGGCCGCCGCCATGCCCGGGGCCGAGGGATAGTCGTCGATGGCCACCAGGTCCACCTCGGTCGACCACTTCCAGTGGTCGACCGAGGCCCAGCCGGCCAGCACGTAGTTGGTGGTGACGGGCACCTCGGGAGTCAGCTCGCGCAGCAG
Organism: Microbispora hainanensis; assembly: GCF_036186745.1. Taxonomy (NCBI): domain Bacteria; kingdom Bacillati; phylum Actinomycetota; class Actinomycetes; order Streptosporangiales; family Streptosporangiaceae; genus Microbispora; species Microbispora hainanensis. Next base: position 2,018,500 of record NZ_CP108086.1, on the reverse strand, counting down.
GTCGCGCTGCTCGCGGAAGTGGGCGAGCATCTCGTCGGAGACGAACCGGCGGAAGTCGAGCGCCTGCGCCGGGTTGGGGAGATACTGCGTCGCCCTGGGCGGGGTGATCTGCGCCCAGTCCGAGTAGTGCTGGCTCCAGAACGCCGTCGTCCAGGCGTCGTTCAGCGCGTCGAGGCCGCCGTACCGCTCCCGCAGCCACGCGCGGAACGCCGCGGCGGCGTGGTCGCAGTGGCAGGGCGTGCCGTACTCGTTGTGCACGTGCCACATCGCCAGCGCCGGATGGTCGCGGTAGCGCTCGCCGAGGGCGCGGGTGATCCGCAGCGACGCCTCGCGGTACGCCGGGGCGCTCACGCAGTAGGTGTCGCGGCTGCCGTGCGTGAGCCGTACGCCGTCCCGGGTGACGGTGAGGGCGTCGGGATGCGCCAGAGAGAACCATGGCGGAGGAGAGGCGGTCGGGACGGCCAGGCCCACCCGGATCCCGCCGTCGGCGAGCAGGCCGAGCACCCGGTCGAGCCAGCCGAAGGTGTAGCGCCCCTCGGACGGCTCCAGCCGCGACCAGGAGAACACGCCCACGGTGACGAGGTTGACCCCCGCCCGGCGCATGAGCGCGACGTCCTCGGCCCAGACCTCCTCGGGCCACTGCTCCGGGTTGTAGTCCCCTCCGTACCACAACGGCATGCACATGCCCTTCTTTCGGGGCGACGCCCCGCCGGTGGGAGGCGCGGCGGGGCGTCGGGTCGCGGGGTGGAGTGCCGGGGAGGCGTCAGCCCTTGATGGCGCCGATGATGACGCCCTTGGTGAAGTGACGCTGGACGAACGGATAGATGACCAGGGCGGGCAGGACGGCGATGGCGACGATGGCCATCTTGATCGCGAGCGTGGGCGGCGCGACCTGGCCGAAGCCGCTCACGCCCACGGTGGCCGTCGGCAGCGGGTTGGAGTCCACGACGTACGACCGCAGGATCAGGGCCAGCGGCCACTTGCGGGTGTCGTCGATGTAGAGCATGGCGTTGAACCACGCGTTCCAGTAGCCGACGGCGTAGAACAGGCCGATGACCGCCGTGACGGCCTTCGACAGCGGCAGCACGATCCGCCACAGGATGCGGAACTCCCCGGCGCCGTCGATGCGGGCGCTGTCGAGCAGCTCACGCGGGATGTTCATGAAGAACGCCCGCAGCACGACGACGTTGAACGCCGACACGGCCGACGGCAGGATCAGCGACCAGTACGAGTCCTTCAGCCCGAGCGAGGCGACCATCAGGTACGACGGGATCAGGCCGGGGAAGAACACGAACATCAGCAGCACGCAGAACAGGATCGGCCGGTGGAACAGGGTGCCCGGCCGCGACAGCGCGTACGCCCCGAGGACGCTCACGCCGAGGCTGACCGCGGTGCCGGCGAGGGTGACGCCGGTGCTGACCAGGACCGCTCGGCTGACCACGCTGTCGGAGAAGATCTGGCGGTACGCGTCGAACGTGATGCCGTCCGGCACCAGCACCAGGCCGCCGACCCGGTTCACCGTGTCGGCCGACGACAGGCTGGTCAGCACGATCGTGTAGAGCGGCAGCAGCACGGCGAGCACGATGAGCGCGAGCGCGCCGCCCTTGCCGATCCGGCCCGCGACCGAGCCCGGCTCCTCCCAGGGCGCGAGCCCGGAGACCTTCGTCTTGCTCATGATCGGGAGTACACCCCCCGTTCGCCGAGGGCGTGCGCCACCCGGTTGGCCACCAGGATGAGCACCAGCCCGACCAGGCCCTTGAACAGCCCGGCCGCCGCGCCGTAGCCGAAGTCGCCGGTGCGCAGGCCGGACCAGTAGACGAAGGTGTCGAAGACCTCCGACACCTTGCTGCCGACCGCGCCGCGCTGCAGCATGAACTGCTCGAAGCCGACGTTGAGCGCGTCGCCGAGCCGCAGGATCAGCAGCAGCACGATGACCGGCCGCAGGCCCGGCAGCGTGATGTGCCACATGCGGCGCCAGCGGCGGGCCCCGTCGACCGCGGCGGCCTCGTACAGGTTCTGGTCGATCGTGCTGAGCGCGGCGAGGAACACGATCGCGCCCCAGCCGGCGTCCTTCCAGACCGTCTCGGCGGTCACGAGCAGGATGAACGTGTCGGAGTTCGTCATCCAGTCGATCCCGGAGTATCCGTGGTCGCGCAGGATCTGCGCGATGAGGCCGGCGCCGCCGAACATCTGCTGGAAGATCGCGACCACCAGCACCCACGAGAAGAAGTGGGGCAGATAGACGACGCCCTGGATGAACGCCCGCAGCCGCCCGGAGACCACGCTGTTGAGCAGCAGCGCGAGCGCGATCGGCACCGGGAAGTAGAAGACGAGCTGGAACGCGGTGATGCCCAGGGTGTTCACGATCGCCCGGATGAACTGCGGGTCGCCGAACAGCTGGGCGAAGTTGGTGAAGCCGATGATCGGGCTGCCCAGGATGCCGCCGCTGAACGGGTTGTAGTCCTGGAAGGCGATGACGTTGCCCAGCGCCGGCACCCACCAGAAGGCGGTGACGAGCACCAGCATCGGCATGGCCATGACCAGCAGCGGCCAGTCGCGGCGCAGCCGCGCGGCGAAGGAGTCGCGCCGCGTGTCGTTCTGTGTGTCGTTCTGTGTGTCGTTCTGCGTGTCCTTCTGTGGGCCGGGGGCAGGTCCGGCCTGGGTCGCCCCGGGCCGGACCTCCGCCACGCTCCCCGTGTCCGCGTTCGCGCTCACAGCCGGCCGTTCTCCCTGGCGACCTTCATGTAGAACTCGCGGGCCTCGTTGCCGCCCTGCTCCTGCCAGTCCTTGACGATCTGGGCCCACTCCGAGATCGGGCGCTTGCCGCGGAAGATCTCGTTCATCTTGTCCTCGGTCGGCTTGACGAGAGCGGCCATCTTCGACGGCACCTCGACCCGGATGCCGACGAACGGGTCGTTCTCCAGGTATTGCGAAGCCGTCTGCTGCCAGCCGTGGTACGCCTCGACGTAGCCGGGGTACTGGTTCTCGGTGATCGCGCCGGGCCGCCCGGACAGGAACATGTACGTCGGGGCGAACTCCTTGCGGCCGAGCGCGGTCTGCTGGACCTGCCCGTCCTTGATCGTGAAGTGCTTGCCCTCGACGCCGTTGTTGACCAGGTCGTACTCCTGCGTGCCGTACGGCGCGGAGCACCAGTTGGCGATGCCGATCAGCTCGCGCGTACGGGCGTCGCCGAGGCCCTTCTTGATGAAGCAGAACATGCCGGCGGGCTCGTTGCGCCAGACGATGACCTTGCCGCCCGCGTGGGCCGGGTAGGGGTCCACCGCCCGCACGTTGAACTTGGGGTTGCCGGGCAGGAACCGGCCGAACAGCTCGTGGATCGCGCCGATCCCGTCCTTGTACATGACGATCTGCCCGGCGCCGAAGGGCTCCTTGTGGTCGGCGAACTGGTTGGCCACGACGTCCGGGTGGACATATCCGGCCTCGAAGAGCTTGGTCACCAGCTCGATCGACTGCAGCCACTCGGGCGTCTCGTACTTGTAGATCAGCGTGCCGTCGGGCTGCTTGCGCCACTCGCGCGGGGCGCCGAACGCCCGCTGGACCTCCTGGTCCATGCCGCCGAACGCCCAGCGCTTCTTCTTCGGGTCGGTCAGCTCCTTGCCCAGCGTGAGCAGGTCGTCGGCGCTCGTGGGCGCGGGCAGGCCGAGCTCGTCGAGGATGTCCTGACGCACGACGGTGGCGAACGGATAGGGCGCGTTCTGCCACGGGATGCCCTGGAGCACGCCGCCGAACACGCCGTACTCCCACGCGGCGGTGTCGTAGCTGGCCAGCAGCGGGAACTCCTTGGCCTTGTCGCCCGCGAGGTAGGGCGACAGGTCGGCGAAGAGCTTGTTGGCCGCCTCGGTGAAGTGAGCGATGCTGATCAGGTTCCAGCCCGGGATCTGGATCATGTCGGGGACGTCGCCGCTGGCCAGGATCGTGTTCAGCTTGTCGACGTAGGTGTTGCCGTCGGAGATGTTGAACCGGACGGCTCCGCCGAGCCGCTCGTTGACGGCGTCGTAGTAGGAGTTCTCGCCGAGGCCGGGAGGGACGGTGCCCCACAGCGGGGTCATGACCTTCACCTCCGCGCCGCTGGTGATCGGCTTGGCGGCGACGGCCTGGACCATCGTGCCCGGCCTGGTCAGGAAGCCGGGTTCGACGAATTCGGAGCCCGGCAGGTCGGGCGACAGGCCGGGCACCTGGAACGGCACGCGGGTGGGCACGAGGCCCTTCAGCTTGTCGGCGGCGACGGCGGTGCCCTTGGACACTTCCTTCTTGGCCGCGCAGCCGGTGAGACCTGCGGCGGCGAGCGCGCCCGCGCCGACCAGTCCGAGGAATCCGCGGCGGCTGGTCAGGGGGCCGCCGGGCGGTTGGCTCATTGGTGCGATCCTTCCGGGAACGGGGGGTTTTTCTCGGAGTGTCGACGACGTCAGTTAGTTCGTCAATTGGCCAAACAAATTAACCTGAGAGCGGGGTGGCGACAAGATTCCGTGAAACGTTCATCACCCTCACGAGGTCGCCCCGTCACGCCTGCCTGCGTATGGCCCCCGGGACGCCGGCCGTCGTCATGGGCTAAGCGGGCAGCGGGCCGTACGAGGCTGCTGCTCACCCTCGCGGGACGCTCACGGACGCCCCGCCGAGCTCGCCAGCCCCGCCGGGCGCTCCGCCGGCCGAGCCCGGTGCGGGCCGATAGGGCATTTCCCGTATTGCGGACGGACCGAATAGTGTCGGACCGGAATTGACATACGTCCGCAAACACGGTTGACATTGTCCGTAACGCACGTGAATTGGGGAGATAGCGCCGGATTCAACTACCCATCAGTACAATTTCTCTGCCAGGCATCATGTCTGACCAGCGCAGATGTGGTAAATGTCCGCACCTAGCGCCCAATATCTGATATTCCGGACGCATTTCTTGATGAGAATGACATAATGCGTGGGAGCGCTCCCGCTCCGCCCGGCTGCATTCTCCGCAGCGCCATCCGGCACGCCTGCCCGAAGGGCACGTTGGAAGGAAGGTGCCGCGTCTCCATGACGGCATTCGGCAAAAGTCCTCCGTCCCGGCTCGACGGAGATGTCCCGGCGGACGTCGTCCGCGCCGGCTCCCGCCCCTGGGCGCCCCACCTGTGGTGGATGGCCCTGGCCGTCGGGGCGCTCGGGTTCGCCTTCGTGTGGCTGGCCACGCCGCACGCCAGGGAGATCGGCTCGCCCTGGGAACTGGTGGCCAAGCTGGTCGCGTTCGCCTGCCTGTGCGTGGCCATCGCGGTCTTCCCCTGGGTGTCTCCCCGGCTGAACTGGCTGCTCTACGTGCCGTTCGTCTTCTTCACCGGCTATCTCATCCCGCGGATCAGCTGGTTCTACTACGGCGACGGCGCGCGGGCCCAGGGCGACAGCTTCTACACGCACCTCTATCTGCTGCTCTATCCCGGCATCGTGCTCACGGTGGCCGCCGCCTACCGCATCGGCGGGGGCACCCCGGGCCGCACCCTGAAGATCATGCTGAGCGGGGTCCTCATCGTGTTCTCGGGCTTCCTCGACATCATGTGGTTCGTCGTCAACCCGGTCGGCATCCCCGAGGTCATCGACGCGCCGCACATCAACCTCTTCACCGGGGGGCCGATCTCGTTCGGCGCGACGATCGTGTTCGCGCTCGTGCACGTCCCGGTCATCATCGGGGTCAACCTGCTGCCCCTCGACCGCTGGATCGGCCGCCTGCTGGGCGCGGGGGAGCCGTGAGCACCTCCGTGAACAGCACAGTCGGCATCCCCGTCGGCATCCCCGTCGACATCTCCGTGGCCGCGCCCGCGTACAACGAGGCGGAGACCATCGCGGCGGTGGTGGGCGAGTGGCAGGACTACCTGGAGAACGCCCCGGCCGTGGGCGACTGGGAGATCGTGGTCTGCGACGACGGGAGCCGCGACGCGACCGGCGAGATCCTGGCCGGCCTGCGGGAACGGTGCCCGCGGCTCGTCGTCGTCACGTTCGAGCGCAACCGCGGCGCGGGCGCGGCCATCGCCGCCGCGATCGCCCATACCCGGCTCGACTGGGTGGTGCTGCTCGACTCCGACGGCCAGTTTCCGATCGCCAACCTCGATCGCATCCTGCCGCGCCTCCAGGCAGGGGAGGCCCTGGCGTTCTCCGGGGCACGGATCAGGAAGGCCGACGGCCTGGCCTACCGATGGGGGTCGGCGGCCAGCGGCGCGGTCAGCAACCTGCTCCACCACACGCGCTACCGCGACTTCAACTCGATCTTCAAGGTGGTGCACGGCCCGCTCTTCCGGTCGCTGCCGCTGGAGTCGGCCGGGATGAACTGCTCGACCGAGATCACCGCGCGGGTCGCCGAGATGGGCCACGCGTGGGTGGAGGTCCCGATAGAGCACCGGGAGCGCGGCGGCGGCGCGCGCGGCTGGCGATACTGGCGCGGCGCCCGCGACCGGGCTCTGTTCGTCGCCTATCTCGGCTATCGCCACTGGCTGCTGCGCCGGGGGGTCCTGCGCAGGCCGGCGGCGCGTGAGGAGAGCCGATGAACGTCGCGGTGACGATGTTCTGCGGCGGACGAGGGGCGGCCGGCATCGCGAGGGGCATGCTGGGCGCTCCGGGCGTCGTCCTGTCGCTGATCGTGAACGGCTACGACAACGGCCTTTCCACCGGCGCGCTGCGGCGCTATCTGCCCGGGATGCTCGGGCCGTCGGACTTCCGCAAGAACCTCCTGCTCCACCTCGATCCCGCCGATCCGGCGCAGGCCGCGCTGGCGGCCGTGCTCGACCACCGGCTGCCGGGCGGGACGACGCCCGCGGGGCTCGCCGCCGTCATCGAGTCGATCACCGCGCGGCGCGGCCGGTTCGCGGCGCTGCCGGAGGCGGCCCGCGAGGCCGTCACGGCCGACCTGCGCGTGTTCGCCCGGCGGCTCGCCGCCTATCCGCACGGGCTCGACCTTTCCGACTGCGCGCTCGGCAACCTCGTGTTCGCGGGGGCCTACCTGCGGCTCGGCCGGGACTTCAACGCCGCCGTCGAGGCCTGCGCCCGAACGTTCGGCTCACCCGTACGGCTGCTCAACGTGACCAACGGGGAGAACGCCTTCCTGGCCGCGCTCCGGCGCGACGGCGGCCTGCTGGCCGACGAGGCCGAGATCGTCGCGCCGCAGGGCCCCGGAGCGATCACCGACCTGTTCCTGCTGCGCGAGCCGCTCGGCGCGCGGCGGCGGGCCGAGCTGGAGGCGCTGCCGCCCGCGTGGACCAGGGAGGTCCTGCGCCGCGAGCGCGCCGAGGTGACGCCGAACCCGCGGGCGCTCGCGGCGATCCGCGACGCCGACCTCATCGTCTATGGCCCCGGCACCCCGCACTCCTCGCTCCTGCCCAGCTATCTCACGCCGGGCGTGGCCGACGCCGTCGCGCGGAGCCGGGCGGCGGCCAAGGTGTTCGTCGTCAACACCCGCAACGACCACGACGTCCGGGGGCTGAGCGCGCCCGACCTCGTGGACCGCACGCTGGCCTACCTCGGTGATCCCCGCAACGAGCGGCGGCTGGTGACCCACGTGCTGAGCCATCACGCGTCCACGCCGGACGCCCCGGCGGTGCCGTACGGCGTGCTCGACCGGGGGGAATGGGCGGGGGCCCGCTGGATCGGCGCCGACCTGGATCACCGCGGCGTGCACCACGCGGAACGCACGGCCGAGGCCCTGCTCGCCATCAGGGACGAGGCGGCCTTGGCGCGGGCCCGATGACGGCGGTCCTGGCGGACGCGTGCGCCCGCCGCGTCTGGCTCTTCGACCTCGACGGCACGCTGGTGGACTCCTGCCCGGCGCACGAGGCGGCGTTCCGGCAGGCCATCGCCGAGGTCGCGCCCGATCGGCTCGCGTCCTTCCGCTACGCCGACCACGCGGGCGCGAGCACCCGCGAGGTGGCGGTGCGCCTGCTGGGCGAGACCGGGGAGGCGGACCGGCTGGCCCGGCTGAAGCAGCGGCTCTACCGCGAGCGGGCCGGCGTGGTGGCGGTGTTCCCCGGCGCGCGGCGACTGCTCGGCCGCCTGGTCGCCGCCGGCCGCGACGCCTACCTCGTCACCAGCGGCAGCCGGGCGTCGGTCGCGCGGGTGCTCGCCGCCTGCTCGCTGGGCGCGTACTTCAGGGGCGTGCTCACCAGCGACGACGTCCCGGCGAGCAAGCCCGACCCGGCCTTCTACGCGTACGCGTGCGCGCACTGGGGGCTCGACCCCGGCGCGGCCGTGGTGCTGGAGGACTCCGCGCACGGGGTGGCGTCGGCGGTCGGCGCGGGCCTGACGACCCTGCACGTCCACACGGCGGAGCCCGCTCCCGGGGCGGTGGCCGTACGCGACCTCGAACAGATCCTGTCTCTCCTGTACGCGGAGGTGGGCGGTGCCTGCTGAACGGTTGTGCGCGGTGATCCCGGCGGCCGGGCGGGGGAGCCGCCTCGGCCTGGACATCCCCAAGATCATGGTGGAGATCGCCGACGGCGTCACGGTGTGGCACGTGCTGCACGAGCGGCTGCGGCCGTACGTCGAGCACGTCCACGTCGTGATGTCCCCGCAGGGTGAGGGGCCGTTCCGGGCGCTGGCGGCGGACGAGATCGCGACCGGCGCGGTCTCGGTGAGCGTGCAGGAGCGGCCCACCGGGATGGGCGGCGCGATCTTCGGCGCCGCGCCGCACTGGGAGGCGTACGACACGATCCTGGTGGTCTGGGGCGACCAGGCGGGCCTGTCCCCCGAGACGGCCGGCCGGGTCGTCCGGGCGCACGAGAAGGGGATCACGCTCCCGCTGGTGCCGATGGCCGAGCCGTACGTGGAGTATGAGCTCGACGACGCCGGGACGCTGGTGCGGGTGCGCCAGTCGCGGGAGGGCGACGAGTGCCGCCCCGGCGGGCTCAGCGACGTGGGCGTCTTCTGCCTGAGCACGCGTACGAGCACGGGCCTGACCACTGGGGGGCTCCGGGAGGAGTGGACCCGCTATCTGGGCGGGGCGGACGTGGGCGCCCGCACCGGGGAGGTCAACTTCCTGCCGTTCCTGCCCTATCTGTCCCGGGAGCGGCACTGGCCGCTGACGGTGGTGCCGGTGACCGACCCCGACGAGGCGCGCGGCGTCAACACGGCCGACGACCTCGAATTCGCCCGGCGGGCACACCTGCGGTGGGCGTGACGGGGTGGGCGCGCTGACGGACCGGGCGGCCGGGCTCCTGGCCGCCCACCGCTGGGCCGCCGGGCCCACGCTGGTCAGCACCATGGCCAGCGGCACGGCCGCCGCGACCACGCTCGTCATCGCGCGGGGGATCGGCGCCGCGGCGTTCGGCCAGTTCACCGTGGTCCTGTCGATCGCGCTGATCGTCACCGTCGGCATGCTGACCAGCCTCAACTACGTCATGTTCCAGGAGTTGCCGCGGGCCGAGCCGGGGGCGCGGCCCGCCCTGGTGACGACGGCGCTGCTGGCCACGCTCGTGCTGGGCGCGGTGGTCTTCGCCGCGGGTCTCGCCGCCGCGCCGCTGCTGACCGCCGTGCTCGGCGTGGACACCCGCACGCTCGCCTTCGCGCTGGCGCTGGCGCTGTCGATGACGCTCAACCAGCTCACCGAGAGCTTCCTGCGCGGGCTGAAGAGGTTCCGCCTCGTCGCCGGGCTCAAGCTCGCCGTGGCCGTCGTCTATCTGGGCGCCGCCGCGTGCTGCCTGCTGGTCTTCGGCGTGCGGGACGCCGAGCCCTACCTGGTCGCGCTGATCGGCACCAACCTGGTCTTCGCCCTGGTCTCGGCCGCCGGGTTCGAGGTCGTGCCCCGGTCGTGGTCGTGGGCGCTGGCCCGCTCGCTCTACCGGCACGGCGCGTACGTCACCGCCATCGCCGCGCTGACGGCGGTGGTGTTCGGGGTGGACGTGATCTTCCTCAACCACTGGGCACCCCGGGCCGACGTGGGCGTCTACTCCGTCTACAACGGTTTCCCCAAACGGCTGCTCGGGGTGGTGTTCACCGACGGGATCGGCCTGGTGCTGCTGCCCACGCTGGCGACCTTGGACAAACCCGCCGTGATGCGGCGGATCGCCCGGCTCGCCCCGGTGGTGTTCGCGGCGACCGCCGTGTTCTCGTTCGCGGCGAGCACGGTCTTCTTCCTGCTCGTGGGAGGCGAGTATCCGTACGCGCTGGGCCTGATGGCGCTGTCGGCGCTCGGGATCGGCGCGCACACGGTGTTCAACCTCCAGCAGGTCGCCCTGACCATGGACGGGGTGCGGGGGGCCAAGGTGCTCATCGGCTGCCTGCTGGCCGGGACGCCGCTCGCGCTCGCCTGCCAGGCGGCGCTGATCGCCTGGCAGGGGCTGATCGGCGGGCTGGTGGCCTTCGCCCTGAGCAATCTCGTCCTCGTGGCCGTCGTGACGGCCGTCTCCGCCCGGCTCTATCGGCCGGCCGGCGCATCGGAGGTGCGCGGGTGAGGATCGCCCACGTCATCAACCAGTTCCCGCCCAACATCACGGCGGGGCTCGGCCGCTACGCCGAGCTGATCGCCCCCCACCTGGCCCGCGACCACGAGATGGCGGTCTTCACGCTGAACGACGGCCGCCTGCCCGTGTGGGAGCGGGCCGGCGGCATCGGCGTCTACCGGCCGCGCGGGCGGGTGCTCGTGCTGCTGACCAGGGCGATCGCCCGCCGCAGGCGGCTCAACCGGACGCGGGGTGTGGAGTTCCTCCTGCTCGCGCTGACCGTCGTGGTGAGCAACTGGCGCTACTTCCTGCTCCTGCGGCGGCTGCGTCCCGGCCGGCGGCCCGATCTCGTCGCCGTGCACGACTCGACGAACTTCCTGTGCGGCCTGCTGTGCCACTACGTGCTGCGGCTGCCGGTCGTGTTCCACGTGCACACCACCGAATATGGCGTCGCCCCGCAGCGCAGCATCACCGACCCGCTCAACCTGTTCGCCGCGCTGGAGCGGTGGCTGGCGCGGATCTCCCGGCGGGTCGTGGTCGCCACCCCGGAGGTGCGCGAGCAACTGCTCGAGGCGGGCTGGGACCGCTCGCCCATCGACGTCGTCCGCCTCGGCGGCACGTACGAGCGGGTGGTCGCCGACCCCGCGTTCGACCGCGACAGGCTGCGCGCCGGCGCGGCGGACCTGCGCGCCCGGCTCGGCATCGCCGAGGACGATCCGGTGCTGCTGTTCGTCGGCCGCCTCGAACGGCAGAAGGGGATCTATCCGCTGCTCGACGCCATGCGCGACATCGCGCCCGCCGTGCCGGGGCTGCGCCTGGTGCTCGTGGGGGAGGGCGACGAGGCGGGCGTCGCGCGGATCGTCAACGAGAGCGGGCTCGGCGGCCGGGTGCTGACCTCCGGCGGCTTCGTGGACAAGCGGGCGCTGCTGGACTATTACGCGATGGCCGACGCCTGCGTCTTCCCCTCGCTCTTCGAGCCGTTCGGGTTGGTGGCGACCGAGGCGATGGCCCTGGCCCGGCCGGTGATCCTCGGTGACGGCTTCTCCCGGATCTTCCTCGGCGACCCCGAGCGGCCCGCCGTACGGTTCGTGCGGGCGGCCGATCCCCGCGACATCGCCGACGGGGTGATCGAGGTCATGACAGATCCCGGGCTGCGCCGCGCCCTGGCCGAGCGGGGCGAGCGGCTGGTGCGCGAGACGCTGAGCTGGGGCCGCGCCGCCGAGGAGACGCTCGCCGTGTACGCCAAGGTGCTCTCGACGGAGGGGACGAGACGATGATCTCGCTGGTCGTGCCGTGCTACAACGCGGCCAGGACGTTGCGGCTGTGCCTGGAGTCGGCGCTGGCGCAGACCCGGCCGCCCGGCGAGATCGTCGTGGTGGACGACGCGAGCACCGACGGCTCGGCGCGGATCGCCGAGGAGCTGGGCTGCCGGGTCGTGCGGCTGCCGGAGAACCGGGGCGTGTCGGCCGCCAGGAACGCCGGGATCGACGCCACCACGGGCGATGTGATCTTCTTCCTCGACTCCGACGTGGCGCTGCGGCCCGACGCCGTCGCGAACGCGATGGAGATCCTGGAGCACGATCCCGAGGTCGGCTGCGTCCACGGGGTCTACGACACCGTGCCGCTCATCGACGACGGGCCGGTCGAGTGGTATCGCATCCTCCACGCGGTGCACTGGCGCCGTCGCCACCTGGGCGAGGTCAACAGCGTGGTGTTCGCCCTCGCCGCCGTCCGCCGCGACGTGCTGCTGGCCGTGGGCAGGCTCGACGAGCGGCTGCGCGACTGCGAGGACGTCGAATACAGCAGCAGGCTCGCCGTACGCAGCCGGATCGTGCTGACCGACACGGTCGTGGGCCGCCACGACGACGGCAGCCGCCTGCTGCCGGTGCTCGGCGAGCAGTGGCGGCGGGCGCTGCCGCTGATCCCGCTCGCGCTGACCACCACCCGGCGCGGGGCCGCCAAGCCGGAGCACGCCAACAGCCCGGCGGGCATCCTGTCGTGCGGGCTCGCCCTGGCCGGGCTGGGGCTGGTGCTGCTGAGCGTGCCGTTCGGGCTGTTCCATCCCCTGCTGCTCGCCGTCCCTGCCGTGTTCGTCGCCGGGTTCGTCCTCGCCGATCCGGAGCTGGTCGGGTTCGTACGGCGGCAGCGGGGGCCGATCTTCGCCGCCTATTTCATGGCCGTCCATCTGGTCGTCCATGTGGTGCTCGTCGCGGGCCTGGCCGCAGGCTCGCTGCGCCTGCTGACCGGCCCGCGCGATGCCCGGCAGACCGCGTGACGGGCCGCGTGACCGGGCGCGTGACCGGGCGCGTGACGGGCCGCGTGACCGGGCGCGTGAGACGTCAGGCGCAGCCGACGCGCCTGCTGCTCAGGGCGATGTCGTCCACCCAGAGGTCGTACGCCGAGGGGGAGGGGTTCGGCTGGTAGAGCTGCCAGCCGATCTTCACGGTGTCGAAGCGGGGGAAGACGAAGTCGACGTCGTTGCCGCCGTGGCTCCGGGTCGACACGGTGAGGTCGGGCTTGGGCACGCCGTCGAACCAGAGCGAGATCGCGTTGTCGGCGGGATCCATCCGCCACTCGACGCACTGCCACACGTCCGCCCGCGACGGGGCCGACTCGCGCCAGTTGGTCCAGTCGCCCGTCGGGCCGCCGTCCGCGCCGACGCCCCACAGGTCCTTGCCCAGCGTGGGGACCCACTGACCGCCGAGCGGCCGGACGATCTCCGGCCCCGCGCCGGTGGCCTCGACCAGCGTGTAGTGGGCCCAGTCGGGGGCGGTGGGGAACGCCTTGACGCGCAGCCGCAGGCGGCCGTAGAAGCCGTTGCCGGGCGGGGCGAAGTCGTCCACCTTGAGGAACGCCCGGCCGTTGCCCTCGGTGTGGACGTGCAGCATCTTCTGGCCGCGGGGGCCGCGCTCCACCGTGAGCGTGCCGTGCTTGGTGTCGACGCCCCACTTGAGGCTCGCCGCGCCGCCGACCGGCAGCGACTGGAAGTCCTCGCAGAACAGCGTGCCGCCCTTCGCGCAGGTGTCCGGCCCGTGTGACGGGGACGCGGAGGCGGCCGACGCGGGGGCCGGCGACAGCAGCAGGGCCAGACAGGAGGACACCACGGGTAACAGTCGTCGCACGACGCGCTCCTTTTCCCGGTGACAACGGCAGAAGTAAAGTACGTCATCTGGGAGCGCTCCCATAGAGCCGTGCGGAAGATCGATGAAAGAGGGGAAGCGCGCGGATAATCTACGCGTGAACGGACCTTCCCGGCGATTATTTCTGCAGCTCGGCGGGCTCGCCGCGCTGACCGCCGCCTGCGCTCCCCGCCGGAAGGCCGACCCCGCGACCTTCACCCTGCTGCGCCGCCGATGGCGCGAGGTCACGCTCGGATATCCCGGGACCTTCGACCCGGAGCGGGAGCCGTACCGGAGCCGGCTGGCGCGGCTGGGCGCGCAGGCCCGCCGGCACCGCGACACGATGACGCCGACCGCCCGATCGCTCTGGCCCGACCTGCCCTTCCCCTCGCTCGACGCCACCCCGGCCCGGTTGCGGGCGATGGCCCGCGCGTACGCGCTGCCCGGCACCGGGCTGACCGCGGAGCCGGGGCTCGGCACGGCGGTAGCCGCGGGCATCGAGCACTACGTGCGCCACGTGTACGCCGAGGACGCCGAGCAGACGGGCAACTGGTGGGACTGGCAGATCGGGACGCCCCGGGCGCTGCTCGACGCCGCCGTGCTGGCGGCCGCGTATGTGACGGACACCCAGGTCGCGGCGCTGTGCGCGGCGGTGGACGCCTTCGTGCCGGAGAGCCGCCTGGACGACTACGAGGGCAACAGCACCGGGGCGAACCGGGTCGATCTGTGCACGGTCACGCTGCTGCGGGCGATCGCCGGGGCAGATCCCGATCGTGCCGCGCTCGCGGTCTCCGCGCTCTCCCCGGTGTTCCCCTACGTCACCGATGGCGACGGCTTCCACCGCGACGGCTCGTTCATCCAGCACGGGTCCGTCCCCTATCAGGGCGGATATGGCGCGGTGCTGCTGACCGGCCTCGCGACGCTGTTCGCCGTGCTGCGCGGCACACCGTGGGAGATCACCGACCCGGCGGCGGGCACCGTGCTCGACGCCGTCGACCTGGCGTTCGCGCCCTTCGTCCACGACGGCGCCTGCATGGACCTCGTACGCGGCCGGGGCATCACCAGAGGGTCGTACGGCGACCACCGGAGGGGCAGGGAGATCGCCGCGGCGGTCCTGCTGCTGGCCGAGACCGCCCCGGAGGCCGAGCGGGCCCGCTGGCGCGCCATGGTCAAGGGCTGGGCCGTCCGCGACACCGTCAAGCCCATGCTCACGGCGGCGGCCCAGAGCGATCTCGCGTTCCACGGGCGGCTGTCGGCGGTGCTGGACGACGCGACCGTCCCGGCCGCCGCCGAGCCCGCCGGGCACCGGCTGTTCCCGGCGAGCGCCCGCGCCGTTCACCGCAGGCTCGGCTGGTGCGCGGCGGTCAGCATGGCCTCCTCCCGCGTGGCGCGCTACGAGCACGGCAACGGTGAGAACCTGCGCGGCTGGCACACCGGCTCGGGGATGCTCTACTGGTGGGCGCGCGGGCACGGCGACCACTACTCCGACGCCTTCTGGCCCACCGTGGACCCCTACCGGCTGCCGGGCACGACGGTCTCCACCCGGCGGCTGCCCGACGGCGCGGGCGGCGCGTGGGGCGACACCCGCCCGCCGGCCGAATGGGTCGGCGGCGCGACCGACGGCACGTACGCCGCCGTGGGCCAGCACCTCTACGGCCTGGAGAGCACGCTGGAGGCGTTCAAATCCTGGTTCTTCCTCGACGACACCGTGGTCTGCCTCGGCGCCGGCATCACGTGCCGCGACGGCGTGCCGGTCGAGACCGTCGTGGACAACCGCAGGACCGGCGCCCGGCTCACCGTGGCGACCGGATGGGCGCACCTGGACGGCCACGGCGGTTACGTCGTGCCCGCCGGCCGGCCGCTGCGCACGCTGCGCGAGGACCGCACGGCCGCGGGGGTCACCCGGACCTACACCACGCTGTGGCTCGACCACGGTGTGGACCCCGACGCGGCCGACTACGTCTACCACCTCATGCCGGGGGCGGGCCCGGCCGAGACCGCCGCCCGCGCCGCCGATCCCGGCCGGGCCCGGGTGCTCGCCAACACCTCGGCGCAGCAGGGGATCGAGGTCCCGTCGCTGGGCGTCACCGCGGTCAACTTCTGGACGGGCGGACACGCGGGCCTCCTGACGGCCTCCGGTCCGTGCGCGGTCCTCGTACGCGACCTCGGCGACGGCACGGCCACGGTCACGGTTGCCGATCCCCGGCGTGCCCTCGACGAGCTGACGGTGACGTGGGACCGGCCGGTTGCGGCGGTCACACGCGGGCACCCGCTCCTGGAGCGCGCGGAGACCGGCGCCCGGCTCACGCTCACCTTCACGGCGCCGGCCGACCACGAGGGCGCCTCCCGCACCATCGCCGTCCGGCTCGTCGTTTCGACGACCTGAGCAGGGAGCTGCGGGAACGCCGTGTCATCATGAACGCCGTGTCCACCCTGCCCGACGACCTGGACGACGCGCTCGAAGCGTCGCTGGGCCGCTTCCCCACGACCGAGCTGACGCGGAGCGTGCAGACGCTGATCCGCCAGTATCGGGAGGGCTTCGACCGCAGCGTGCCCGCGCTGGGCACGGAGGCCGCGGTCGCGGCGTACGCCGGTTATCGCATGCCGGCGACCTACAGCGCCGTGCGCGCCGCGCTGCGTCAGGTCGCCCTGCTGGCCCCCGGGTTCGCGCCGGAGACGCAGATGGACGTGGGTGGTGGGACCGGCAGCGCGTTGTGGGCCGCGAGCGCGGTCTGGCCGACCCTGCGCACGGCCACCGTGCTGGAGCAGTCACCCTCGGCCATCGCCTTCGGGCGCCGGCTGGCCGGGCACGCGCCCGCCGTGGCCGTACGCGAGGCGCGCTGGCAGCAGGCGTTCGTCGACCGGAGCGCGCCCGCGCCGACGGCCGACCTGGTCACGATGTCCTATGTGCTCGGCGAGCTGTCGCCCGCCGTCCAGGAGGACGTGGTCGGTACCTTGGCCCGGGGAGCGGCCCAGGGAGCGGCCAAGGGAGCGGCCCGGGGAGCGGGCATGCTCGTGATCGTCGAGCCCGGCACGCCCGCCGGATATGCCCGGATCGCGGCGGCCCGGCGGTTGCTGGCCGCATCGGGCCTGCACGTGGTCGCCCCCTGCCCGCACGACGGCGAGTGCCCGATCCGCCCCGGCCAGGACTGGTGTCACTTCGCGGTCCGGCTCAACCGCACCGCCCTGCACCGGCGGATCAAGGACGGCACGCTGAGCTTCGAAGACGAGAAGTTCTCCTATGTCGCGGCGTCGGCCCGGCCATCGCCGCGAGCGGAGAGCCGGATCCTCCGCCACCCCGTCAAGCGCAAGGGGCTGGTCACGCTGCGCCTGTGCACGGCCGAGGACGGGCTGGCCGACCGCCCGGTCTCCAAGCGGCAGGGCGAGACCTACCGCGAGGCGCGCGACGCCGTCTGGGGTGACGCCTGGCCCATCGGCCGGGAAAGCGCGAGCCCGGCAGGTTAGGGACGCTTCCGCCCGGTTAGGGAAGCGTCCGTCAGGTATGGGCAACACGGTTCGGCCGTTCCATAGGATGGGCGCATCACGCACCGGCCAGGCGGAACATCCCAGGGCCCCGGCCCGGTGCGACGGAAGGAGCTCGACGTCAGCACCGTCGACGAAGCGTCCGGCAGACCGATGTCGCTCGCCTCTCCCACGGAGGCGAGCCGCCTCGCGGCCGCACGCCGTGCCACCCGCAACTCGAACGCCGTCCTCCGGGAGTCTCGGTGCAGCATGACAACGGTCTGACCGTCAGCCTCCAGTCGCCCGTCTCCGGGCCGCGCCTGCTGGTCGTGACCGGTGACCTGGACCATCACACCACCCCACGCCTACGGGCGGCCCTGGAGGAGGTCGAGTTCGGCCCCGGCTCCGGCCTGGTCGTCGACCTGTCCGGCCTGACCTTCTGCGACTCCACCGGCATCGCCACACTGGTCGCGGCCCACCAGCGCGCCGCCGACGTGGGCGCCGCCCTGCTCCTGGCCGGTCTGCACTCCGACATCGCCCGGGTCTTCCAGATCATGGGCCTCGACCAGCTGCTGTCCCTCTACGACAGCCCGGAAGAGGCCGTACGCGCGCTGAGCGAATAGAGGTCGTTCACAGGGGCGCGGCGACGGCGACCACGATGTTCTGCTTGATGTCGCAGTTCCTGGTGCGGCGGCAGAAACCGTCCTCCACGTTGGTGGCCCCGCCCGCGGTGCTGGCCGCCGTGTGCTGGTGGCCGCGATTGCGGGTGGGGCTGTGCAGGTTGACGATGTTCCGGTTGCGCGTGCCGTTCCCTACGGAGGTGGGGCCGTCCCCGTCGCCCCGCCCGGCCCGCGCGTACGCGGGAGCGGTGAGCAGGGCCTGCGCGGCGGCGGCCGCGACGAGGACGACGGCGAACAGCGGGACACGCCCAGATGCGCTGTGTGAAAGAAGCATCGCCACCACCCGTCCGCCCGCCCGGAATCTCGTCACACCGTAGCGTCCGGCCGGGCGCGGACGGCGTCTTCCCGCGTCCGTGTCCCGCCATGTTCTCGGCCGTTTCGCCGCGCGTCGGCGCCCGATGCTGTGTCGGCCTCCGATGCTGTGTCGGCCTCCGATGCTGTGTCGGCCCCCGATGCTGTGTCGGCCCCGAGGTGTCAGCGTCCGATGATCACCGTGCCGCTCGTCCTGGGGGAGCTCCGCATGTGGCCCCGCAGGTTCTGGGCGCCCTTGCAGCCGGGCCTGCGCCTGCAGTTGGACGCCTGGGTGTTCACCGACGCGTCCACGCCGGAGACGATCTGCTGAGTGCCCGCCGCGTTCCACGCGTCGCCGACGAGCAGGGAGTTCAGGTTGTTCTGGCCGTTGTTGAACACGTACCGCGAATCGGCGCCGTTCCCGCCGCCACCGCCGCCCCGCCCCCGGAGGGTCGCCGCGTCGGCGGGGGAGAGCAGCGGAGAGAGCGCGACGCCCGCGCCTGCGACCGCGAGCGCGGTCAGCGCCAGCAGCCGCGCCGCGGAGCTGGTGAGCGCGTGCCGTCTCGTGTCGTGAGCCCTGAGATGAGCCCTGTGACGAGCCATGTTCTCCTGTGCCTTCCCCCGGTGACCGTCGAACAGATCCGTCCGTGTGTGGATCTGCCGGGCATCTACCCCGCACGCACGCGCCCGTCACGGTCACTGAAGGAGGATTAGGACCCCCCAACGTAAGGATCTTCCGACCTAGCTCTCTTGGAGCGATCCCCGCAGTCGCTGGGTCAGCTTGCAGAGGCGCGCTCCCCGGCGGCAGATGATGCTCTGCCCGTTCGCCACGCCGCCGACGCCGATCGTCCTGTGCTGGATGCCGGACCCGTTCCGCGCGCTGCCCACCGTCAGCTGGCTGACGTTTCGGATCCCGTTGCCGACGCGGACGCCGGCGGTGTTGCCGTTGCGGTCGCCGCTCCCTGCCGTCTGGGTGGCGGCGTGCGCGACCGTCGCGTGCGCGGCCAGCGCCGCCGTCATCACCGTGGCCGCCACCAGGGCGAGACCGCCGCGCATCAGCGGCTCACCGCCCGCCTTCGGACTCGTCGCCCGCCGGGCCGCGGGACTTGATGTGCTGCGACAGCGTGCAGAACCGGCCGCGCGGCCGGCACAGGCCGCCCTGCACGCTGCTGACCCCGCCCACGCCCGACGAGAACTGGTGGAGGACGCCGCGCAGGCGGGTGCTGCCGATCGTCACCAGGTTGCGGTTTTCCGAGCCGTTGCCCACGCGTACGGCCGAGCGGTTCCCGTTGCCGTCGCCGCCCGAGGCGTACGCGTCCAGCGGTGCGACCAGAGTGAGAGCCGGCGCGAGGGCGAGCGCGAGGGCGAGCGCCAGGGCCGGGGCCGGCGCGGGCCGTCGGCGAAGGGCGCCAGGGGATCGCGTGCGGGTGTGGATGATCGGCATCGACGTGCCTCCTACCCCGCTCGCGTGCCCGCGTCCCGGCTCCGGCGGAATTCGCAGCGGATCATTCCCCGGGCATGGAACGGCCGCCCCTCGGGTGAAGGGGCGGCCGGTCGCCGGTTATCGGCTGGTCACCTCGTAGGTCCGCAGGTAGTCGAACGTCGCGGTGGCGCCCGCCGCGTTCATCGAGATCAGGCCGATCCGCACCGGCCCGGTGCGCGGGAGCGACCAGGTGCCGCCCCAGATCCAGTGGGTGCCGTCGGTGCTCGACGCCATCCTGACGTCGTGCTCGCCGTTCTCCTGGTCGTAGTGGTAGAGCAGTCGCAGCCAGGTGGTCTGCGCGGCCGGGCCGCCGAACATCGGCGCGTTGGCGACGGCGGTGGGCGGGGTGGTGCCGGGGCGCGGGCCCTCCTTGCCGAACTCGGTCTGGTGCAGCACCGCCCCGTTGCCCTGGTTGAGGGGCAGGACCGTGTGCGTCAGCTTCAGCCACCGGTCGTCGTTCTCGTACAGCAGCAGACCGGCCTGCTGGTTGCCCTTCGTGCCGTCGAAGGTGAGCTTCGTCTCGACGGCGAAGTCGCCCTGCGGCGCGTCGCGGAGCAGGATCGACGCGGTGTTGTCGCCCTGGAACAGCTCGGCGTTCTGGGTCGGCCAGACGAGGGAGCCGTTCGACAGGGTGGCCGACGGGTTGCGGACCTTCGTCCAGCCGGTGGGCGAGCCGGTGCCGTCGAACTCGTCGGAGTACGCCGGAAGCCGCCTGCCGAGGACGGGGTCGGGCACCCGCTCGGTCACCGGCCGGTAGAGCGGCGCGGCGCCCACGTTGTCGGCGTCGGCCGGACCTCGGGTGGTCACCCCGATGGCGCCGGACGCGGGGGCGTCCGCGGGCTGCGCGCCGTCGTCGTTCTGCCGTGCACCTTGGCCGTGACGACGAGCTCGCCGCGCTCGCGGTCGAGCCACGCGGTGATGTCCTTCGCGCCGTTCTCGCGGGTGATGATCAGCCCGGCGGCGGTGCCGCTCTCGCGCAGCCGCAGGTCGGCCTCCACACGGACGTCGCCCCGGACCAGGTCGTCGCTGAGCTCGCTGGTCGAGCCCTTGCCGGTGAGGTGGCCGAGCGAGTCGGGATCGGAGGCGAGCTTCCACGGCCCGGTCCACCCGGCCTTGCCCTCGTTGAACGTGCCGCCCACGGTCCAGGTGGTGACCGGCGCAGGCTGCGCCCCGGTGGACGGCCCGGCCCCGGCCCGTACGACCGGCCAGCCGTCGATCCAGTCGAGCCGGTCGATCATGAGGGGACGCCGGCTCAGGTTGCTGATCGTCGTGCCCCAGGTCGTCGTGACCGGCCCGAACTCGGGGGCCGACGAGGGAATCGCGTGGTAGACGAGCCAGTCCTGCCCGCTGAGGTCGGTCTGGACGGCGTTGTGGCCCGGGCCGACCCAGCCGTTGCCGCTGGCCGCGAGGACGATGCCGTCCTTGCTGGTCAGGTCCATGAGGTCGACACCGGTCGGGGTGGTGAACGGCCCGAGGGGGCTGTCGGCGCGGCCGACCTTGACCGTGTAGCCGCTGAACGCCCCGTCGCAGCACCCGGCGTCGGAGTAGAACAGGTAGTACCTGTCGTCGTGCCGGACGACGAAGCCGCCCTCCATGCGGCGTCCGCGGGCGATCTGCGTGACCGGGCCGGTGACCGCGGTCGCCTCGGCGTTCATCTTCGCGCCGCAGATGGTGTCGTAGCTGCCCCAGTAGAGGTAGTTGTCGCCGTTGACGTCGGTGAACATGGCCTGGTCGATGTTGCCCGTCGGGCAGCCGCTGCCGCCCGCGGGGACGATCATGCCGTGGTCGGTCCAGGGCCCGGTCGGGTGCGGGCCGGTCGCGAGCCCGACGCCGCCCCTGGAGAGCGCGTACGTCAGGTGGTAATCCCGTGTCCCAGCGGCCTCAGGAGCTTCAGGCGGATGCGGCAGGATGCCTTGGTGTGTGTGTCGGGGAGGTGTCCGTGCTGGTCAGAGGGTTTCGTCAGGCATCGGGCAGATTTACCGATTCTTTTTGTCGGATGGTTGACGTAAAAAACGGGCGAACCTTAGGTTTCCAGCGTGTCACCGACCCCCAACGGCGTGCATGCCCTCGTGCGCCGCTCCCATGAGGAGCGGGTGCTGCGCGTGCTCCGCCAGAACGGCGCACAGAGCCGCAACGAGATCGCGGCCCGGGTCGGCCTGTCGCGCACCACGGTCTCCGAGATCACCAGCGATCTCCTCGGCCGCGGGGCCATCCGCGTCGTCGACACCGACGCCGTGGAGCGGGTCGGCAGCGGCCGGCCGGCCGAGCGGCTCGCGCTCGACCCGGCCTCCGGGCAGTACATGGGCGTCGACTTCGGCCACCGCCGCGTGAACGTCCTGGTGGCCGATGCCGCGCACGACATCATCGCGTCCGGGACCGCCCGCTATGAGGAGTCGGCGCAGTGGCCCGAGCGCCTCGACGCCGGGCTCGCGCTGATCGACCGGCTGAGCGCCGACACCGGCGTCCACTACGGCGCGCTTCAGGCGATCGCCGTCGGCGTGCCGGGCTGGGGCGACCGCTCGCGCGCCGACGGTGTGGCGGAGGTGTTCGCCACCCGCTTCCACGCCGGTGTGATCGTGGACAACAACGTGCGCTTCGCCGGGCTGGCCGAGGCACTGCACGCCCAGTCCGACTCCGTACGCGACCTCATCTACCTGCGCCTTTCGGACGGCGTCGGTGGCGGCCTGGTGGTGGGCGGGCAGCTCGTCAAGGGCGCCAACGGCTACGCGGGGGAGCTCGGCCACGTGACCGCGGTCCCCGGCGGCGCGCGGTGCCGGTGCGGCAAGAACGGATGCGTGGAGACCGTGGCGTCGGTGCCGGCGATCCTCGGGCGGTGCCGCGAGCTGGGCGTGCCCGTCGACACGCTCGACGACCTGAAGGCCGCGGTCGAGATCGCCCATCCGACCGTCGACCAGGTGCTCCGCGAGGCCGGCACGGCGGTCGGCCGGGTGCTCGGCACGGCGGCCATGACACTCAACCCCGACGAGATCGTGCTCGGCGGCGAGATCATCCGGGTCGCTCCGGCCCTGCTGCGCCAGGTCGCCGACACGGTCACCTACGAGCTGTCGTGGCGCACCGACGCGGCGCCGGTGATCCGCCCCGCCCTGCTCTCGGACGACGGAGGGGCGCGCGGGGCCATCGCCGCCCTGTTCCACGAGTCGCCGCTGCTCGCCGGATACGAAGCGAACGTCACGACGGACGGAGGCCGATAGTGGCCGTGACCAGTGCGGGCGCCACGAGGGACGGCAACGCCCCCGCCCGGCCGCGCAAGAACCGGACCTTCCTGGTCCTCAACATCATCTCGATCGTGGCCGGGATCGCGATCTGGTGGGGGCTGTCCCTGGCCGGGCTCCAGTTCCCCACTCCCGCCGAGGTCGTCTCTGCCGCCTGGAAGATGATCCAGGACGGCACGCTCGCCACCGACGTCGGCGCCTCGCTCGGGCGCGTGCTCGCGGGGTTCGCCCTCGGCTCGGTCGCGGCGGTGATCGTCGGCTTCGTCATGGGGTGGTACACGGTGGCCCGCGGCCTGTTCGAGCCGTGGATCCAGTTCTTCCGCACGATCCCGCCGCTGGCGATGCTGCCGCTGGTGCTCGTGCTGATGGGCATCGGCGAGAGCCCGAAGATCTTCGTCATCTTCCTGGCGGCGTTCCTGTCCTGCGTCATCTCCACCTATCAGGGCGTGGTCAACGTGGACAAGACGCTGATCAACGCCGCGCGGGTGCTCGGCGCGGGCGACGGGACCATCTTCCGCCGCGTCGTGGTGCCGGCCTCGACGCCGTTCATCCTCGTGGGCATGCGGGTCGGGCTCGGCTCGGCCTGGGGCACGCTGGTGGCCGCCGAGCTCCTGGCCGCGCAGGCCGGGCTCGGCCACCGGATGCAGAGCGCGCAGCTCTACTACGACCTTCCGACGATCTTCGTCGGCATCATCGCGATCGGGGTCCTCGGCCTGATCATGGACCGGCTGCTCATGATCGCCGGCAACAAGCTGACGGCCTGGCAGGAGAACCGATGAGCACTCCCAAGATTTCCGTACGCGACGTGCAGAAGGTCTTCCCGGTGGGGAAGGAGCCGTTCGTCGCGCTCGGCGGCGTCTCGCTGGACATCGCCGACAACGAGTTCGTGACCGTCGTGGGCCCCTCCGGCTGCGGCAAGAGCACGCTGCTCAACATCCTCGCCGGGCTGGAGCAGCCCACCGGCGGCGCCGCGCTGGTGGACGGGAAGCCGGTCACCGGCCCCGGCCCCGAGCGCGGCGTCATCTTCCAGCAGTACGCGTTGTTCCCGTGGCTGACCGTCCGCGAGAACGTCGAGTTCGGCATGCGCACCGCCAAGGTCCCCAAGGCGGAGCGGCGCGAGCGGGCCGAGCACTTCATCCGCCTGGTCGGCCTGGAGCAGTTCGCCGACGCGCTGCCCAAGACGCTGTCCGGCGGCATGAAGCAGCGCTGCGCGATCGCCCGCGCGTACGCGGTGAACCCGTCGATCCTGCTCATGGACGAGCCCTTCGGCGCCCTGGACGCGCTGACCCGGGTGCGGCTCCAGGAGCAGCTCCTGGAGACCTGGAGCAAGGAGCGGCGGACGGTCATGTTCATCACCCACGACGTCGACGAGGCGGTGTTCCTCGCCAACCGGGTGGTCGTCATGGCCGCCAGGCCGGGCCGCATCGCCGAGATCATCGACGTCGATCTTCCCTATCCGCGCGACGAGGACATGCGGCTGAGCCCCGAGTTCGGGGCGCTGCGCAACCGCGTCTGGCATGCGGTGTACCACCAGCGGCAGATCAAGGAGCCCGCGAAATGAAGAAGACCCTCCTGGCCGCCGCGGCGGTCGTCATGGCACTGTCGGCGGCGGCCTGCGGGTCGGACTCCGCCGGGTCGGGCGGTGCGGACGGCGCCACCCACGTGAACTTCGGCTACATCGCCGACTTCAACGGCGCGAGCCTGCTCGCCGTCGCCGACAAGCAGGGCCTGTGGAAGAAGCACGGCCTCGATCCCAAGGTCAGCGTGTTCACCAACGGCCCGCTGCAGATCCAGGCGCTGGGCACCGGCGACCTCGACTTCGGCTACATCGGCCCCGGCGCCATGTGGCTCCCCGCGTCCGGCAAGGCCAAGGTCGTCGCGCTGAACACGCTCGGCAACGCCGACCGCGTCATCGCCCAGGCCGGCATCACGTCGATGGACCAGCTGAAGGGCAAGACGATCGGCGTGCCCGAGGGCACCTCCGGCGACATGATCCTCACCCTCGCGCTGAAGAAGGCCGGGATGACCAAGGACGACGTCAAGATCGTCCCGATGGACGCGTCCACGATCGTGTCGGCGTTCACCTCCAAGCAGATCGACGCGGCAGGCTTCTGGTATCCGGCCATCTCCACGATCAAGAAGACCGTGCCCGACCTGGTCGAGCTGGCCAAGAACGAGGACTTCGCCGACACCGTGTCGTTCCCGACCGCGTTCGTCGCCGGCAACGACGTCGTCGCCAAGGAGAAGGACAAGACCGAGAAGGTCATCGGCGTGCTGCGCGACGCCATCCAATATCGCAGCGAGCACCTCGACGAGACCGTGGCCGCGACCGCCGAGATGCTGAAGCTGCCCGCCGACCAGGTCAAGGCCGACGCCGCGAACTCGAAGGTGCTGTCGCTGTCCGACCTCGACGGCTACACCAAGGACGGGACGATCGACAAGTGGCTCAGCGGGATGGGCGACTACTTCGTCAGCGCGGGCAAGCTGCCCTCGGCCGTCGACCCGAAGACGTACTACACCGGCGATCTGTTCACGGGCGCCGCCCAATGACGCGTCCGGTGAACGTCCTGTTCCTGATGACCGACCAGCACCGGGCCGACACCCTGGGCGCGTACGGCAACCGCCTCGCCGCCACCCCGGTGCTGGACGAGCTGGCCCGGACCGGGACGCGATTCGACCGCTGGTACACCCCCACCGCGATCTGCACGCCGGCGCGGGCGAGCCTGCTCACCGGGCAGGCGCCGTTCCGGCACAAGCTGCTCGCCAACCACGAGCGGAACGTCGGCTACATCGAGGACCTGCCCGGCGACCAGTGGACGTTCTCCACGGCCCTGCGCGACGCCGGATACAACTGCGGGCTCATCGGCAAGTGGCACGTCGGGCACCACCGGCGGGCGGCCGACTTCGGGTTCGACGGGCCCGACCTGCCCGGGTGGCACAACCCCGTCGACCACCCCGACTACCTGGACTATCTCAAGGCCAACGACCTGCCGCCGTACGAGATCCACGACCGCATCCGCGGCACGCTGCCGAACGGCGGGCCGGGCAACCTGCTCGCCGCGCGGCTGCGCCAGCCGGTCGAGGCGACGTTCGAGCACTACCTCGCCACCCGGGCGATCGAGATGCTGGAGCGGTACGCCGCCGAGCCGAAGCCGTTCTTCCTGCAGCTCAACTTCTTCGGGCCGCACCTGCCGTACATCGTGCCGGACGAGTATTTCGACATGTTCGACCCGGAGCTGGTCGAGTTGCCCAAGTCGATCGCCGAGACCTTCGCCGGCAAGCCGCCGGTGCAGGCCAACTACAGCGCGCACTGGACGTTCGACACCATGCCGCTTGAGGTGACGCGCAAGCTCATCGCGGTCTACTGGGGCTACGTCGCGCTCATCGACATGGAGATCGGCCGGGTCATGGACGCCATGCGGCGCCTCGGCCTGGACGACGACACGGCCGTGTTCTTCACCTGCGACCACGGCGAGTTCACCGGCGCCCACCGGCTGCACGACAAGGGCCCGGCGATGTACGAGGACATCTACCGCACGCCCGGCCTGCTGCGGATCCCCGGCCAGGAGCCCGGGGTCGTCCGCACCGAGTTCGTCAGCCTGCTGGACTGCACGGCGACGATCCTGGAGCTGGCCGGGATCGACCCCGCCCCGGCGGTCGACTCGCGCAGCCTCGTGCCGCTGGCCTCCACCCGCGAGGTGCCGTGGGAGGAGGACATCGTCTGCGAGTTCCACGGGCACCACTTCCCGTACCCGCAGCGGATGATCAGGACAGACCGCTACAAGCTGGTCGTCAACCCCGACTCCACCAACGAGCTGTACGACCTGCTCACCGACCCGGACGAGCTGCTCAACGTCTACAACCACCCCGAGATGGCGGAGGTGCGCGGACGGCTGATGCGGCGGCTCTACCAGGTGCTGCGCGACCGGGGCGACAACTTCTATCACTGGATGACCTCGATGTACGACGTCGGCGACGTTTCCTACGACCCCACGTTGAGCGGGCTTGACGAGGCGACCTACCGATGAGCAGGCGTCCGAACATCGTCATGATCCTGACCGACGACCACGCGTCGCACGCGGTCAGCGCGTACGGCTCGGTCGTCAACCGGACGCCGCGGATCGACGAGATCGCGGACCTCGGCGTCCGGTTCGACAACTGCTTCGCGACGAACGCGCTGTGCTCGCCGAGCCGGGCCAGCATCCTGACCGGCACCTACTCGCACGTGAACGGCGTCTCGACGCTGGTCACGCCGATCGACGCGGCGCAGCCGACGTTCGTGAGC
Source organism: Microbispora hainanensis (assembly GCF_036186745.1). Classification (NCBI taxonomy): domain Bacteria; kingdom Bacillati; phylum Actinomycetota; class Actinomycetes; order Streptosporangiales; family Streptosporangiaceae; genus Microbispora; species Microbispora hainanensis. The sequence goes on along the minus strand of NZ_CP108086.1, from coordinate 1,991,541 downwards.
CAGTTGAAGGCGGCCGGCTATCGCACGGCGATCGTCGGCAAGTGGCACATGGGGGACGGCCCGGGGCACAACCCCCAGGGGTTCGACTACTGGGACGTGCTGATCGAGCAGGGGGAGTATTTCGACCCGTCGTTCCTGTCGGAGGACGGCCTGCGGACCGTCCCCGGCTACGCCACCGACCTCATCACCGACATGGCGCTGAGCTGGGCCGACTCGCTCGACGGCGACGACCCCTACTGCCTGCTGATCTACCACAAGGCGCCGCACCGCCCGTGGGAGCCCGACGACAAGCACGCGGGGATGTACACCGACCCCATCCCCGTTCCGTCCACGTTCGACGACGACTACGCGACACGCTCGTCGTCGGCCCGGCGGGCCGCCATGCGGATCGCCGAGCACCTCAACGCCGAGGACCTCAAGCAGGACCCGCCGGAGGGGCTGTCGTACGAGGAGCTGGCGCTGTGGAAATACCAGCGCTACATGGAGGACTACCTGGCCGTCGTCGCGTCGGTGGACGACAACGTCGGCCGGGTGGTCGACTGGCTGCGCGAGCGCGGCGACTTCGACGACACGCTGCTCATGTACTGCTCCGACCAGGGCTTCTTCCTGGGCGACCACGGCTGGTTCGACAAGCGGTTCATGTACGAGGAGTCGCTGCGGATGCCGCTCGTGCTGAGCTATCCGCGGCGCATCCCGGCCGGCCAGGTGCACACCGGGATCGTCACGAACGTCGACTTCGCGCAGACCGTGCTGGACGCCGCCGGGGTGCCGCACCACCCCCGGATGCAGGGCCGCAGCTTCCTCGCCGACCTGACCGGCGAGCCGGGCCCGCCGCCCGCGGAGGGCATGTACTACCGCTACTGGGAGCACGACGACGTCTTCCACAAGGCGCCGGCCCACTACGGCTACCGGACGTCCCGCTACAAGATCATTTATTTCTACAACGACGGCATGGGCATCCCCGGCACGGGCGCGTTCACGTACCCGGGCGAGTGGGAGCTGTACGACCTGGAGGCCGACCCGGAGGAGCTGCGCAACGTCTACGAAGACCCGGCCTACCGGGAGATCCGCGAGGAGATGAAGGTGCGCATGTGGCACGCCCAGGCGGCCCTCGGCGACGAGCCGCACCCCAGCCAGCCGGTCCCCGAGGGTATTTGATGTCCTGCTGCACGCCCGCCACCCCGGGACTGCCCCAGGAGCCGGTGCGCTTCACCGCGGAGGGACGGCATGCGGTCGAGCAGGTGCGCCTGCCCGGCGGCGAGTTCCGGATGGGCGACGCCACCGGCGACGGCAACCCCGGCGACGGCGAGGGGCCCGTCCACGCGGTCACCGTGGCGCCGTTCTCGATCGACGCCACGACCGTGACGGTCGCGGACTTCGCCGCCTTCGCCGACGCGACCGGCTACCGCACCGAGGCGGAGGAGTACGGCTTCTCCGCCGTCTTCCATCTGGCGATGCGCGCTCACCCCGACGACGTGATGGGGCCGGTGCCCGGCACCCCATGGTGGGTGGGCGTGCGCGGCGCCGACTGGCGGCACCCCGCCGGACGGTTGTCGCAGGCCGAGCCCGACCACCCAGTGGTCCACGTGAGCTGGAACGACGCGATGGCCTACTGCTCGTGGGCGGGCCGGCGGCTGCCCACGGAGGCCGAGTGGGAGTACGCCTCCCGGGGCGGCCTCGACGGCGCCCGCTACCCGTGGGGGAACGACCTGCCGCGGGACGAGTGGCGGGTGAACATCTGGCAGGGCGTCTTCCCCACGGAGAACACCCTGGACGACGGCTATCTGACGACCGCTCCGGTGCGCGCGTTCGCGCCCAACGCGTACGGGCTGTGGCAGACGGTGGGGAACGTCTGGGAGTGGTGCGCGGACTGGTACGCGCCCGACTACTACGTCTACTCGCCCTCGGACAACCCGCGCGGCCCGCTGCGCGGCAGGGCCCGGGTGCTGCGCGGCGGCTCGTTCCTGTGCCACGACTCCTACTGCAACCGCTACCGGAACTCGGCGCGCTCGTCGAACACTCCCGACTCCTCGATGGCCAACGCCGGGTTCCGTACGGTCGCTCTGTGACCGGACGCCCCGCATCGCCGGGTGCGGGGCGTCCGGTGGTTCAGGGGTTCCCCGGCTCAGGTGCTCGGGGGCTCAGGTGCTCGGGGGCTCGGGGGCTCAGGGGCTCAGGGGCTCAGGGGCTCAGGGGCTCAGGGGCTCAGGGGAGCGTGGCAAGGAACGGCTTGACGGTCCTGGAGAAGTTCCAGTTGTTCGCGGCGTCCCAGTTGATCGACCAGGTCATCGCGCCCCTGATGTCGGGGTAGGCCTGCGCGGGGACGAACGACCCGCAGCCGGTGCGCCGCGCCAGGCAGTTCAGGGCGTTGGTGACCGTGCCGGGGGAGACGACGCCGCCGCCCGCCGCGCCGGGACCGGCCGGCAGGCCGAGCGCGACCTGGTCGGGGCGCAGGCCGTTCTGCAGCTGGATGCAGGCCAGCGCGGTCATGAAGTCCACCGTCCCCTGGCCGTAGACCCTCTGGTCGCAGCCGAGCATCGTGCCGGAGTTGTAGTACTGCATGTTGACGACGGTGAGGATGTCCTTGATGCTCAGGGCGAGCTTGAAATACTCCATGCCGGTCGACTGCATGTCGATGGTCTGCGGGGCCATCATGATGATCAGCCCGGAGCCCGCCTTCGCCCGCAGGTCGCGCAGCGCCTGGGCCATGTAGGTGGCGTTGAGGCCGTTCTCCAGGTCGATGTCGACGCCGTCGAAGCCGTAGCTCTGCATGATCGAGTAGACCGAGTTCGCGAACGCCGTGGCCGCGGACGAGCTCGCCACCTGCACGCGGCCCGCCTCGCCGCCGATGCTGAGGATGACCCTCTGGCCGCGCTGCCTGAGCGCCTGCACGTCGGCCTTGAACTGGGCCTCGGTGTATCCGCCGACGGCGGCGGCCAGGCCGGAGTCGAGGGCGAACGTCACCTGGCCCGGCGTGGTGGTCGCCTCTCCGAACGCGATCGCGACGACGTCGTAGTCGCGCGGCACCTGCGACAGCTTGAGCTCGACGGCGGGGTTGACGAAGTTGTGCCAGTAGCCGGTGAGGATGTGCCGGGGCAGCGCCCCGCCCGAGGAGCACCCGGTGGTCGTGCCGGTGACGGCGGCGCTCGCCGCCGACTCGCCCGCGGAGTTGTACGCCCTGACGGTGTAGGTGTGGGTGGTGCAGGCGCCGAGCGAGCCGATCGTCGCGGTGGTGCCGGTGACCTGGGCCCGCTGGAGTGTGCCCTCGTAGACGCGGTAGCCGGTCACGGCGCCGCTCGACGCGCCCCACGACAGCGAGATCGACGTGCCGGTGGTGCCGGTGACCGAGGGGGCGCCGGGCTGACCGGGCGTGCCGGTGCCCGCGCCGGTCGTGGCCGAGACGGCGGCGCTCGCCGCCGACACGTTGCCCGCCGCGTCCCGCGCCCTGACCGTGTAGCTGTACGTCGTGCCCGAGGCCAGGCCGCCGTCGGTGTACGTCGTCCCCGTCACGGTGGTGACGAGCTGCGAGCCGCGGAAGACCTGGTAGCCGGTCACGCCGACGTTGTCGGTGGAGGCGTTCCACGCGAGCGACACGCTGCTCGACGTCGTGCCGGTCACCCGCAGGTCGCCCGGGACACTGGGGGCCGTCGTGTCGCCGCCGCTGCCGCCGATCGGCTTCCACAGCGCCGGGACGATCGGCGGCTCCCAGCCGGTCAGCGACGTGTGCGCCTGGATGCACTCGTAGTCGGTGCCGTCGTACGTCACGCGTGCGCCCACGGCGTACCAGGTGTTGGGCGCCCAGGCCGCGTACGCGAGCACCGCGCGGGGCGCGGCCGACGCGGGGGCCGGGCCGGCTCCGACTCCTGCCAGACAGAGGCCCAACGCGAGCAACACCGCGCTGAGCAGCCGTTTCCTCATCAATGCCGTCCTTCCGGGGTGCCGATCGGCGTCCGCGAAAAGGCGTCGGGTGACACGACGGCCGGTCGCGTGACCTTTCCTCTCTTAGGAAAGTTTCCTAATAGTTTTGGCGCGAGCGTAACCCCGGAAAGACGGCCGTACAAGACCCGAACCCGAAGTGGTGGGGCCCGGAATGATGGCTGCACCTGTGATAGTCGCGCCCATCATTACTTCCTGGGCGTCTGCGATCGGGGAGGCCACGTGCACGGAGGCACCGGTCGACGTGCCTCGGCTGGAGCGCCTGGAACACCTGCGCGGGCTGCTGTCCAGCGGCAAGGTCGGCGCACTCCCAAGCTGCTCCTGTTCGCGCGCTCGGGGTTCTCCCCCGCGCTGCTCCGCCTCGCCGACAGACGGCCCGACGTGGAGCTCGTCGACCTGGGCCGTCTGTACGGCGGAGCGTGAGACTCCCGGCTACTTGCCGAAACCGGCGGTCAGGCCGCTGAGCAGCTGACGGCGGCCGACCGTGTAGAGGATCAGAATCGGCAGGATGGTCAGCACGACGGAGGCCAGAACGGCGGGCACGTTCACGCCGTACGGGCCGCCCTGGAACGCCGCCAGAGCCAGCGGCAGCGTGCGCTTGTCGGGGCTCTGGGTGAGGATCAGCGGCAGCAGGAACCCGTTCCAGACCTGCAGCGCGTTGTAGATCGACACCGTCACCACGGCCGGTCGCGTGAGCGGGAAGGCCAGGCCCCACAGGGTCTTCCACTCGGTCGCGCCGTCGAGCCGCATCGACTCGAACAGCTCCTTCGGCACGTCCCTGATGAAGTTGGACAGCACCAGCACCGACAGCGGGATCGCGAACGCGACCGACGGCAGCACCAGACCCGTCAGAGAGTCGTAGAGGTGCAGCTTGATGATGATCAGGTAGACGGGGATGACCGTCGCCTGCAGCGGGATCGCCAGGCCCATGAGGAACAGCGAGTTCACGCCGCGCAGGAAGCGGCTGGCGCCACTGCTGCGGACGATCGCGTACGCCGCCATGAACGAGAACAGCACCGACGGGATCACGGTGCCGATGGCGACGAGAAGGCTGTTCAGGAAGTACAGCGGGAAGTCCATCTCGATGACGAGACGGTAGTTGTCCAGCGTGGGATCGCTGGGCGGCGCGAACGGGTTGGTCAGGTAGTAGTTGGACTGCGTCTTCAGACTGGTGATCACGATCCAGTAGATCGGGATGATCACGATGGCCAGCCACAGCCAGCCCACCAGCCCACCCAGCCAGTTCGGGCGCTGCCGGCTCTTCGCCGGACGGCGTCCGTGCGCCCCGGACGTGGCGGGGCGCTTGGCCGCCCTCGATGTGTGGGTCGCCGTCACGGTCAGGCCCCTTCCAACTGACTGGCGTAGGGGTCGCGGCCGCCGATGCGGCGTAGCAGCAGCGCCAGGCCGAGGCCCACGAGGACGAGGATGACGCCGATCACGCAGGCCGCGCCCATGAGGTTGGCCTGGAAGCCGCGCTTGTACATGTCAAGCGCGAGCGCGCGGGTGGCGTCGCCGGGACCGCCCTCGGTCAGCACGAAGATCAGGTCGAAGAAGGTCAGGGAGCCGACGAGCATCAGCGTCGAGGACGTGATGATCGTGTACTTGAGCTGCGGCAGCGTGATGCTGAAGAACATGCGGACGCGCCCCGCGCCGTCCAGCTCCGCGGCCTCATAGAGCGAACGCGGAATCTGCCGCACACCGCCCTGGTAGAGGAGCGAGTGGAACGGGATGTACTGCCACGACACCACGAAGATCACGACGCCGAAGGCCAGGCCGGGCTCGCCGAGCCAGTCCTGGGTGAGGAAGTCGATGCCCAGCCCGGCGCCGAGGCCGAAGTTCGGGTCGAGCAGCGCCTTGAAGGTGATCGCGATGGCCGCGGAGCTGAGCAGCAGCGGGATGAAGTACAGCACTGCGAGCAGCTCGCGGTAGCGCTGGTGGCCCGCCAGGAACACGCCGATCAGGATGCTGGCGGGGGTCTGGAAGCCCCAGGAGAGCAGCATGATCAGGAACGTCACCCACAGCGCGTGCGGCAGGCCGGGGTCGGTGAGCACCTGCCGCCAGCTGTCGAACCCGGTCAGCTGGATCTCGCCCAGCGTGTCCCAGGAGGTGAAGCTGAGCAGCAGCACACCTATCAGTGGGATCAGCGCGAAGACGGCGAAGGCCACCAGGGCCGGCACGGCCAACCATGGCAGGACGCCGCCGCCGCGGCGCGAAGCGGCGGCGGGCGACGTCCTTCGAGCGGAAATAGCAGCCATGCTTACTTACCGATGACCGCGTTCATGTTCGTGGCGAAGTCCTGCGGCGAGATCGACAGCTGGAACAGCTTGGCGATGTTGTCGAGCAGCACCTCGGCCGCGGTCGGGCTGAGCGCCTGGTCCCACGACTGGGCGAAGACCTTGGCGTTGCTGGCGACGCCGTAGATGAAGTTCAGGAACTCGGCGTCCTTGGAGCCGGCGAACAGCTTGTCGGAGCCCTTGACGATCGGCACACCGCCGGTCTCGACCCACTGCTTCTGCTCTTCGTCGTCGAGCACGCCGGTGGCGAAGAACTTCTTGGCGATCTCCTTCTGCTCGGGGGTCGCCTTGGAGGAGATCGACAGGTACTGGCCGGGGTTCCCGACGGTGTTGCTCGGGTCGCCCTTGCCGCCGTCGACGCCGGGGAAGTTCATCCAGCCGAGGCCGCCGCTGGAGACGATGTCGCCGCCCTGCTCCTGCTGGATGCCGTACGACCAGCTGCCGTGCAGCATCATCGCGGCCTTGCCGGTGTAGAGCAGCGCCTGGTCGGCGTTGGAGTCGGCGGTGACGGAGGAGAAGCCCTTGATGAAGGCGTTGGCCTTGATCAGCTCCTGCATCTTGGTCAGGGCCTCGATGGAGGCGGGGTTGTTCCAGGCGTCCTTCTCGCCGTCGAAGACGGCCTGGAACACCTCGGGGCCGCCGATGCGGTCGAAGAGGAACTCCAGCCACATCATGTTGGTCCAGCGCGACTGGCCGGCGAGGGAGAACGGCGCGATCCCCGCGTCGTTGAACTTCTTCACCAGGTCGAGGATGTCGCCGTACGACTGCGGCGGCTGCGCCCCGACCTTCTCGAAGACCTTCTTGTTGTAGAACAGGACGATCGGCTGCACGGTCTCGCACGGCATCGCGTAGATCTTGCCGTCGATCGTCGCGGCGCCGAAGGCGCCGGGGAACAGCCGGTCCTTGACGGCGGCGTTCTCGTCGAACCACGAGGTGAGGTCCTCGACCTGGCCGGCCTGCACGTAGCTGCGCAGACCGCCGCCGCCCCAGCCCCAGATGATGGTGGGCGCCTGGCCCGCGCCGATCGCCGTCTTGATCTTCGTCTTGTACGCGTCGTTCTGGACCGTGGTGATCGCGATCTGGCCGTTGGGGTTGGCCTTGTTGAACCGCTCCACCGCCGCGGTGCGGGGGGCTTCTCCGGGCGGGCCCTGGAGGAACCAGTAGGTGGCCTTGCCGCCGCCCCCGCCCCCGTCGCCGCCGGCGGCACCGCCACCGGATCCGCCGCCGGAAGGGGCTGGACCGGACGTGCCGCAGGCCGCCAACGCGGCACCGAGGGGGAGGCCCATGGAGAGGGTGAGGAAGTTGCGGCGGGATGGTGTCCTGGACTCCACGCTGATCTCCGTACGTCGAACGCCGAGGCTGGCCGCGGCTCGTTGAAAAAACTCGGACGCGGCAGGGGGGCGACGTGGATCGGCACCCCGGTGCCACAGTCCACTCCTTCTTGAAGTCAGCTCGTTCGAAACATTTCGACACAAGCCGCGTGGCACGCCAATCTAGATTTGCGATACCTCACTGTCAAGAGCGCTCTCACGACCTCCCCAGCTTGACGTGAGGCGTGTGTAAAGTACCGACGAACAGGCGTCACGCTCGGCGATCACGGTTGACCGAAAGTTTAGCGATAGAACCGCCCCGGACGCCGAAATGTTTCGAAACCTTTTTGAGGAGAGCACATGACGGCCCCAGATCGGACGCACACGGCGGACGGGACGCTCCGGGCATGGCAGGACCGGACACTCCCCGTGGCCGATCGGGTCGAGGCCCTCCTCGCCGAGATGACGCTTGAGGAGAAGATCGGCCAGCTCGGCAGCAGGTGGATCGGCAACGACATGCAGGCGCAGGAGGAGATCGAGCCCGAGAACGCGCTCAATGTGGCCCCCATGCAGGACGTCTTCGCCGCCTCGGGCACGGTGCCTATAGAGGAGGCCGCACGCAATGGGCTCGGCCACCTGACCCGGGTGTTCGGCAGTGCTCCGGTGACTCCGGCGGAGGGCGCGGCCGAGGTGGTGCGGCTGCAGCGCGAGGTGGTGAAGCACTCCAGACTCGGCATCCCGGCGTTGGTCCACGAGGAATGCCTCACGGGTTTCACGACTTATGGTGCGACCGTATATCCGGCCGCGATCGCCTGGGGCGCGACCTTCGACCCCGAACTGGTCGAGCGGATGGCCGCCGCGATCGGCAGGGACATGCGGGCCGTGGGCGCCCACCAGGGCCTGTCGCCGGTGCTCGACGTGGTGCGCGACTACCGCTGGGGCCGGGTCGAGGAGACCATGGGCGAGGATCCGTACCTCGTCGCGATGCTCGGCTCCGCCTACGTACGCGGCCTGGAGAGCGCCGGGATCATCGCCACCCTGAAGCACTTCGCCGGTTACTCCGCGTCGCGGGCGGCCCGCAACCACGGCCCGGTGCCGATGGGCCGGCGCGAGCTGATGGACATGATCCTGCCGACGTTCGAGACCGCCATCGCCGAGGGCGGCGCGCGCTCGGTCATGAACTCCTACTCCGACGTGGACGGCGTGCCCGCCGCCGCCGACCCGTGGCTGCTGACCGAGGTGCTGCGCGACGAGTGGGGGTTCACCGGCACGGTCGTGTCGGACTACTGGGCGATCGCGTTCCTCGCGAAGATGCACCAGGTCGCCGCGGACCACGAGGAGGCCGGGGTGCTCGCGCTGACCGCGGGCATCGACGTCGAGCTGCCCGACACGCTCGGCTACGGCCGGCACCTGGCCGAGCGGGTGCGGCGGGGCGAGGTGCCCGAGGAACTGGTCGACCGGGCCGCGCGCCGCCTGCTCACCCAGAAGGTGCAGCTCGGGCTGCTCGACCCGGACTGGACGCCGGAGGGGTCGGTGGCCGGCGCGGACGCCGTGGACCTCGACTCTCCGGCCAACCGGGCGCTCGCCAGGGAGCTGGCCGAGCGGTCGATCGTGCTGCTCGACGCGGGCGACGCGCTGCCGCTGCTCGGAGAGGGGCGCCAGGGGCCCCGCCGGGTGGCCGTGGTCGGGCCCTGCGCCGACGACCCGCGCACGTTCATGGGCTGCTACGCCTTCCCCAACCACGTGCTGCCCCGCTATCCGAAGCTCGGGCTCGGGCTGGAGGCGCCGAGCCTGCTCGACGCGCTGCGGGCCGAGCTGCCGGACGCCGAGATCGTCCACGAGCGGGGCTGCGACTGGCGGGAGGAGGACCGCTCCGGTTTCGCCGCCGCGCTCGCGGCCGCCCGTGAGTCCGACCTGTGCGTGGCCGTCGTCGGCGACCTCGCCGGGCTGTTCGGGCAGGGCACCTCGGGCGAGGGCTGCGACGCCGAGGACCTGAGGCTGCCGGGAGTCCAGGAGGACCTGCTGGTCGAGCTGGCCGCCACCGGCACGCCGGTCGTGGTGGTCGTGGTGTCGGGCCGGCCGTACGCGCTGGGGCGGGTCAGCGAGGGGGCGGCCGCGCTCGTCCAGGCGTTCATGCCGGGCGAGGAGGGCGGGGCGGCCATCGCCGGCGTCCTGTCCGGCCGCGTGCAGCCCAGCGGGAAGCTGCCGGTGCAGATCCCGCGGACCCCGGGCGGGCAGCCGGGCACCTACCTGCAGCCGCCGCTGGGCTCCGACAGCCACGGCATCAGCAACATCGACCCGACCCCGCTGTTCCCGTTCGGCTACGGCGCGTCCTACACCACCTTCGAGATCGGCGACCTGGAGATCGATGGCGAGGAGGTGCCCACCGACGGGGAGTTCACCGTGTCGGTGCGGGTGCGCAACACCGGCGAGCGGGCGGGCGAGGAGGTCGTCCAGCTCTACCTGCACGACGTGCTCGCGCAGGTGACCCGGCCGATGCGGCAGCTCGCCGGGTTCGCCCGGGTGCGGCTCGCACCCGGCGAGAGCGCGCGGGCGACCTTCACCGTGCACGCGGACAGGACCGCCTTCACCGGCCGCGACCTGCGGCGGATCGTCGAGCCCGGGGACATCGACGTCTACGTCGGCACCTCCGCGTCGGACCTGCCGTGCCGGGGCCGGGTGCGGCTGACCGGCCCGCTGCGCCACGTCGGCCACGAGCGGCGGCTCGTCACCCCCGTGGACGTGCGACCGGCCGAGAGCCCCGATCAGGGAGGAACAGATGCCGCCCAGTCGTAGGCGGGCCACACTCGCCACGGTCGCGGCCTCGGCGGGGGTGTCGGTCGCGACCGTGTCGAAGGTGCTCAACGGCCGCAGCGACGTCGCGCCGGAGACGCGTTCCCTGGTGCTGTCGCTGCTGGCGCAGCACAACTACATCGCGCCGCCGCAGCGCCGGGGCGATACCGCGCCCGACACGATCGAGGTGGAGTTCGACGCGGACCTCAACGCGTACTCCACCGAGATCGTCCAGGGCGCGGTGCAGGCCGGGGCCGATCTCGACGTGGCCGTGGTGGTGAGCATCCGGCGCGACGCCGACCGCACGGGAGGGTGGGCGCGTGACCTGGTCGCGGCCGGACGCCGGGCGCTGGTCGCCGTCACCGGCGAGCTGACCGCCGTGCAGCTCACCGCCCTGGCCCGGGCGCGGCTGCCCCTCGTCGTGATCGACCCGCTGAACCTGCCGAGGGCCCGGGTGACCAGCGTCGGCTCGACGAACTTCGCCGGTGGCATGGCCGCGACGCAGCACCTGCTCGCGCTCGGTCACCGGCGCGTCGCCTATCTGGGCGGCCCGGCCACCGCGGCCTGCAACCAGGCCCGGCTGCACGGCTATCGGGCCGCGATGGAGGCCGCGGGCGCGCCCGTCCTGCCCGGGTACGCGCGGGCCGGAACCTTCCACTACCACGACGGCGTGACGGGCGGGGCGGCCCTGCTCGACCTGCCGGAGGCGCCCACGGCGATCTTCGCGGGCTGCGACGACATCGCGCTGGGCGTGCTCGAAGCGGCCCGGGCCCGGGGGCTGCGCGTGCCCGATGACCTCAGCATCGTGGGCTTCGACGACACGCAGATCGCCCGGATGGCCTCGCCGCCCCTGACCACCGTGCGGCAGCCGCTGCGGGAGATGGGCGCCGTCGCGGTCCGTACGGCGCTGCGCCTGGCGGCCGGGGAGCAGGTCGAGTCGCATCACGTCGAGCTCGCGACGGAGCTGGTGGTGCGCGGCTCGACCGCACCCGCGGCGCACACTGGAGGGTGAGCCCCGGGAAGCAATCGGCCGGAGCGAACGTTGCACAGTGCAAACGATGCGGTGCAAACGATGCCGTGCACATGATGCCGTGCAATTGACGCGGGAAAGTTGGTGGTCTCCATGACCGTCCAGGCAAAGGCACTCATCTCGCTCCTGCCCTCCGACCAGGGTGGCCTGCCGCACGAACTGCCCTCCCGCACACAGTCGCTGGTGATCTGCGCCGACGCGGGGGAGTACGGCAGCGGAGCGAGCCATCCCTTCCAGGCGGCGATCACGTCGGACGACGAGGAGCCGCTGATCCCGGGTGACCGCCTGCACGTGGTGACCATCGCGACCAACGACGACGACGCGGTCCTGTATCTGCGCCCCGGAGAGCGCTTCCGCCTGTGGTGCGGCCACGACGTCGGCACCGGCATCGTCTCCCGCCGCGTGATCTGAGCATCCGGCTGATCTGAGGGTCCGGGTGATTCGGGCCTCCGGGTGATCTGAGCGCGCCCTGGCGGTCCGCACCGCGGCCGTGTCCCAGCCGATCACATAGGCTTGAATCGTGCCCGCGACCTGCGGGAACGGGGGCCTGCGCCGCGGGGGGAGGCGGAAGATGGCCGAACAGTCGCTACCACTCGCCGCACACCTGCGGCTGCGCACACACGACGTCGACGAGGCCTGCAGACTGGTCGGGAACGACCTCGGCGTCCACGGACTGCGCCCGGTGGATCCGGAGATCCGGCTCGACGCCCGCCTGAACGGGGTCGCGTTCGACGGAGTCGGGCTCTATTCGCTCGGCTACGGCACGGAGGTGCTGATCACACCGCAGCCGGTGGACGACTATCTGCTCGTCGAGATCCCGCTGAGCGGCGCCGCCGAGGTGTCGCAAGGCCGGGAGCGGATCGTGGCGACGCCCGAGCTCGCCTCGGTGCTGTCGCTGACCCGGCCCATGTGCATGCGGTGGCCCTCCGGGCTCGAGTCGCTGATCGTCCGCTTCGACCGCGCCGCGCTCGAAGCCCACCTCGGCAGGCTCATGGGGCGCACCCCGCGCAGGCCGCTCACCTTCTCCCTCGGCATGGACCTGACCCGGCCGCCCGTACGGTCATGGCTCTCGGTCGTCGAGCTGCTCAGACGGGAGGCCGAAACCGGCGGGGCCATGCTGGAGCAGCCCGTCGCGCTCCGGCAGCTGGAGGGGCTGCTGATGACCCAGCTGCTGCTGGCCCAGCCCAGCAACTACAGCGAGGCGCTGTCGGGCGCCCAGCCCCGGGTCGCACCGACGGCGGTGGAACGGGCCGTCGAGCTGATCGAGGCGCGGGCGGCGGAACCGCTCACGGTGGAGGAGATCGCCGAGGCGGTGGGCGTCGGCGCGCGGGCGCTTCAGGAGGGGTTCCGGCGTCAGCTGGAGACGACGCCCATGAGCTACCTGCGGGAAGTGCGCCTCGACCGGGTGCGGGCCGAGCTCATGGTCGGGGATCCGGGCGCCACCACGGTCACCGACGTCGCCTATCGCTGGGGGTTCGTCCATCTGGGGCGGTTCGCGCTCGCCTACCGCCGGCGTTTCGGGGAGTCCCCGTCGGAGACGCTGCGCCGCGGAACGCGGGATGTTCTCAGCGGGCCGGCAGGTCCGCCCACCAGGTGATCGTGCCGGAGGGCCCGCTCCGGGCGCCGTGCCGGATGGCGAGGGCGTCGACGACGACGCCGCCGCGCCCGCACTCGCCCGGGGCCGCCTCGGCACCCGGCCACACCGGGGCCGCCCCGGCGTCGGTGACCTCGACCCGGATGATGTCGTGATCGCCCTCCGCGCAGCGGAGGAGCCGGAATTCGGCCGGCGGCAGGGCGTGGAGCACGGCGTTGGTCACCATCTCGGAGATCACCAGCACGGCCTCCTGCGCGGCGGTCCCGGGCGTCCCCCAGGCCGTCAGCACGCCGAGCGCGCGGTGTCGTACGGCGCCGACCTCCTGTGGAGTGTGCGGCACCGGACACGTGTATTCGTCGAGGACCGACTCGTCCGTACGGACGTCGGCGCGGTCCATGGTCTGCGAGTTCATCGTGTCGTGCTCCTTGGTCACCAGCGGGCACCTTCCGTGGCGAAGCGCCCCGCCCTTCCATGCGCGGTGCGTCAAACGGTCGGAAAGAGCGTCACTTATCGCAGATTAGGCAGGCCATACGAATGGTCGCTATCCCCAAGGCGAGGGCGGGTATCCGCATAACGAACCATTACCCGGACGCCTGTGCGGGCTCCGGTCCGTACGGGTCCCGCGGGGCCCGCGGGACGGGCCGGGGCCGCCGGGAGACGGGAAAGGTCAGTGCGCGGGCGTCGGCTTCGGGGCGCTCAACCGCTGACGCCGGAGCTGCTCGGCGAACTCCCTGGCCATCGCGAGCTGCTCGCGCAGCCTGTCGGCGCGTTCCGCGACCGCCCGCTCGAAGAGCTGCAGCCGGGCGACCAGGCCGGGATCGTCGTCGCCGCGCGCGAGCCGGTCGGTGATCTCCAGCAGGTCGCGCATCTCCTCCAGCGTGAACGCCAGCGGCTTCATCCGCCGGATCAGCGCCAGGCGCTGCACGTCCTCCTCGCTGTAGAGCCGGAAACCGCCCTGCGTGCGGGCGGGCACGACCAGGCCGACCTCTTCGTAATGGCGGATCGTGCGCAAAGACAGCCCGAGCCGCTCGGCGACCTCGCCGATCTGCACCAGACCTTCAGGCATCGCTCCGCTCACCTTTCCTACCCCCCGCGGTCAAAGCTCTCGCGGGTACGTCGCCACTCACGGCCTACCGTTACGTACGGGTGGAGTTTCGCAGAACAACGCCGGTTCCCACCGCGACGGCGCGCCCGGCGAGGGGGAAGGTGCCAGGCGGGCCGTGCGGTGGCGTTGACGCCTGCGATGGGTGAGCACGCGGCGAAGCGGAGTCCCACCGCAAGCGGGCCAGACTCTACTCTCACGGAAGGTTATGGAGCAATGATCTGGGAGCAGGAGCTCGATCAGTAGGTGCTGGGCTCCGGCTTCTCGACGTTCCACGTGACCGTGCCGTCCGGCTGGACGCACCTCCGGCGGACCCGGGTGACCAGCTGCGTCGGCAGCTGGAGCGCCGCCACCCAGGACCCGTTCCTACTCCGCTCGAAACAGATGTTGTCGCCGTTGACGACGACCCGGTCGGCGGTGAGGGTGCGCTGGAACCCGCTGTACATCCTGACGCGGTAGACGGACATCGTCCTCCTCTCCACGTGCGATCCCGTGTGGCCGGACCCGCCGCGCAGGACGTTCCCACGCGAGCGGGCCCCGGCGGGCGGCGAGGCCGCCCGGATACCTGGCCTTCCGGCGGTCACGACGCGGGGCGCGAGGACGGGACGTCGTAGGAGACGTCGGCGGGACGGCGGCGCGTCGGCCGGGAGAACCATGTGACCAGCCTCACCCTACTCTGACGTCAGAGTAGGCAGTCCCCGAGGGGACGGCCGTCAGCTCGTCAGCAGGCCGACGCCGAGGGTCAGCACGCCCGCCGCCAGGCAGAGCGCGCCGAGCCAGAGCAGGACGATCAGGCGGTTGGGCCGGGTCACGTCCCGTCCGATGGACGACAGGAAGAATCCGGCGGACATCAGCACGGCCGCGAGCGGCACGCCGAGCCGGGCGGTCCACAGGGCGGCACCGTCGAGACCGGTGGCGTCGGCGAAGAGGAGGCCCACCAGCCCGAGGATGACCAGCACCCCCGCGTGCGCGTGGCCGGCTCGGGCGAAGGCCTGCTGGAAGGGCGTCATCGGCACCGCGCCGCGGACGATCCGGGTGAGGAACCACCCGCCGAACTCGATGGTCACGATGGTCAGCAGGACGGCGCCGGCGATCATCTGGGTGGGCTGGCTGAGCTGCAGGGGGGTCATGGCTCTCCTTCGATGTGGGGGGTGGGATGGACGTCAGCGGCCGGTACGCAGGGCGGCCTCGGGAAGGCCGAGCGTCCGTGAGAGCTCGGCCAGCTCCGCCTCGAACAGGTCGCCCTCCTCGTCGCCGACGATCCGTGGGAGGCCGAGCGACTCCAGGCAGACCATGCCGTAGAGCCGCATCCAGCAGCGGGTGAAGGCGGCCGCGGCCGCCGTGGAGGGCATCGTGATCTCCAGGATCCGCACGAGCCGTTCGGCCAGCGGCTCGATCCGGGGCTCGCGGGGCCAGGCCGCGGGGGATGCGTTGCCGTAGTCGCGCCAGACTCCGGCGAAGATCTCGCCGAACAGCCTGCCCACCTGGCCTCGCGCCCGGCGGACCGTCGGGTTCTCCTCCTCCGGCGGGGAGACGACCAGGGAGAGGTGGAACTCCCGGGGGTGCTCGACCCCCCAGCGCCGCAGCGCCCTGCTGGCGGTCACGAGCCTGCCCGCCGTGTCGGCCTCGTCCACCTCGTCCACGGCGGCGGCGACGAACTCGGTGAGCTCGTCCAGGATCGCCAGGATGACCGCGTCGAGGAGGGCGCGGTGGCTGTCGAAGTAGCGGTAGACCCCGGGCGGGGTCATCCCCATCTCCCGGGCGACCGCCCGGATCGTCAGCGCTTCGACGCCCTGGGTCGTCAGGATCTCGCGGCTGACCGAGATCAGCTCCCGCAGCGTGGCGTCGCGCACCCTCTGACGTCGTGAAGGACCGGTCGTCGAGGTCGCCTCCATGGGCCTGTCTCCCTTCTTTTGTTTACACATGTTAACTGTAGCGTATTGCATTCGCTAGTGCGTCTGTGCGACGCTTCGGTTATCGACATTCGCGGTGATTGCCCGCCCGACCCCTGGAGGCTCCCTTGACCACCTACTCCGGCACCACGCTGCGCTCCAGGCCCGCCGCCCCCGCTGCCACACCCGCCGCCTCTCCCCGGGCCGGCGCGGCGGACCGCGACCACGCGGTCGAGCTGCTCGCCGACGCGTACGGCGCCGGCTATCTGACCAAGGAGGAGTTCGACGAGCGCCTCGGCCTCGCCACCCGCGCGCGGCACCACGCCGAGCTCGACGCGCTCCTCGCCGACCTGCCGCCCCGGCTGCGTACGTCGAGGGACCGGGCGCGCGGCCCGGCCCGGAAGGCCAGGGCGGCCAGGCTCGGGGTGCGCATCCACGCCGGCGTCTATGCCGGCACGTCGCTCCTCATGGTGGCCGTCTGGCTCGTCGTCGGCCGGTCGACCGGCTCCTGGTATCCGTGGCCGATCTGGCCCGTCCTGGGCTGGGGCGTCGGCGTGCTGGGCCACGCCGTACCCGTGACGCTGGCCACCCGTGCTCGCGAGCGCCGCGAGGCGTTTTAATTCAACTGCTTGACTTACCTCGCCGGCATGGATGAACTTGCACCGGGCCGGGTGGCCTTTCGTTCGGTGAACCGCGCAGCGGTTCCGGTGCGGTGGTGAGGATGGCCGTGTCCAGGATGGCCGGGTGAGGATGGCCGGGAAGGTGCGAGCCGAACGGGTCGGTGCGACCCGTGAGCGGATCCTGTCGGCGGCGGAGCGGCTGTTCGCGGAGCACGGCGTGTCCGCCGTGTCCAACCGCCAGGTCAGCGAGGCGGCGGGGCAGGGCAACAACGCCGCGGTCGGCTACCACTTCGGCACCAAGGCCGATCTCGTGCGCGCGATCGCCCGCAGGCACGCCGAGCCGGTCGACCGGATACGCGAGCGGATGCTGGCCGGCATCGGCGACTCCGCCGACGTACGCGACTGGGTGGCCTGCCTGGTCCGCCCGGTCACCGAGCATCTGGCCGCCCAGGGCACTCCGACCTGGTGTGCCCGCTTCATCGCCCAAGTGGTGACCGATCCCTCGCTGCGCGCGATCATCGCCGAGGAGACGCAGGGCTCACTGCGCAAGGTGATGGCCGGGTTCCACCGCTGCCTGCCCGAGCTGCCCGCCGGCGTCCGGGCGGAGCGCGGCGACATGGCGTGGCATCTGATCACACACGTGTGCGCCGAACGCGAGCGCGCTCTCGCCAAAGGCGCGTCCACGCCGCGGCCGAGCTGGAACGACACGGCGACCGGACTGATCGACGCGCTCGTCGGGCTGTGGCTGGCGCCCGTTTCCGGCGACCCGTAGCCTCACCTCGCCGGGCGCATGCCCGTCTTGTCGTCACCGCACCCGGCGACGCCGAGCAGCCACCGTCCGGCCGCGGCCAGGCGGGCCCGGACCGCGTCGCGCAGCAGCAGCCAGGCGATCCAGCCGACGGCGAGCACGGCCCAGTAGGAGATCAGCCGATAGAGCGCCACGACGGCCGCCGCCATGGTGCCGGTGGTGCCCGCTCCGACGAACGTGGCGGCCATGCCGAGCTCGGTGACGCCGAGCCCGCCGGGGATGAACGCGACCGTCGCAGCGATCTTGCCCGCGACGTAGCCGAGCAGCACGGTGTGGGGCCCGAGCCCGACTCCCGCGGCCGCGCACACGGCGGCCAGGCAGGCCACGTCGAGAAGCCAGTTGGCCAGCGCCAGGACGACGAGGACCAGCCGGTCTCTGCCGGTCGGCCTGATCGCGTCGCCGGCCGAGAGGATCCGGCAGGCGCGGCGCCGGTGTGGGTCGCGCCGGTGTGGGTCGCGCCGGTGTGGGTCGCGACGGTGTGCGCCGTGCCGCCGCCGGCGCAGCCGCACCAGTGCGAAGACGGCCGTCGCGGCGGCGGCCAGCGCGATCAGCGCGGGCATCCGGGTCGCGTCGCCGCCCAGCAGCGCGACCAGCCCCAGCAGGGCGAAGGTGGTGGTCGAATAGACGGCGCTGAGCGCGAGCGTCGCGGCCGACAGCGACGTGGACGCGCCGAGCCGGCCGAGCTCGCGGATGGTGAAGGCGACCGAGAGCACCGGTCCGGCGGGCAGGGAGCTCGACACGGCGTTGCGGGCGTACGTGACGGCCATCGAGCGCGGAGTGGTGAGCCTGACGCCCCCGCTCCTGAGCAGACGGCGCAGCAGCGCCGCGAAGAGCCGCATCGAGAGGGCCTCGGCGAGCACGGCGACGGCCAGCCAGCCGAGGTTCACCCCCTGTATCGAGGCCCAGACCGCGTCCGGATCGGGGATCCGGTCCCTGAGCGCGAACAGCGCCACCCCTGCCACGGCGACCGCGGCGACGCCTCTGAGCCGGCGCGCTGTATGGGTGACGGAGACAGGGGACATGCGCGGATTCTTCCGTTGCGCGGGCGGGGCGTAATGCGCGTTTAAAGCGACTGACTTAGGTTAGCATCGCGGTTTGCCCAGCTCCGGGGCGGCTCCTCCCCCGTGACCGGCCCGGACGGGCCGGTCGTCCGGTCACTCGCGGAGGTCCATCACCATGATGGAACCCCAGTCGCCCCGGCGTTCCTCCGTGAAGCCCATCGCCCGATAGAACGCGTACGCGCCCGGGTTGCCGCTGCCCACGCCCAGGTGCAGGCCGGGCACCCGCCGTGCCCGCAGCGCGTCGAGCAGGGTGGTCATCAGCCGCCTGCCGAGCCCGGCGCCCTGGCCCCTGGGCAGGATGTCGATGTGCAGATGCGCCGGATAGCGGTCGTACAGCTCGTCGTGCCGGGACCGCGACCGGTGGATGTGGGCGACGCGCTGCCAGTCCTGGCTGCCGTCCGCCGGATCGGTGGCCAGCTCGATCGGATAGCGCTCCCGCAGCGCGGGCCACCAGTTCTCCTCCAGCCAGGTCTCGAACGCGAACGTGTCGGCGGTCGCGACGATGTAGCCGAGGACGCCGCCCTCGTCGGCGGCGACGAACGTGAGCGCGGGATCCGCGACCGGGTACGGCCCGGCGTAGACGTGCGCGAGCAGATCCGGGTCGTGGTAGAGCCCGGTGGCGTCCCTGCCGGAGTCGCCGGTCCGCAGGCACACCCGATACATGCCCGGCAGGTCGAACGGCCGGAACGGACGGATGATCGTGATGGCCGCCTCCTAACCGAGCGCCGAGACGGCGAGCAGGAACCACGCGCTGTGCGGGATCCACTGCTCGGCCCAGCGCCATGAATGACCGGTCTCACGGTGTTCGTCCGGCATGAACGCGATGTCGTGCTCGTCGTCGAAGCCGCTGGTCACCCCGTTGAGGATGCCTCCGGGCACGTTCTGGAACACCGTGGAATATTCGACGTTGTTGCGGCCCCTGCCCTGGATCATCGAGGCGTCGAAGGGGTTCAGCCCCATCACCCAGTGCACCTGGTCGTCCGCCAGCCGGAGCAGCCGGTCGCGCAGGGCGGGGTCGCACTCGGGGAGCTCGGCCGCGAGCAGTGCCGCGTACGCGAGGGAGCAGATCGCGGCGTTCTCGCCCTGCCACCAATAGCCGGTCTCGTTGTCGTGCGGATAGAAGAAGGCCGTACGCGGCGGCCGGCCGGCCGGCTGCACGTACTGCCGGGCGTAGCCGAAGGGGTTCGGCACCTCGTCGGCCAGGTGCGCCGCGTCGCGCATGAGCGCGAGCGCCGTGGCGCGTGCCTGACCGGCGAGCGCGCGGCCGTCGTACGTCTCGGCGAACCGCATGAGGGCCACCGTGGGGAGACCGGCCTCCGCCGCGTGGAAGAACGGCCTGCCCTCCACGTCTCCCTTCAGGTAGCCGAAGCCCATGCCGGTGTCGGTGTAGCGGCCGATGAGCGACTCCGCGCGCCGCAGCGCGGCCTTCTCGTACGCCGCCGGATCGGGCGCGCCGGACACGACGCGCGCGGCCCGGCCGAGCTCGGTGGCGGCCATGAGCGCGCAGTAGTCGTCGATGACCGACTCCGTGCGGTCGTAGAGGTAGTCGAGGTTGTGCTCCTCCAGGTGGGCGAACCCGCGGTGGGCGGCGGCCAGATACTCCCCGGGAGTGAAGTCGCCGTGGTCGTCGAGCGTCGCGGCGCGGGCGAGCGCCGCGATGGCCATGCCTCCGCCCTGGCGGTAGGCGGCCTGCCAGCGGGTCGTCCTGACGCTGTCCTGCAGCGGCGCGTTGATCACCCGCTCGTCCAGATCCTTCGTCAGCGCGTCGAAGATGGCCGTGTAGAAGTAGCCCTCCTCGGACTGGAAGCGCACCAGGAAGTCCGCGCCGTGGAGGCCCTCGTCGCGCATGCGCGCGCCCAGGCTGCGCGACAGCTCCGGATGGTGCGCGGCGAGCCGGTCGCGGGCGGCCATGAACGCCCAGGCGCACAGCGGCGTCTGCTGGGGGTTCATCATGCGGGTGTAGTTGAGATGGCTGAGGAACTTGCTGTGGTCGCCTGAGGCGTCCAGCCACCCGCCGCGCGCGTCGACCGTACGGCCCGAGTCGTCCTGGTAGAACCGTGCGTGCCGGTCCTTGCGGTCGATCTCGCCGCTCGACCGCACCGCCTTGAAGTAGTAGAGGGTGTCCGACAGCGTCATGTGCTGCACCCGCCGCGTGCCGATGACGAACGGCTCGCCGGCGTGCACCCCGTCGGGCGTGACCACCTCCACCCGATAACGCCCCTCGGTGCGCACCCGGCTGAAGTCGACGCGCCGGAACGTGCCGAGGGACCAGCCGTCGACCCGTTCCTCCGGGCCCACGGCGAGCGTGGTCCGGGTGCCGTCCTCCTCGTCGACGAGAACGGCACCCTCGACGGCCACCCGGCCACGCAGGAGCACGACGGCCTTCTTCGTGCTCCCGGTGTTGTAGCCGAGGTGGCTGGTGAGAACGGTGATCACGCCCGGCCCTTCTCCGCCTTCTCCTTCGCGGCCTTCTCCTTCTCGGCGGCGACGCGCTCGGCGTAGTAGCGCGCGGAGCGCTTCGGCGTCCGCTTCTGTGTGTCGTAGTCGACCCGGACGATGCCGAACCTGCGGTCATAGCCGTACGACCACTCGAAGTTGTCGAGCAGCGACCAGGCGAAGTAGCCGCGGACGTCGGCGCCCTGCGCCCGGGCCTCCAGCACCGCGTCGATGTGCGTGCGCAGATACTCCGCCCGCTCGACGTCGTCCACGTAGCCGTTCTCGTCGGCCACGTCGGCGTACGCCGCGCCGTTCTCGGTGATGTACCAGGCCGGGCCGTGATACTCCCGTTCGAGGCGCAGCAGCAGGTCCGTGAGCGCGGCGGGGGTGACCTCCCAGTCCATCGCGGTGCGCGGGACGTCGCGGCGCACGACGACCGGCGACGGCCAGCCGTTCTGCCCCACCGGCCCGGCCTGGATCATGTGCGAGGAGTAGTAGTTGACGCCGAGCACGTCGAGCGGCTCCGAGATCACCGCGAGGTCGCCGTCCCGCACCGGGAGCGGGCAGCCCAGCTCGGCGAGCTTGTCGGCGATGTCGGCCGGATACTCGCCCCGGATCAGCGGGTCGAGGTAGAGCCGGTTGTCCCACCCGTCCGCCCAGCGGGCGGCGGCGACGTCGGCGGGGGAGTCGCTCGCGGGCACCTTGGGGCCGAGGTTGAGCGTGATGCCCACTTCGAGCCGGTCGGAGCGGCCGCTCGCCGCCGCCTTCTCGCGGATCACCCGCGCCGCCAGCCCGTGCCCCAGCAGCAGGTGGTGGAGGGCGGCCATGCCCGCGCGGGCGTCCTGGCGGCCCGGGGCGTGCCGGCCGGTGATGTAGCCGAGGTAGGCCGAGCACCACGGCTCGTTCAGGGTCGTCCACTGGTCCACCCGGTCGCCCAGCGCGTCGTACGCGATGGCCGCGTAGTCGGCGAAGCGATACGCGGTGTCGCGGCTCGGCCAGCCTCCCGCGTCCTCCAGCGCCTGGGGAAGATCCCAGTGGTAGAGCGTCACCCACGGGCGGATGCCCTTGTCGAGCAGCTCGTCGACGAGACGGTCGTAGAAGGCGATGCCCGCGGGGTTGCCCGGGCCGGTGCCGTCCGGCTGCACGCGGGGCCAGGCGAGCGAGAAGCGATAGACGTCCATCCCGAGCTCGGCCATGAGCGCCACGTCCTCGGGCATGCGGTGGTAGTGGTCGCACGCGACGGCGCCGGTGTCGCCGTCCGCCACCGTGCCGGGGGTCGCGCAGAAGGTGTCCCAGATGGACGGGGTGCGCCCGTCCTCGCTCACCGCGCCCTCGATCTGGTACGACGAGGTGGCCGTGCCCCACAGGAAGTTCGCATTCTGCGTCATCAGGTCACATTTCCATTCGCAATAGGAGTTTCCGGGTCTTGACCAGGGAGTCTGTCAGACCCCGGTCAGGGCTCGCGGGAGACGGACTCCACCCACTTCTTGGTCTCCTCGATCCGCCCGGGCCCGGAGCGCCGCCAGACCCCCGTGCCGCCGGTCTGCCAGGGGTGCGGCCCCGCGAGCGGGCGATAGCCGACGCCCATCGCGTCGAGCCGTTCGAGGTGGACGGCGAGCCGCCGCTCGAAGTCCGCGAAGTCGTCGACCTGCCCGTTCCACAGCACCTCGGCGAGGGCGCACGCGCGCGGGAAGGCCAGGTAGTCGAGGCGCCGCTCGCTGGGCACCCACTCGGTCCAGATCTGGAACTGGCCGCCGAGAACCCGCCCGCGCAGCTCCTCCGGCCACTCGGAGGGAGCGGGCTCGAAGTCCGCGACGTCGCGGAGCGTGATCGGGCCGCCCTCCGAGCGGGGCTCCTCGGGCAGGTCCGACTGGTCGAAGTTGAAATACGTGGGGAACAGCGGCGTACGGACGACGTCCTGCGACGCCGCGGCCCGGCCCGCCACCTCGTGCCCGCGCCACGCCATGACGATGGTGTCCGGCAGCACGCCCCCGGTCACGAAGCCCTCGTCCCACACGACCATGCGTACGCCGCGGGTGGCGAGGAACCCGCCGAGGGCGCGGAGGAAGTGGCCGTGCATCTGCTTCACGTCGGTGTATCCGTGCTCGGCCATCTCCGCGGCGATCGCGGGGTCGTCCGCCCACCACCTCATGTCGCACTCGTCCCCGCCGAGGTGCACGTACGGCGTGTCGACCACGTCGAGGATCTCCTCCAGGACGTCCTGGAGGAACGCGACGACCGGGCGGGTGGGGCTGATGGACGAGCCGCCCGCCCAGACGGTGTCGAGCACGGCCTGCTCCTGGCCGGGACGGCCCAGCTCCGGATAGGCCGCGCGCAGCGCGGAGGTGTGCCCCGGCACGTCGATCTCCGGGACGATCGTGATCCCCCGGGCGCGTGCGTACGCCGAGATCTCGGCGAGGTCGTCGAGCGTGTAGTAGCCGCCGTGCGGGGTGCCGTCCGCGACGCCGTCGGGGCCGAGCCGGGTCAGCGGACGCCAGCTCCCCACCTCGTGCAGGCGCGGGTGGCGGCGGCTCTCCACACGCCATCCCTGGTCGTCCGACAGGTGCAGGTGCAGGCGGTTGAAGCGGTGCGCCGCGAGCAGGTCGACGTAGCGCAGCACGGTCTGCTTGGGGAAGAAGTGGCGGGCCACGTCGAGCATGGCCCCGCGCCACTCGTACGCCGGGTGGTCCGCCACCGTGCCGCACGGCACGGCCCAGCCGCCGGCGTCGCCCGCCCACTCGCGCCGCCACGCCTGGACGGGCATGAGCTGCCGGAGCGTCGTCAGCGCGCCGGCGGCGCCCTCGAAGCCGCCGGCGCGGATGTCCACGCCCGACTCGGTGACCTCCAGCCGGTACGCGCCCGGGGCGTCGTCGGTCTCGGTCACGGAAACCCAAGTGGTCTGAGTGGTATTAGCTGGATCGCCCTCGGGCCCGGGGGCGGGCAGCGGCAGTCCCGAGACGAACCTCCTCACCAGCGCCTCGGTCGCGGGCGACCCCGCGACCTTGACTGCCACACCCGCGTTGAGCAGGCATTTTCCCGGGCGTGAAAGGGCTTGCCGGGGTCGGGGAAGAAGCGCGGAATAGGGGTCCAAAGCGTGTCCCGTCGGGTCGGTCCGTCCGAAGTCCGAAGATGCCGGCGCACCAGCATGTGACCGCGAAGGTACTTCTTGTCTTGATTTGGTGCAAGTGGTATCTTCCCGGTACTTCGCTGGTATCTGCCCATGTCGCACCGAGGCGACGGCGATCCACGCAGCTCGATTAGAGGTGCCCATGACGGTCAAGCAGGCATTGCCTCGTGCGCTCGCAGAAGGCGGGGAAACGCGGCCGGCCCAACAGAAGACGCCGTTTCTCGCACGCTTATGGCGGGACGCCCCACTGCTTGTGATGGTCGCGCCCGCCGCGATCGTGCTCCTGCTGTTCACGTACATCCCGCTTCTGGGAAGCGTGATCGCATTCATGGACTATGTCCCGTTTCTCGGGTTCACCGGATCAGACTGGGTGGGCTGGGACAACTTCACGGCGCTGTTCTCCGACCCGTCGTTCTGGACCGCCGTGTGGAACACCGTGCAGATCACGTTCCTGCAGCTGGCGCTTTTCTTTCCGGTCCCCATCCTGCTGGCGGTGCTCCTGAACACCGTGGCGCTGCCGGCGGCGAAGAGGTTCGTCCAGTCGGTGATCTACCTGCCCCACTTCCTCTCCTGGGTGATCATCGTCGCGCTGTTCCAGCAGGTCCTCGGGGGCGCGGGGGTGATCAACCGGTTCCTCATAACGCACGGCCTCTCGCCGTTCGACGTGATGTCGAACCCCGACACGTTCAAGCTGCTGCTGACCACCCAGTCCATCTGGAAGGACGCCGGCTGGGGGACGATCATCTTCCTCGCCGCCATCGCGGCCATCGACCCCGCTCTCTACGAGTCCGCGGCGATGGACGGCGCCGGCGCCTGGCGCAGGTTCTGGCACGTCACGCTGCCGGGGATGCGGCCGATCATCGTGCTGATGCTCATCCTGCGGCTGGGTGACGCCCTGACGGTCGGGTTCGAGCAGATCCTGCTGCAACGCGACGCGGTCGGCCCGGGAGCGGCCGAGGTGCTCGACACCTTCGTCTACTACAACGGCGTCGTCGACGGGAGCTGGGGCACCGCGACCGCGGCAGGCCTCCTCAAGGGCGTCGTCAGTCTCTTTCTCGTCCTCGCGGCGAACAAGATCGCCCATCGGTTCGGTGAGGAAGGTGTGTACAAGCGATGAGCCACCCCGGCCGGCCCGTCTGGCTCGGCAAACCGAAGCCCGTCGCCCTCGCGCTCAAGGCGCTGGCCCTCGTGCTGATCAGCGCGGTCGTGATCTTCCCGTTCCTCGTCGTCGTCTCGACGAGCCTGGCGACCAAGCAGGAGATCGACGCGAACGGCGGCTACGTCGTGTGGCCCACGCAGATCTCGTTCGACGCCTACTACCAGATCTTCAACGGCACCCAGGTCGCCAGGTCGATCGTCATCAGCGTCTGCGTGACCGCCGTGGGCACCGCGTTCAGCCTCTTCTGCACGGTGCTCGCGGCGTACGGCCTGAGCCGGAGGGGCTCGCTCTTCCAGCGGGGCCTGCTGTCGTTCGTGCTGCTCACCCTGCTCTTCGGCCCGGGGATGATTCCGGTCTATCTCATGGTGAAGCAGCTCGGCATGCTCAACACCTACTGGTCGCTGATCATCCCCGGTGCGGTGAGCGCCTTCAATATCGTCATCGTCCGGGGCTTCATCCAAGGAATTCCGAAGGAGCTCTTCGACGCCGCGCGAATGGACGGCGCGGGTGAATGGCGGATCCTGTGGTCCGTCGTGCTGCCCCTGTCGAAAGCCGTCATCGCCGTCGTCGGCCTTTTCCTCGCCGTCGGCTACTGGAACAACTATTTCAGCCCGCTGCTCTATCTGAACGACACCCAGATGTGGCCGCTCCAGCTCGTGATGCGGACATTCGTGCTGCAGAACAACGTCACCTCGAACGCGGCCGCCATTCCCGGATATGTGGCACCACCCGCCCAGTCCGTCCAGATGGCCCTCGTGGCGATCGCCACGGTGCCGATCCTGCTGGTCTATCCCTTCCTGACGAAGCACATGTCGAAGGGAATGCTCACCGGGGCCATCAAGGGATAAGCCCGCGTTCCGACACCTCCCATCAGAAAACAAAGGAACAGATCATGGGGATCAGAAATCGATCCGGATTCTCGGCCTCGAACGAGGGCGTCAGCCGCAGGAGCCTGCTGAGGGGCGCCGGTCTGGCCGCCGCGCTCGTCCCGATGAGCGGCGTGCTCGCGGCCTGCGGTTCCGGCTCGGAGGCCGGTGGCGGCGGCGCCGCCTCGTCCGGCGCGGCCAAGGCGGTGCCGCTGCCGACGTACGTGCCGCCGGTCAAGCCGAAGCCCCTGCTCGAGGGCAACGCGCAGGGCGTCATGGACGTCTACGCGTCCTTCCCCATGGACGGGCCGCGTACGGTCAACGGGCAGGTCGGCGACGGCAGCGACTTCAACGTGCTGATCATGACGTACGGCCAGCCGTCGCCGCCGGTGAGCGAGAGCCCCTACTGGCAGCTCCTCAACAAGGAGCTGAACCTCAACGTCAAGCCCCTCCAGGTGCCGTTCGACAGCTTCCAGACGAAGTTCCCCGCCCTGGTCGCCGGTGACGATCTGCCCGAGTTCGTCTCCGTCCCGATGTACATGAACGTCTCCCGCCTGCCGCAGCTCGCCGAGGCGCAGTTCACCGACCTGAGCGAGTTCCTCTCGGGAGACGCGGTGAAGAAGTATCCGAACCTCGCCGGCATCCAGAACTACGCCTGGCTCAACGGCTACCTCAACGGCCGCATCTACGGCGTGCCCAAGTCGGACCCCATCTTCACCTCGCAGATCTACACGAAGACCGACGTCATCGAGGCCGCGGGCGCCAACCCGAATCCGACGAACCTCCAGGAGTTCAAGGACCTCGCCAAGGCCGTCACCAACCCCAAGGCGGGCGTCTACGCGTTCGGCAGCAACATCGCCGACTTCATGATGATGATGTTCGGAGTCCCGAACAAGTGGACCAAGCGCAGCGACGGCACCTTCGTCTCGGCCTACGAGCACGAGGCGTTCATCCCGGCCATGGCGGAGCTCGCCGACCTCTACAAGAGCGGCTGCTTCCACCCCGACACCCCGACGCTGATGAACAACAAGACCCAGCGCGACTCGATGTTCCGGGGCGGCAAGCTGGCGATGCTCTGGGACGGCAACCGCGCGGTCGGCATCGTGGCCGACGACAAGGACGTGGTCTTCGACATCATGGTGCCCTTCGGCAAGGACGGCGGTAAGGGCGTCCACTGGACCGGCGGCGGCGCGTACGCCATGACGATGATCAAGAAGACCACCGACAAGAACCGGATCGACATGTTCCTCCGGGTCCTCGACTACATCGCCGCGCCGTTCGGCTCCCGCGAGTCGTTCATCATGAGCTACGGGGTCGAGGGCGTCGACTACACGGTCAAGGACGGCGTCGCCGTGCTCACGACCCGCGGACAGCGCGAGCAGGACCTCGGTCTGGCCTACATCGTGGGCGGCCCGCAGGTGCTGTGCGACCCGCAGGGCGCTCCCGGCGTGGACAAGCTGAACTACGAGTGGCAGCAGAAGGCCGTGCCGATGCTCCTCGACAACCCCGCGCAGCACCTCTACTCCGAGACCTTCAACACCAAGGGCTCGTCGCTGGAGCAGCAGATGCAGGACGCGATCACCGCGGTGTTCCTCGGCCGGGAGCCCGCCTCCAGCCTGACGTCGGCGGTGCAGAAGTGGAAGGTCGCCGGCGGCGACCGCATGGCCAAGGAGTACGCCGAGGCGGCCACGCTGGCCGGCTAGGCGATCCCGGCCGCCAGGACAACCGAAGGAATCCACGATGAAGTTGAGACGCTCGCCGTCCGCGATGGTGATCGTCGACGGTACGGACATCCACCACGACCTGATCGGCGCCGCGCTGGCGCTCCAGGAGATCGTCACCGAGGCGGGGCTCCCCACCGCCAGGGCCGTGGGGATGGAGCGCTTCGCCGACCTCACCCCGGCCACGGCGGAGGCCGACGTCTACGTCGTCTACCGTTCGTCGATCGTCTTCCACCCCCGGGAGCAGCAGGCGCTGTCCGACCTGGTCGCCGCGGGCAAGGGACTGGTCGTCCTGCACGCGAGCAACCTGTTCGGGTTCGGCGAGGGCGGCCTGGAGGCCGACCGCGTCGCGTTCGAGCTGGTCGGCTCCCGCTACCTCTCCCACGGGACCTCGGGATCGGAGGGACGGTTCGACGTCCGGCTGTGCGGCGACCACCCGGTCACCCGCCACATGGAGGACTTCGGCATCGACGACGAGTTCTACGTCCTGGAATACGGCCCCGACGTCCGGGTGCTCGCCGAGCGGGTGACCGACGACGGCACCGAGCCCGTCCTCTACGTGCGCGACCACGGCGAAGGCCGGGTCTGCTACTCCGCGCTCGGACACGACGCGCGGGCCTGGGGCAACCCCGGCTTCCGGCAGCTCGTCCGCCAGGCGACGCTCTGGGCGGCGGGCGTCCGGGACGACGAGATCCTGACCTGGTCGACCCGCTGGCCCCTCGGCAACGGCAAGATCATCGGAGGTGCGGCGTGAGCGGATCACGTACGGACGGCCGCGCCGCGCCGATCGCCGCGCAGCTGTGGTCCCTGCACGAGGAGGCCTCCCGCGACCTGCTCGGCGTGCTCGAACGGGTGGCGGCGCTCGGCTTCCTCGCGGTCGAGCCGATCAGCCTGTACGGCCACAAGCCGTCCGTCGTACGGGACGTGGCCGACGGCCTCGGGCTGGAGTTCTGCAGTGCCCACGCGCCCTTCCCCGCGGGCGACGCGGCCGAGGCGATCCTCGACGAGCACCAGGAGCTCGGCGTCGAGACGCTCGTCTGGAGCATGGAGCCCGAGGAGTTCGCCACGCGCGACGGCGTGCTGCGGGGCGTCGAGCGCGTCAACGAGGCGGCGGCGAACGCGGCCAGGCGGGGCATGCGCATCGCCTACCACAACCACTTCGCCGAGTTCGAGAACGTCTTCGGCGCAGAGCGCGCCTACGACCTCCTGCTGCGCGAGCTGGATCCGGCGGTCGCCGTCGAGCTGGACGTCTACTGGGTCCGTACGGCAGGGCTCGACCCGGCCCCCGTCGCGGCCTCGCTCGGCGACCGCGTGGAGTTCGTCCACCTCAAGGACGGACCGGCCCGCGGGATGGACGACTACATGGTCCCGTTCGGCGAGGGCGTGGTCGACGTGGAGAGCGTGGTCCGCGCCAACCCGGCGATCCGCTGGCACATCGTCGAGGCGGACCGGTCCCGCGAGGACATGTACGGCCTGCTGCGCCGATGCTACGAGTTCCTCGTCGGCCGCGGCCTGGCGGTGGGCCGCAAGCCGGTGGAACGCGTGATCGATGGGGAGGTGGGGCCGCGATGAGCGCGCAGCGGGTGCTCTTCCTCGGGGGAACGGGCGTGCTCAGTGCCGCCTGCGCCCGTGAGGCCGTCGCGGCGGGTCTCGACCTGACCGCCGTGACCAGGGGCCGCACGACGTCGCGGCCCCTGCCCGACGGCGTACGCGCCGTCGAGGCCGACGTGCGGGACGACGCGTCGATGCGCGCGGCGCTCGGGGACGAGACGTTCGACGTGGTCGTGAACTTCATCGGCTACACGCTCGAGGACGTCCGGGCCGACGTGGCCAGGTTCGCCGGCCGCACCGGGCAGTACGTCTTCATCTCGACCGGATCGGTGTACGCCCGTCCGGCCCCGGCGCTGCCGATCGTGGAGTCCTCCGCGCGGCGCAACAACGGTTTCGACTATCCGGCGCAGAAACTCCGCTGCGAGGAGGCGCTCGAACAGGCGTACCGCTACGAGGACTTCCCGGTCACGATCGTGCGCGCGGCACACGTCTACGACCAGACGGCGCTGCCGCTGCTCGCGGGCTGGACCGCCATCGAGCGGTGGCGCGCGGGCAAGGCGGTGGTCGTCCACGGCGACGGGACCTCGCTGTGGAACCTGATGCACGCGCGCGACTTCGCCCGGGGCCTGATCGGCCTCGTCGGCAACCGTCACGCGGTGGGCGACAGCGTGCACATCACCTCGGACGAGATTCTCACCTGGGACGAGATCCATCTGTGCCTCGCCGCGGCCGCGGGAGCCGTGCCCCGGATCGTGCACCGGTCGAGCGAGGACATCGGCCGGGAAATCGCCTGGATGGGGCCGGTTCTGCAGGAGGATTTCCGGCACTCGGTCATTTACGACAACTCTAAAATCAAGCGGCTGGTGCCCGGTTTTTTGCCGAAAGTTCCATTTGCGCGGGGAGCGCGCGAGATCGTCGCCTGGTTCGACGAGGAGCCGTCGCGACGCCGGGCGAACCCGGAGCTGGACGCGGCATTCGATCGCCTGGTCGGCGATCGCCATGGGTGAAGTTCCACCGGGCGGATCCGGTGTGAGAATGACATTATGTTCGCCGGTAGGTGGGCGGGGGACGAAAGGACGTGGACCGGGTGAATAGGGTGTCTCAGGCGAGTCTCATCGCTTCGGACAGCCCTGAACCGCTGTGGGTGCAAGCGGCCGAACTCATCGAGCGCCGGGTGCGCGAGGGGGCCCTTGCCAGCGGACGGCGCCTGCCCGCCGAGCGTGAGCTGTGCAACCAGATGGGCATCAGCCGGGTGACGCTCCGGCGCGCGCTCCAGCACCTGGTCGAGCAGGGCGTGCTCCGCTCGTCCCACGGGCGAGGCTGGTACGTCGCCGGCCGGCCCGACCGCGACTGGCCCAACTCGCTGGAGTCGTTCACCGAGACGGCCAGGCGGAAGGCGCTGACCGCGACCTCCCGGGTGATCCGCGCCGAGGTCAAGGAGGCGTCGCTCGACGAGGCCGACCAGTTCGGCGTGGCGGCGGGCACGCGGCTCTTCGTGCTCGAACGCGTGCGCATGCTGGACGGCGTCCCCGTCGGCGTCGACTCCTCACGCGTCGTGCTGAACGTCGCGCCGCGGCTCCCGGAGACCGACTTCACCAAGGCGTCGCTGATCGAGGAGCTCACCGCCGGGGGAGCCGAGCCGGTCGTCGCCCAGTCGGTCATCGAGGCCAAGGGCTGCCCCGAGGGGATCGCCGAGCACCTCGACCTCACCCCCGGTGATCCCGTCCTGGTGATGCACCAGTCGATGGTCGACGCCGTCGGACGGGTCGTCCTGGTCTCGGCCATCACCTATCGGGGCGACCGCTACCGCCTGCGCACCTCCTTCGTACGAGGGGGAACGAGCCCCGCCTGACGGGCCTGTTTCTCCACGTGGGACGCGCGTCGTGCGGTCCCACGGCTTCGTGCTGTCCGAACTCCTGACCAATACCAGTTGTCCGTACGGCATCATTTGGTATGCAGTGGTATTTGATTTGAAGCGTCTGGTCTAGGCTTGTGTCGCGGTTGGCTCGCCTATGTGTGTTGAAGGGAACTGACGGAATGCCGGGAGAACGGATCCCCTATGTCGACGGCCGTACGGCCCAGCCGGCGGCGCTGGAGCGGGTCGCGGCGCGGGTCGCGGCCCAGCTCCGGGACGGCCGTGACGTGTTCGCGGGCCGCTCCCGCCCGGTCTTCGTCGGCATGGGAGCCAGCTACGCCGCGCTCGCCCTGCCGCTGCGGATGCTCGCCGACGGCGCGGTGCCGGCCCGCCAGGAGCTGGCCAGCGAGATCGGCTCCGGCGTCGCGCTCGCGGAGGCCGACATCGTGATCGGCGTCTCGCAGTCGGGCCGCAGCCCGGAGACCGTCGACGCGCTGGCCATGGTGCCGCGGGAGCGGCGGGCGGCCGTGGTCAACGTCGTGCCCTCCCGGCTCGGCGACACGGCGGCGCACCCTGTCGATCTCGGCAACGAGCCCGACAGCTATGCCTCGACCATCGGCTACACCGGCACGTTGATCGCCCTGGCGATGATCGCCCGCACCATCCTCGGCACGTCCCCGGCCGAGGTCGCCGCGGAGTGGAACGGCATCGCCGACGTCCTCACCCGCCACGAGCACGCGCTCGCGCCGGTGGTGGACGAGGTGGCGGGCCGCGCCGGGCGGGTGGTCGCCGCCGACATCGTCGCGTCGGGAGCCTCCCGCTCCGCCTCCGAGTCGGGGGCACTGCTGCTCCGCGAGGTGTGCCGGGTGCCCGCCTCCGCCCTGGTCACCCGCAACTACCTGCACGGGGAGATGGAGTCGGCGGGGCAGACCCTGCACGTCGTCATCGGCGACGGCCGGGAGCTGGAGATCGCGCGCAGCCTCGCCGGAGCCCGCCACCTCACGCTCTGCGTCACCTCGGCCGAGGTCGACCCCGGCGACCACCTGCACGTGGTGCGCATCCCCGAGGGCGTGTCGATGCCGGTCCGCACGGTCCTGGAGACCGCCGTACTGCAACGGCTCGCGGGATCCCTCGCCATGGTGCGCGGCGTGGCGATCGAGGACTTCGTCTTCGACAACACCGACACCAAGATCGAGGAGCCCATCGGATGAGCCCGGTGGTGGCCGGCGTGGACGTGGGGGGCACCAAGACCCGCGTCCGGCTCGCCGACGCGTCGAGCGGCGAGGTGCTCACCGACCTGACGGTGCCCAGCACCGGCTGGCAGACGGCCTGCCTTCCCCAGGCGGCGGCCTGGTTGTCGGAGCGGCTCCACCCGCTGCTCCGGCAGGGCCCGGAGGTACGCCATGTCGTCGTGGGCGCGCACGGCTGCGAGACCCCCGACCAGTTCGAACGGCTCGCCCACGAGCTCGTCCGGGTGCTCGAAACGCCGGTGACCGTGGTCAACGACGCCGAACTGCTCGTCCCGGCCGCGGGCCTGGCCGGGGGGATCGGCGTCATCTCCGGCACGGGCGCCATCGCCGTCGGCAGGCACCGCGACACGGGCGCGTACCTGTCCGCGGGCGGCTGGGGATGGGTGCTCGGCGACGAGGGATCGGGCTCCGCGCTCGTCCGCGACGCGGCCCGCGCGGTGCTCGCCCGCGCCGACGAGGGCGCGCCCGGCGACGGGCTCGATGTCGCCCTCCTGCGCGCCTTCGGCGTCGGCGGCCTGCCCGAGCTGGCGGCGGCGATGAGCTGGAACGGAGGAGTCGAGACCTGGGGCGCCCACGCCCCGGTCGTCTTCGCGGCCGCGGATGCCGGGTCGGCGACCGCCGACGCCGTCATCACGGCGGGCGGCCGGTCACTGGCCCGTCTCGTGTCCTGCCTGGCCGGGCGGGGCGCCGACCTCCGGGCCGTGGTCGTGGCGGGTGGTGTCATCGCCAACCAGCCCCGCCTGATGCGGGCGTTCGAGGAGGAGCTGAGGTCCCTGCTCCCGGCGGTCACGGCCACCCTGCTCCAGGCCCCGCCCGTGGTCGGAGCCGTCGAGCTGGCCGGCCGCGGCCTGAGCTGATCCGGATCGGAAGAGGAGAACATGCGGTTTTCACAGGTCGTCGCCCCGGGCCGGTCGGAGGTCGTCGAGGTCCCTGACGCGCCTGTCCGCCCGGGAGAGGTCCGCGTACGCACGCTCGCGTCGGGGATCTGCGTCTCCGAGCTGCCGGCCTGGGCGGAGCACGACGACGCCGCGCCGCGCCGGCTCGGGCACGAGCTGAGCGGCGAGATCGTGGAGCTGGGCCCGGGCGTCCATGGATGGTCGAGGGGAGACCGCGTCACCGGCTTCGCGTCTCCCGCGTTCGCCGACACGGTGAACGTCGACGCCAGGGAGCTGCTGCCCGCCCCGTCCAACGTGCCGAGCCGGGCCGTGCTCGGCGAGCCGCTGGCCTGCGTGGTCGAGGCGCTGTCGAGGTGCGGCCTGCGGCCGGGGCAGCGCGTGGCGGTCGTGGGGCTCGGGTTCATGGGCCTGGGCGCCCTGCAGGTCGCCGCCGACCGCGCGCCCGCCCGTCTCGCCGGCGTCGACCCGGCGCCT
Organism: Microbispora hainanensis; assembly: GCF_036186745.1. Classification (NCBI taxonomy): domain Bacteria; kingdom Bacillati; phylum Actinomycetota; class Actinomycetes; order Streptosporangiales; family Streptosporangiaceae; genus Microbispora; species Microbispora hainanensis. The sequence goes on along the minus strand of NZ_CP108086.1, from coordinate 1,957,766 downwards.
TTGGCCCGCGAGCTCGCGGCCGAGTTGGGCGCGAGCGACGTGCACACCCCCGAGGAGGCAGGCGAGAGCCTGCGCGGCACGTTCGACGTGGTCGTCGAGTTCTCCGGCAAGGCCGCCGGGCTCAAGCTCGCGGGCGACCTCGTGACCACGCACGGCACGCTCTGCGTCGCCGGCTACCACCACGACGGCCCGCGTGAGCTGGACATCGAGCTGTGGTATCGCGGCGTGACCATCGTCAACGGCTTCACCGGGCAGCGGTGGCGCCTCATGGCCGCCATGGCCGAGGGGCTGCGCATGATGGCGGACCGGCGCCTGACCTTCGAGCCGCTGATCACCCACACCGTCTCACTGGAGGACCTCGACACGGGGTTCGGATACTTCCTCGACCGCCCGGACGGCTTCGTCAAGTGCGTCGTCACCCCGTGACCTGTCCGGTCTCCTGATTCGGCCTCCTGATTCGGCCTCCTGATTCGGCCACGGTCAAGCTTTCGCCGGGGCGGGGTCGGCGACCCGTATCCACACGTGCGTCCTGTCCGGGGGAACCGCCCTCCGCTTCTATCGTGCCCTGAAGTGATCTTTTTGTGCTGCCGCCCATGCTCTGGGCGTTGACATATTCGGGGGACGAGCATGCGACTAAGGCCGCTCGCGTTGGTGTCGGGTATCGCGCTCGGGTCGGTGGTGCTGACCGCGCCGGCCGCCGACGCCGCGGACACGACGGTGACCTTCACGGTCACGTCGGGCGCGTTGACGATCACGGCCCCCGCCGGTCCGGTGAGCCTGGGCAGCGCCGCGGCGGGCGGCACGGTCAGCGGGCCGATCGGCGCGGTCACGGTGACCGACGCCCGAGGCGGTGTGCCCACCTCGGACTGGACGGCGCGGGTGTCGTCCACGGCCTTCGCAGGTCCGAGTGACACGGTCCCGGCCTCCGCGGCCACCTACACGCCGGGCCCCGGCACGTTGATCACCGGCAACGGGACGCTGACGCCTGGCCCGGGCGGGACCCTGGACGTGCAGCGGGTCGCGATGACCTACACCGGCGGCACGGGCAACAGCCAGGCGACCTGGAATCCGACCATCTCAGTGAACATTCCGCTGTCGGTGGGCCTTGGCACCTACTCGGGCACGGTGACGCACTCTGTTGCCTGACCGGCTCATCGGCTGGGTCGCGGGCGTCCTGCTCGCCGTGTCGAACGCGGGCACGGCAGGCGCGGCGCTCGCGGCCGTCCCGGGCCCCACCGCCGTGGCAGCCGCGGCGGCCACGACGGATCGGGGAGACCCCGGCGAAGGGCTGGGCATCCGGCTGGTCGACGCACCCCTCGCCCGCCGCGACGACCCGCGCGCGCTCAAGGGCGTGGTCGACCATCTCGATCCCGGCACCACCATCAGGCGGCGGATCGAGGTGTCCAACACCAGCGGGCACCGGATGCGCGTCTCGCTCTATCCGGCGGCGGCCGACATCCGGGGCCACGCCTTCGTCTTCGCGCCCGACCGCACCCCGAACGAGCTGTCGAGCTGGACCACCGTCACGCCTGCGGAGATCGACCTCGCTCCCGGACAGGTCCGCCGGGCCTGGTTCACCACGCGCGTGCCGTCCGACGCCTGGAAGGGCGAGCGGTACGGCGTGATCTGGGCGCAGACCACCGCCGAGCCGGACCGGACGCACAACATCGGCCTGGCCAGCCGGGTCGGCATCCGGATGTACCTCGACATCGGCCCGGGCGGCGAGCCGCCGTCCGCGATGGACGTCGACCGTCTCACCCCGGAACGGGACGCCACCGGCCGCCCGGTCCTGTCCGCGCAGGTGCACAACACCGGCGGACGGGCCCTGGACCTGTCCGGCTCGCTGTCGCTGTCGGACGGGCCGGGCGGGCTGCGCGCCGGACCCTACCCGGCGCAGCTGGGCGTCACGCTGCGTCCGGGCGAGACCGGACGGCTGGCCGTCGTCATGGACCCACGGCTCCCCGAGGGGCCCTGGAAGGTCGACATGCTAGTGCAGAGCGGCCTGGTCAAACGCGAGGTCTCCGCGACCGTCGTCTTCCCCAAGGCCGGGATCGGCCGGCCCGTCACACCGTCCGGCATGTCGCGGCTGATCATCCCGTCGATCGTCGTCGCGCTTGGTCTCGTGGGTGCCGGCGTCGTGGTCTGGCGTCGTCGCCGCGAACCCCGAAGGGCATAAATGCACAGACGTATCAACCCCCTCGCCATCGCGATCGCCCTGGCCGCCACCCTGGCCGCCGCCCTGGCCGCCGCTGTGCCCGCCCCCTCGGCGTCCGCGGCCGTCGCGCCGGCCACCTACGTCCTGGCCAGGGCGGGAGAGCTGACCATCACCGCTCCCGTCGCGGTGTCGCTCGGCAGCGGGCCGCCCGGGAGCCAGCGCACCGTGCAGATGGGCACGGTGACGGTGACCGACCACCGCGACCCCGGCGCGGGCGCGTGGACGGCCACCGTCTCCTCGACCGACTACACCCGCACCACCGCGCCGGTGGTCACCATCGGCCGCGCCAACATGAGCTACTGGTCCGGCCCGGCCACGGCGACCCAAGGCGGCGGAACCTTCATCCCCGGCCAGCCGACCGCCGCGAGCAGGGTCACCCTCGCCGTCCAGCGAACGGCGTTCTCCCACACCGCCGTGGCGGGGGTCAACGGAGCCAGCTGGATTCCCACCCTGGTGCTGTCGATCCCCTTCTCCGGTGTGACCACCGGTGTCTACACCGGCGTCATCACCCACTCCGTGGCATGATCACGCGGCGAAGAGGCCACTTATGACGCTCATGCAACCGTCGTCCTGATTACAACTCGTGTATCCAGGTCACGGGCACGGCCGGCCCGGGGCCGACCTCAACGCCGAGGCGTGAGGAGATCGAGAACGACGGAGCATCCCCGCGCGGGGATGGGCCGCGGATCACGATCCGGAAGCCGGAGTCGTGGAGGCGCGCCAGGATGGCGGCGAGACGGAGCCGTCTACCTACGGAACAGACCCGAGCCGCGGCGGGTCGGCCAGGTGCGCGGCGACGGCGGCGGTGAGGGAGTCGTCCTCGGCGAGGTCGTCGGCGCCGATGACCGACAGCAGGGCTCGTACGGCGTCGGCGCCCCGCCGGTCGGCCCACGCCTGGCTCAGCCGCGCCGCGGCGGGGTCGTCGGGCTCGCCGTCACGGGTGTGCCTGGCCCACGCGGCCAGCGCGAGCTCCAGCATCGGCGTCTGCGCGCCCGCCGCGCGTAGCTCGCGCAGCGGGGCCAGCCAGCGCTCGGGCACCTTGAGCGAGCCGTCGGCGGCGATCTGGCGCAGCCTGTGCCGCATGGCGTGGTTGGCGAAGCGCTCGATCAGGGCGTCGGTGTACGCCTCGGCGGAAAGGCCGCCGGTCAGCGTCGCCGCCACCTCGGCCGTGTAGGCGCGTACGACCGGCTCGCCCCACGGCGTGTCCATGACGTCGGCCACGGTCTCGCACCCCGCGGCCAGCCCCAGGTATGCCATGAGCGAGTGGGCGCCGTTCAGCAGCCGCAGCTTCATCATCTGGTACGGGCGGACGTCGGGCACGAAGGTGACGCCGGCGGCCTCCCAGCGGGGCCGGTCGGAGGCGAAGGCGTCCTGGACGATCCATTGGCTGAACGGCTCGCCCACCACCGCCCCCTCGTCCCGCAGGCCCAGCGCCAGCGCGGCCGTACGGAGGTCGGCGTCGGTGGTGGCGGGCACGATGCGGTCCACGACGGTCGAGGGGAAGGCGACCGTGGAGTCGATCCAGTCGAGCAGGCGATCGCGCTCCGGCCAGCCGCTCGCGGCGGCGTATTCGCGGACGAGCCGCCCGGTGATCTCGCCGTTGCCGACCATGTTGTCGCACGACACGACGGAGATGGGAGCCCCCACCCGCATCCGCGCACGCAGTCCGGCGACGAGCTGTCCTACCACGGTGGCCGGCGTGGGCGCCCCCGCCAGGTCGGCTCGCACCAGCGGATCGCCGACGGCGAGGCCACCGGTCGCAGGATCCCACCGATAACCCTTCTCCGTCACCGTGATCGTGACCACGGCCACGTCGGGGCTGGCCAGCAACGCCGCCAGCCGGTGCCCGTCGTCGACCGCGTGCAGCACCTCGACGACGGACCCGACGACCTGGACGGCGGGTCCGCCGGGCTCCCGCCGCGCCAGGGAGTAGAGGCCGTCCTGCGGGCGAAGCCGGTCCACGACCGTACGGCTGCGCTGGGTGACGCCCGCGATGCCCCAGCCGCCACCATGCGCGGCCTCGGCCGCCTCGGTGTAGACGGCCTGGTGGGCCCTGTGGAAGGCGCCGATGCCGAGGTGGACCAGGCGTGGTCGCAGCGAAGCGGGGTCGACCGCGGGGCGCGACGGCTCGGGCACCCGGGACAGCGTGGCTCGGGAGAGCCGGTCGGTGGTGCTCACCAGTCGTGCACCGAACCGTCGGCCCTGCGGCTGACCGGCAGATACTTCGGCTCGTACGGGAAGTGGGCGGCGGCCTCCTCGTCCATCTCCACGCCCAGGCCCGGCGCCGTGGAGGGGTGGAGGGCGCCGTCGCGCAGCTCGTACGTGGGGCGGAACACCTCGTGGGTGACCGGTTCGTGCTCCATGTACTCCTGGACGCCGAAGTTGGGGACGGTCACGTCCAGGTGCACGGCCGCCGCCATGCTGACGGGCGACAGGTCGGTGGCGCCGTGCGAGCCGGTGCGCACCTGGTACAGCTCTGCCAGGTTGAAGATCCGGCGGACGTGGGTGATGCCGCCGGCGTGTACGACGGAGACCCGGATGTAGTCGATGAGCCGCTCCGTAATGAGCTGCTGGCAGTCCCAGATGGAGTTGAAGACCTCCCCGACGGCTATCGGCGTCGTGGTGGCCTGGCGGATCTGACGGAAGGACTCCTGCAGCTCGGCGGGGGTGGGGTCCTCCATCCAGAACAGCCGCAGGTCCTCAAGACGCCGCCCGAGCCGCCCCGCCTCGGTGGGGGTGAGCCGGTGATGCACGTCGTGCAGCAGGTGGAAGTGGAAGCCGAACCGTTCGCGCACCGCCGCGAGGTAGCCGGGGGCGAAGTCCAGATATGCCTCGGTCGACCACATCTGCTCGTCCGGCAGCGAGGCGTTGGCCGGTTCGTACACTCCCCGGCCGTGCCTGACGCCGTAGCTGCCGGGGGTGCCGGGCACGGCGGCCTGGGCGCGGATCGCCTGGTAGCCGAGATCTCTGAAGCGCGCGATGTCGTCCAGCAGTTCGGCGACGTCGCCGCCGCTGGCGTGGCCGTACACCATGGCGCCCTCGCGGGCCTTGCCGCCGAGCAGCTCGTAGAGCGGCAGCCCGGCCACCTTGCCCTTGATGTCCCACAGGGCGGTGTCGACGGCGGCGATGGCGGTCATGGTCACGGGACCGCGGCGCCAGTAGGCGCCCTTGTAGAGGTACTGCCAGGTGTCCTCGATGCGGGCGGGGTCGCGGCCTATCAGCAGCGGCACGACGTGGTCGCGCAGGTAGCCGGCGACGGCCAGCTCGCGGCCGTTGAGGGTGGCGTCTCCCAGGCCGGTCACGCCGTCCGAGGTCGTGATCTTCAACGTCACGAAGTTGCGCCCCGGCGAGGTGACGATGACCCTCGCGTCGGTAATGGTCGCCATATATCCCGCTCCCCTCAGGCGCCCGTGGTCTGGACGGCGCGGGGCTGGTCGGCGTACTCCTTGCCGGCCAGGCGGCCGGGCGCCGTCTCGGGCATGAAGAACAGCGCGATGACGCTGATCAGCACGAGAGCGCCGACGTACACCGCCACCCAGCCGAAGGAGCCGCCACCGGCGATCAGCAGAGCGGCCGCGACCACCGTGAAGGGGCCGGAGGCGATCATCGAGCCGAACTGCCAGACGAGCGAGACGCCGCTGTAGCGGACCGCGGCCGGGAACAGCTCGGGGAAGTAGGACGCCTGCGGCGCATAGGTCCCCGCGTGGCCCAGCGCCAGACCGGCGACGAGGAGCAGCACGATGACGGCCATGTTTCCGGTCTCGATGGCCTTGAACGCGGGCACGATCAGCACCAGGTTCAGCACGGCGGCGGCCAGGTAGACCGGGCGGCGGCCGATCCGATCGGTGAGGCGGCCGATCAGCGGGATCGTGATGAGCTCGCACACGATCGCGATGATGACCGCGTTGAGCACCATGGAGTCGTCCACGCCGTGCTGCTTGCCGTACGAGACGAGGAAGACGGTGTAGAAGGGGAACACCGCGGCCTCGACGAACTTCGTGAACAGCCCGCCGAACACCTCCTTGCGGTGGTTGCGCATCAACAGGGGCAGCGGGGCGCTTTCCGCCTGCTTCTTCCTCCTCGCGGCCTTGAAGACCTCCGACTCGTCGATGCGCAGGCGGACGAACAGGCCGATGACCACGACGACGGCACTGAGCAGGAACGGCACCCGCCAGCCCCACGAGAGGAACGACTCTTCGGAAAGAGAACCGGTCAGCACCGCGAACAGCGCGCTGGGCACCAGGTAGGCGGCGGGGCTGCCGAGCTGCACGAAGCTCGCGTACCAGCCGCGGCGGGCGGGCGGCGCCGCCTCCATGGTGAGCAACACGGCGCCGCCCTGCTCGCCGCCCACCCCGAACCCCTGCACGAGGCGGACGAGCACCAGGATCGCCGTCGCCCACATCCCGATCTGCTGGTACGTGGGCAGCAGGCCGATGGCGAAGGTCCCCAGGCCGGTCAGCAGCAGCGTCGAGACCAGCGCCCGCTTGCGGCCGATCCGGTCACCGATGTGGCCCCAGACCAGGCCCCCGAGCGGCCGGGCGAAGAACCCCACGGCGTACGTCGAGAAGGCCGCCAGCGTCCCGACGGCGGGATCGACCTCGGGGAAGAAGATCTTGTTGAAGGCGAGCGCGGACGCGGTGCCGTAGATGAAGAAGTCGTAATACTCCGCCACGGTTCCGACGACGGACGCTCCGACGGTCCGCCGCAGGTCCCTCGGCGCGACTGCATCTCCATCGTTCATGAACGGCCTCCTCGCAGACGACTCAGATTACGTACTCGTTACGTGGTCGACTACCATACAAGTGCACCAGACACTTTTGTCTAGTGGTAAGAAGGACTCCTATGGCATCGAAGGAAGGACTGCAGGCCGCTCGCGCTCGCGGCAGGAACACCCGCCAGCTCGTGCACGAACTGCTACGGACCCAGATCATCAATCTCGAGCTGGAGCCGGGCGCGGCCCTGTCGGAAAACGACCTCGCCGCTGAGCTGAACGTCAGCAGGACCCCCGTGCGGGAGAGCCTGATCCTGCTGACCGACGAGGGGCTCGTCGATGTCTATCCACAGATGGGCACGTTCGTGGCGCGCATCAAGTTCAGCGACATCGCCTCGGCGCAGTTCATCAGGGAGGCTCTGGAGATGGCCGCGTTGCGCGAGGCGGTGACGCGGGTCACCGACCGCGACGTGGCCGACCTGCGCACCCTGCTCTCCGCACAACGCGACGCGGAAGAGCGCGCGGACACCGAGGCCTTCTTCCAGCTCGACGAGGAGTTCCACGCGCGGCTCATGGCGGTCAGCGGCCACGGCGACGCCTGGCGCGTCGTCGGTCAGGCCAAGGCGCAGCTCGACCGGGCCAGGCGGCTGTCGCTACCGCTCACCCAGCAGCTTCACCTGCTGATCCGCCAGCACACCGACGTGGTCGACCGGCTGGAGGACCGCGACCTGGAGCTCGCCGAGGAGGCGCTGCGGCGGCATCTGCGCCTGGTGCTGAGCGACGTGGAGAAGATCAGGGCCCGGCATCCCGAGCTGTTCAGCGACGACGACGTGCCGGTCCGCCCGCGCCGCGAGACCCGGCGCTCCTCTGCCCAACCCCGATGAGCCCAACCCCAATGAGCCCGGCCCCTCTGAGCCCGGCCCCCCTGAGCCCGGCCCCCCTGAGCCCGTGAATCCACCGCGACGAGAGGAACGCATGTGAGCACCGCAGCGCCGGGGGAGGAACGGCTCCCTCTCGGAGGGCCGTCCATGAGCGAGCGGACCGGGGGGCTCGTCACCGTGGGAGAGACCATGGCCCGGCTCACCGCCGGGCGCGTCGGGCCGTTGCGGCACTCCTCCGACATGGCCGTCGGCATCGGCGGCGCCGAGAGCAACGTGGCGATCGCGGTGCGGCGGCTCGGTGGTTCCGCCACCTGGATCGGCCGCGTGGGGGCGGACGGCTTCGGCGACCTGGTGCTGCGAGAGCTGCGGGCCGAGGGCCTGGAGGTGCGCGGCCTCGTCGACGACCAGGCGCCGACCGGGCTGATGGTGAAGGAACGGCGCACCAGTAGTTCGCTCAGCGTCTGGTACTACCGGGCGGGCAGCGCCGGATCGCGGCTGCGGCCCGCCGATGTGTCCGAGGAGGCCATCGCACGGGCCTCGCTCCTGCATGTCACCGGCATCACCCCCGCACTGTCGGACTCGGCCGCCGATGCCGTACGCCATGCGGTGAGGCTGGCCCGGCACCATGGCCTGATCGTCTCCTTCGACGTCAACTACCGCTCACGGCTGTGGACGCCCGAGCAGGCCGGCAAGGGACTGATCGACATCCTGCGCGACAGCGACGTGGTCTTCGCCGGCGTCGAGGAGGCCGAGCTGTTCGTGTCGGCCACGGACGACCCCCTCGACCTGGCTGCCCGGCTCGCCGATCTCGGCCCCTCCCAGGTGATCGTCAAACTGGGCGCGCGGGGCTGCGCCGCCGTCATCGACGGGCGCCGCCTGACGCGTGCCGCCGTACCGGTGGATGTCCTCGACCCGGTAGGGGCGGGGGACGCCTTCGTCGGCGGCTACTTGGCCGACCTGCTCGCCGGTGAGCCACCAGAGGTCCGGCTGGACACCGCCGTCACCGTCGGCGCGTTCGCCTGTACGGTCTCCGGCGACTGGGAGGGCCTGCCCACCCGGGCCGAGCTCGGTCTCCTCGCCCGCCGGGAGGACGTGACGCGCTGAGCAGGCCCGGAGAGCCGCCAAGCGGTCCTCACTCCTGGCGTTGATCGCGGCGGTTGTCACTGGCACCCCGTTCGAGGCTTGGACCCTGACCATGCTCCCGACCGCAGGCAGTGCCTGGATCAGTGACCCGGCCCGGAGCGACCGCTGTTGTGGACAGTGGTTCGGCGGACGTGGGCTGAATCGCCCTCAGAGTTGCGCGCCGTGGGTCTTCTGCTTGCCGGCGAGGATGCCCTGGGCGTCCTGCGGCCCGGCCGAAGGCTCCCGGCTGTTCTCAGGCCTGTCGGCGAGCTTGAGCCAGACCACTCCGGCGATGATGATGGCCAACCACAGGGCCTTGACCGGGGTGAGGGTCTCGTCGAAGAAGATGGGACCCAGCAGCGCCGCACCGGCCGCCCCGATTCCTGCCCAGACGGCGTAGCCGATACCGACGTCGATGGTGCGCAGCGCGACGCTCAGCGCCCAGAGCGTCAGAAGGAAGAACACGACGGCGACCAGCGACCACTGCAGGCGCGTGAAGCCGTGGCTGCCACCGACGGAGAGCGCGTACCCGATTTCGAACCCTCCGGCGAGGAGGAGCGTGAGCCAGGAGCTGGCCGATGAGCGGCTGTTGTCGGACATGTACGCGATTCCTTTCGCGAGGATGGGGTCAGAGGCTGGCGGGATCTCTAGGCGACACCACTGAGCTGGAGGCCGACGACCCCGATGATGATGACGGCGATGCCCACCGCCTTGCGCCAGGTCAGGCGCTGGCCGAAGAGCAGCACGCCGAGCAGGGTGATGCCGACACCGGCGACGGACGTCCAGATGGCGTAGCCGACGCCCACGTCGAAGGTCAGCAGAGCCTGGCTGAGGAAATAGGTCGCGATGGCACCGCTGAGCAGGGTCGCGATGGTCCACTTGCGGTTCTTGAAGCCTTCGGCCTTTCCGGCCGCGATGGCGACGGTGATCTCGAAGATGGTCGCGATGGCGAGGTAGACCCACTGCATGAGCAGTCCTTTCGTTGATGGGGGCCGGTTGTGAGGCCGGCCGCCATGAGTTCGCCGTTCCATGTGAACGTGGTGGCACGGCAGAGCGCTGGTGCGCCAGGAGGTCGGGCGGAGTCGGGGTGGTCCGGTCGTCGGTGTCACCGTGAGCCGGTCGCACAGTCGGGCGCTGCGAACCCGGCCAGTTGAACGCCGGGTCGTGTCAGCACCCGTCGATGCCGCAGGCGGCGCCTTGGGCGACCGCCTGTTCGGCCTGGGCGTCGAGCACGGCCTTGCGGATCTGGGCTGCGGTGGGGACGCCTTCGATGCGGTGGCGCCCGCCGATGATGATCGTGGGAACGACGGAGATGCGGTGCGCCTCGGCGGTCCGCAGTGCCTCCTGGTGGGTCTCCGTGTACGTCCCGGATTCCAGCGCCTTGATGAAACCGGCCTTGTCGAGGCTCAGTTCTGAGGCGATGTCGGCGAGGACATCCAGTTGACCGATATCCCGGTTCTCCTGGAAGAAGGCCCGCAGCACGCGCGGAGTGTATTCCGCGGCCTTGCCGTGCTCGGCCGCGTACTGGTAGCCCTCGAACGCCAGCCGGGTGTAGGGCTGCGGTGAGACCGTGGGCAGAGTGATGTCCACGCCCATCCGCCGGGCCATGGGATAGACCGATCGTTCCCAGATCGCCGGCAGGTACTCGTCCTCCGGCCGCAACGTCGGGGTCGGGTAGGGCCGCAATTCGTACGGCATCCATTCGACCTCGACGTCGAGGTCGTGGGTGGCCTCGTGCAGTGGCCCCTCGGCCAGCATGCAGAACGGACAGACATAATCCGACCAGACTTTGATACCGACCTTGCTGGTCTCCGTATCGGTCATCTTCACCTCCGGTCCATGGCGAGGAATTCTTCGAACGGCTTGGTCCCCTCGGGGATCTGCAGCGAAGTGACCTTGATCGGCCAGGCCGCCGGGTCCTTGGCGAAGATCGAGTACGACCCCGAGTAGTCGAAGCCGTACCTGGCGGCCGTCTCGCGGTCGGCCGCGTGGACGATGTGGCCGACGTTGAAATACAGCGCAACCATGTAGCACAGCGCGCAGGGCTCTCCGGAGGCGATCAGCGTGGCCCCCGCGGTGGCGTGCAGCCCGTACTTGGCGGCGGCCTCACGCAGCGCGACCACCTCCGCGTGCGCGGTGGGGTCGTTGTCCTCGCGTACCCGGTTGAAGCCCATGCCGAGGACACGACCGTCGTTGACCACCACTCCGGAAAACGGGATGCCGCCCTTGGCGACGTGCTCGCGGCTGATCCGTACCGCCGCACGGACGTATTCGATCAGCTCGCTCTCTGGGATCTCGGTATGGGACATGTTCGCTTCCCGTCTCAGGCCGTTGTCCGGCTCCGCCGGACGGCACCGCCGACGGTGGAGGCCAGGGACCACGGGCGGTCAGAGTCCCCGGCAACCTGCCGAACATTTGCTTGTACGTGCATGTTCGTAGCCTTCATGGGTCCCCCTGCGTGAGTCAAGCGAGTGGGTTAAGCTTGCATGAACATGTATCTTTGTGTCAACGCGCTGCCCGAGATGGAGCTGCTTCATGACCACGATCTCTCAGGCGCCGGCCGCCTCGTCCGACCAGGCCGTGTGGGGGAGGGTCCTCACCCTGCACGCGCAGGTGGAGCGTCAGCTCACCCAGGCCCTGCAGCGCAGGCACGGAATAGGGCTCTCCGAATTCCGTGCCCTGGAGTGTCTCGTCCAGGCCAAGGACGGCGAGCTGCGCATGCAGGAGCTCGCTGACAAGGTCGGGCTCGGGCAGAGCTCGGTGACCCGGCTGGTCGGCCGGCTCTTCTCGGCCGGCTTCGCCGTCCGGGACGTGTGTCCCGACGACAAGCGCGGCGTCTACGCCGTCATCGTCGATGCCGGCAGACAGCGCTACGCCGAGGCGCGTGGCACCTACTCCGAGGTCCTCAGCGCGGCGCTCAACACCGCCGGTGCCACCCCGGAGCTGGGCAGCACGGTCCAGGCGCTGCGCGGCGCGGTCTGAGCGGCATCGTTTCCCCTTTCCGGGTTGAGCCCCCGGACGAATCGCCCGCCGAAAGCCGTCCCCCGGGACGGCTTTCGGCGTTTTCGTGCGTGGGGCGGGCGAAGATGACCGGTTTCGGTCAGCGGGGCGTTTCAGTCGCGCATTGAGGGCGCGCATTGAGGGCGCGCATTGAGGGCTTGCCGGCCGGCGCTCCGGTCTGGTCGCCACACCGAGCCGGAAGGCCCGCACCCGTGAAACCGGTGCGACCTCATCGTGCAGCCCGACCGTAAACATGCGCAGTCAAGTACCTCCGGACGGTTGACGAATCGGATCAAAATACATGCTTGACTATGCATTGATCGAAGGTACAGTTGATCACGGCTCGATCACAGGGTCGTGATGCCGGGTCGTGATGCCGGGTCGGTCGCGCTATGGCCGCAGGCACCGAGAGTTCTTTGGCGACTCGATCGCCGTCCGCCTCCGCTGTAATCGCTTCTCTCATGAACAGATGCAGGAATGGGGGAAACCGTGCCATCACCACGCCTTCTTGATGCGCTGGCCGCGCACGCCCGAGGCCGGCCCGATCAGGTGGCCCTGATCCGGGGCGAGCAGCAGGTGACGTACCGCCACTTGGCCGGCGTCGCCGAGGACCTGTGCGGTGTCCTGAACAGTCTCGGGCTCGACCGGAGGCAGCCGCTGTGCGTGCCCGCGCACAAGACGCCCGCGACGATCGCCCTGCTCATCGGCGCCTTCCGGGCCGGCTACGCGGTCCTTGCGCCCTCGCCCGAACTGGGCTCCACCGCCCGTGCGGCGCTCGCCGCGCAGGCCCGGTGCTCCCGGGTGCTGACCGTGGATGACCAGGGGGTCCTTGCCACCGCCCCGGTCGTGCCGGACGAGCAGGCCGCACGGGACTTCGACGCCGTGGACCCCGCCACCGCACCGCTGCTGCTCACCACCTCCGGTTCCACTGGTACGCCGAAAATCGTCCCCATCCCTGGCGATGCCTTCGACCGGTTCGCCGACTGGGCGACCGGCCGGTTCCGCCTGACCCAGAAGGACACGCTGCTGAGTTACGCCCCCCTGAACTTCGACCTCTCCCTGCTGGATGTGTGGACCCCGCTATGGCTGGGCGCCCGAGCCGTTCTCGTCGAACAGGAGTTCAGCGCGGACGCCCGTCACCTGCAGGAACTGGTCACCCGGCACAAGGTCACCTTCGTGCAGGGCGTGCCCATGCTGCACCGGCTGCTCACCCAGGACGGCGCGATCCATCCGGCGGTCCGCACAGTGATCTTCACCGGGGACGCGCTGCCGCAGGCGCTGCTGCGGCAGCTTGGCACCGCCTTCCCCCACGCCGGCTTCCACAACGTCTTCGGATGCACAGAGACCAACGACAGCTTCATCTACGACGCCGACCCTGCGGAGGCCGGTGAGCGGATCCCCATCGGCCGGCCGCTGCCCGGGGTGCGGGCCCTGCTGCTCGACGACGAGGGCCAGGTCCTTCACGGTCCCGGTACGGGTGAACTTCTCGTGAGCACGCCGTTCCAGACCTCCGGATACCTGCAACGCTCCCGCAACGAAGGGGTGTTCGTGCCTGCTCCCGACGGCGGCGACGAGGTCTTCTACCGCACCGGCGACCTCGTCACCCGGGACGCAGACGGCCTGTACTGGCTGAAGGGGCGCACCGACTTCCAGGTCAAGGTCCGCGGGGTGCGGACCAACATGCAGGAGGTCGAGAACGTCCTGGCGGCTCACCCCGACGTCGCCGAGGCCGCCGTGGTGGCGATCCCCGACCCCGAGGCCGGCTACCGGCTGCATGCCCAGGTGACCCGTCGGCCCGGCACTTCGCTCACCTCGTTGCGACTGCGCCTGCACAGCGCCGAGCGCCTGCCCCGCCATGCCATCCCGTCCTCCGTGCACGTGGGTGACGCCCCGCTGCCGCGCACATCCACCGGAAAACCCGACCGCAATCTCATCAAGTCAGCACGACAGAAGGAGAACCGCGCATGACCTCCCTGGTTGACGAAATACGGGGATACATCGTCGCCGAGTTCCTCGACGGAGAGGACACGGCGGAGCTGACCTCGGACTTCGATCTCATCAACAGCGGTGTCGTCGACAGCCTGGGCGTGGTCCGGATCGTTTCGCACATTTCCCGGACCTACTCGATCCCGACCGACGACATCCCTTTGACCCCGGACGGCTTCCGCAGCATCGGCGCCATTTCGGCGTTCGTCGAGAACGCGACGAAGACCGCCGCCTGAGCCGGCGTCCGAATTCGGGCGGAAGACCGGAAGACGCTCCTGGAGCATCTCCCGAACATTTTCCGGAAGGCAACCAACCTCAATAAGGAGACTGCCATGATTGTCCGCAGCAGCAGTGAGATCGTCCCCGTCGAGTGGGGAAACGGCACCAGCTACCGCCTGCTCACCGAGGCCGACGGCATGGGCTTCACGGTGTGCGAGACCTCGGTCCGCAAGGGCACCACGAGCGCCCTGCAGTACCGCCGTCACCTCGAGGCCTGCTACTGCACCGGCGGCTCCGGCGAGATCGTCACCGTGTCCGGTGAACGCTTCAAGATCACCGAGGGCACCTTATACGCCCTCAACGAGCACGACGCCCACTACCTCGTGGCCTCCGATTATGAGGATCTGAGGCTGGTTTCCGTGTTCACCCCGGCCCTGCGCGGTGACGAGAAGCACACGCTGTCTTCCGACGGCTTCTCCCAGTACTGAGATTCCGCGATCCGGTCCGCCCCGCCGGCAGCGGGGCGGACCCGGCCCCGACCAGCGACGTACCGGAAGGCGGCACACCTATGACGTCCGCACCGTCGGCACCGCGCACCGCCGGCATCGAATGGGACCCGTACACCCTCACCGCCCCCTGGGCGGACGAACTCAACCAAGATGTCGAGGAGTGGGACGCCCGCGCGGAGTTCCCCTGGGAGAAGTGGAAGATAATCCAGCGCTCTGGACTGCTCGCCGTACCGTTCGCGACGCAGTACGGCGGCCGCGGCGGCACCCTGACCGACACGATGCGCGCCCTGGAGGGCCTCGGGCGCACCTGCCGCGACATCGGCCTCGGCTTCTCCGCCTCCACCCAGATCGTCAGCGTCGGCGTCCCGCTGCAGGCGTTCGGCGCCGAGGAGCTCAAGTCCCGTTTCCTGCCCGGGATCGTCACGGGCGATCTGGTCACCGCGCACGCCATCACCGAGCCGGGCAACGGCTCGGACGCCCTGAACATCTCCACCACGGCGACCCGCGACGGCGACGACTACGTCATCGACGGCGGCAAGATGTTCATCACCAATGCCCCGATAGCCGATCTCTTCCTGCTGTACGTACGGACCGCCGAGCCCGGCCCGTTCGGCCTGAGTGTCTTCCTGGTCGAGCGAGACACCCCCGGTCTCCGGGTAGGCGAGCCGCTCGACAAGATGGGGCTGCGCACCTCCCCGCTGAGCGAGGTGACGTTCGAGGGGATGCGTGTGCCCGCCGCACGGCGCATCGGCCAGGAGGGCGCCGGCTTCCTGATCCTCGACTATGTGATGAAGCGGGAGATCCTCTTCTCCTTTTCCCTCACGCTCGGCGAGATGGAACACCGTCTGGAGCGGGTGCTCGGGTACGCCAGGTCCCGCCGCCAGTTCGGCGCACCGATCGGTGCCTTCCAAGGTGTCGCTCACAAGATCGCGGACATGAAGATCGCGGTGGAGACCGCCCGCAAGTGGCTCACCGACACCGGCGCCAAGGTGGAAGCCGGCCAGGACGCCACGCTCGACATCGCCGCGACCAAGATCGTGGTCAGCGAGGCCAACAAGCGCACGGCGCTCGACGCCGTCCAGATCTTCGGCGGCCAGGGCTATCTCACCGCCACCGGCATCGAGCGGGACGTCCGCAACGCGATCGGCGGGACCATCTACTCCGGCACCAGCGAGATCCAGCGCAACCGCATTGCCTCCCTCCTCGGTCTGTGAGCCGAAAGCCGACGAAAGGGTGACCATGAACGCAGCGACTTCGGGCGACCTCCGACGGCTCACCGCGCCCACCGGCTTCCTCGACTACGAGAGCGACTCAGTCCAGTCGTTCATCGACGAGGCGGTCAGCGACCGCGGCGCGGACAAGCGCCGGCTGGCCGTCGAGCTCTACTACGCCGTCCGAGACGACGTCCTCTACGAGGTGTACGGGGCCGATCTGTCCCCGCAGGGACTGCGGGCCAGCCACACCGCGTCCGTCCGCGAGGGCTTCTGCCTGCACAAGTCGACGCTGTACGCGGCGGCCTGCCGGGCCGTGGGCATTCCCGCCCGGGTCCACTACGGCGATGTGCGCAACCATCTCGCCTCCGACCGGCTGCGCGCCCACGTCGGCGGGGATGTCTTCTTCCACGCTCTCAACTCCGTCTACGTGGACGGCAGATGGGTCAAGGCCACCCCGGTCTTCAACAAGATCCTGTGCCGCCTGTACGGGATGAAGCCGCTGGAGTTCGACGGCACCGCCGACAGCCTGTACCACCCCTTCGACGACCAAGGCCGCCAGAGCATGGAGTTCCTGGCCGACCACGGCGGCTTCGACGACGTTCCCTACGAGTTCGTGATGGAGAACATGCGCCGCAAGCACCCCAACTTCCTGAGCGCCGCCGGCACCGGCACGGTCCGTGGCGGCTCGCTGGCCGCCGAGGCGCCCGCCTGACCCGGCCCGACGACGAGGAGACGCCGAGATGAACACTATCCGAGCACAGAAGGACGGCTGGGAGGCCCGGGCGCGCATCGGCCTGGTCGTACCGCACGCGGACGTGGGCCCGGAGTCGGAGTTTCAGGTGATCGCGCCCGAGGACGTGTTCCTGCACGGCTCGCGCGTCCACTTCGGCGCCATGCGAGCCGGCGGCGAGATGGACCCGAAGATTCCGCACGACCCGGTGCGGGCCTTCGTCGAGCCGCCGCACATCGACCACGCGGTGGAGTTGCTGGCCGCCTCCCCGCTCGACGTGATCGCGCTGGGCTTCACCAGCTCCGCCTACGTCCTCGGAGCGAGCGGTGAGAAAGAGCTGTTCGACCGGCTGGGGCGCCACACCCGCGGCATCCCGCTGACCGGCACCACCGCTGCGGCCGTGACCGGCTTCGCCGCACTCGGCGCCCGCAAGGTGGCGATCGTCAATCCGCCGTGGTTCGACGACCGGCTCTCCGGGCTCGGCGCCGGCTACTTCACCGAGCAGGGCTTCACGGTCGTCCACCACGGCCCGTGCGGCCTGCCCAGCAACCAGAAGCTGATCACCCCGCACGCCCTGGCGGACTGGATTCGCACCACCGTCGCGGGGCACCGGCCCGACGCCGTCCTGGTCGCCGGGAACGGCATCCGCGCGGTCGGCGTCATCGACGCCCTGGAGCAGGAGCTGGACTTCGCCGTCCTGACCGCCAACCAGGTGCTGTTCTGGCACGCCCTGCACCTGGCCGGGGCCGGCGAGATCGCCCGGGGGATCACCGGCTACGGGCGGCTGTTCGAAACGGCGCCCGGGAGCGGTGCGTCATGAGCATGCTGCCCGCCCTGGCGACGAGTCCAGGCTCACCTTCCCGCTGCCAGAGCACCACGACCCTCCCCTGAGGGGGCCCGAGGTCGGCGGCCCGATCGTGCGGCCACCGAGGCGCACGACTGATCATGTCGATGTCCGGCGAGATCAGTGAAGGTGCGCGAAACCGGATCAAGGTCCGGGTCACGAGCTCGACGGCGCCCGCTCGCCCAGGTCCAAGGCGCTACCTGGGCGAGCGGTCGCCCGCCGTACGCGCATCACCCGGCTGACCCCTCGCTCAGGGTTTCACCAGAAGGCAGGTAAGAATGCCTCATGGCAGATCTTCTTTCTGGCGATCCCGAGTTCGATCGGATCAAGGCGGAGTTCCAGGCGACATCGCGAGAGCTCTCCGATGTCATGAACAGGATCGGAGAGGTGGTCGGCGAGGCGACGAGCCGGGACGAGAAGATCAGGGTGCGGGTGTCGGGCTCGGGGCAGTTGATCGGGCTTCGGATCGATCCCCGGGCCATGAGAACAGGCTCGCAGGAGCTGGCTGACACGATCATGGAAACGTCGCGGCGGGCGGTCGAGGACGCGGAGCGGAAGCTGCTCGAGGTGGCGCGCCCGTACTTCGGGGAAGAGCGCGCGCAGGAGGATCGCCGCCGCTTCACCTGATCCGCGGGATCAGGCTGCGGGTGCCGTGGACGATGAACTTCTGGTACATCTGGTCCTCCGTGAGCCCGGTCTCGCTGCCCGGCAGCGGGTTGTCGCCATGCTGCACGTCCAGGGTCATCGAGTACGCGGTCGAACCGGCCATGCGGGGGATGAACGAGCCGGTGTTCAGTTCGGCCCCGTTCGGCAAGGTGATGGGCGCGGCCAGCGACTTCAGGCCCGGGATATTCCGCATCACGGCCGCCGTCCCGTCGGCGACTCCGTTGAAGGCCACGTTCGCGACGAAGTTCTCACGGTAGGCGGTCGCGTTGTAGTCGAGCGATCGGACATCGGCGCCGGACATGTCGGTCTTGATGCCGGCCACAGTGTTGAACGCCAGCGGGATCGCCACCTCGCCGACCGGATACAACAGGCTGTCCGTCACCCAGTACGCCAGGGTGGCGAGAGCCGGTAAAAGGAGGATCACCCACTTGTTCGAGAGTGAGATGAGCAGATTCGCCTGCTTCCGCATGATCGCCTGGTAGAGCTTCCAGGTGATCGGCTGGTAGGCGATGGTCCACATCATGACCATCGTCGAGTACGCGCAGTAGCATGCGATGAAGTAGTTGATCGTCTCGATGACCTCGGCGTAGGCCCGGCACGCGTTGGCCGCCTGCCGGACCTTGACAGAGGTCATGAGCACCGCCTTGCCGTAGTCGTCGTTCCAGAACCTCCGGAACGCCGCAGCCGCGTCGTCGGTGCTGGTTTGCCAGACTTTCTGGGCGGATTCGTGCGCCTGCTGGAAGTGCTTGTCGATCGCATCGGCGATCATGTCCAGTCGGTCGGCCGCCTCGCGGATCTTGTCGGGATCCCCGTCGAGGTATGAGACGCCGAACAGCGTCTCGGGCGAGAGCGCGCCGGACAGGCCTCCCGCCGCGCCGGCGGCGCCCATGGCGCCGAGGGTCACTTTCGCCGTGATTCCGAAGGCCATGGCTCAGTCGAGCTTCACAGACGTGGTGGGCGTGCTGATGTCGTCCGTGCGCTCGGCGTACTCCACCAGTTTCCGGATGGCCGCGTTCTTGTCCGCCATGCTCGCGTAGTCGGCCGCCTTGACGTTCGTACTCATCTGCCTGACGGACGAGCCGATCGCCTCGTACGACTTGCTCATGTTGGTCAGCGCCTCTGTCATGCTCTCGAGGGCGCTCTCGAAGCCGGGTTTCCCTTCCGCGCCACGGCGGAAGAGCCGAGCCGCTTCGTCACTGCCGAAATAGGGCAGCAGCGCGGCGAGCTCTTTCTGGAGAGGGGCGATCTCATCGAGGAGCTCCCCGCCCTGGCTGTAGATGGCCTGGCCACTCTCCTTCATGCTGGAGTGATCCATTTCCATCCCCTGGCCTGGCTGATCGGCGTCCACGCGTTCCTCCTCCAGTGTTTCTGTCTGAACAGGATCTACCTCCCTGGTTACCGCCAGATGTCCTATTCATTGAAAGTTGTGCACTGCCCCGGTTTTGATGGAGGCCTGAACCGCGCCGAGTTTCGTGGAGGCCGGGTTAGCTGGCTGGGGTGAGGATAGCCGGGGCGGTTTGGGTTCGGTAGTGGGTCTCGAATTCGGCTGGTGGAAGGTCGTTGCAGGCGCTGTGGAGGCGCCGGTTGTTGTACCAGTCGACCCATTCCATGGTGGCGATCTCGACGTCGTCCAGGCCGTTCCACGGGCCGCGCCGGTGGATCAGCTCGGTCTTGTACAGCCCGATGGTGCTTTCGGCCAGGGCGTTGTCATAGCTGTCCCCTCGAGATCCGACCGAGCAGACCGCCCCGGCACCCGACAGGCGCTCGGTGTAGCGAATCGACAGATACTGGCAGCCGCGGTCGGAGTGGTGCACCAGGCCCTCCAGCCGCCGTCCGTCTCCGCGACGCCAGATGGCCATCTCCAGGGCGTCCAGCGCCAGGTCGGTGCGCAGATGATCGGCCAGACGCCACCCGACGATCATCCGCGAGAACGCGTCGATCACCAGCGCCGCGTACACGAACCCCGACGCGGTGGGGATGTAGGTCAGGTCGGCGACCCACAACCGGTTGGGGGAGGGGGCGGTGAAGTCGCGTTTGACCAGGTCGGCGGGCCGGTCAATGAGAGCATCGGGGATCGTGGTCGGTCGCTTGTGGTCCCCGCGAACCGCCCCGGCCAGCCCCAGGCGCTTCATCAGCCGGGCCACGGTACAGCGGGCCACGCGGGTGCCGCGCCGGTTGAGCTCCTTCCACATCTTGCGCACGCCATACACCTCGAAGTTCTCGTTCCACACCGTGGTGATCTCGGCCATGAGCTGGGCGTCCCGCACCTGCCGGGCTGAGGGCGGACGGGACTTGGCCGCGTAGTACGTCGACGTCGCCACCTGCAACACCTGGCAGATCGGCTCGACGCCGAAAGCGCCGCGGTGAGCGTCGATGAAGGCGACTACCTGGGCGGCCGGGGGTCGAGTTCGGCCGCGAAAAAAGCGGCCGCGGCCTTGAGGATCTCGTTGGCGCGGCGCAGCTCGCGCACCTCGCGCTCCAACTCGGCGATCCGCTGGGCGTCGGTGGTCGAGGTGCCCGGCCGCTGCCCCTCGTCGATCTCGGCCTGGCGCACCCACCCGCGCAATGCCTCGCGGTGAACACCGAGCTGATCGGCCACCCGGGCGATCGCGCCGGGGGCACCGCCGGTCTGCCGGCGGACCTCAAAGACCATGCGCACCGCGCGCTCTCGAAGCTCTTGGGGATACTTCCTCGGGGCTGGCATCGTGACGTGATTCTCCCTTCCGCCAGCAGATGATGCTGGCTTCAGGGCCTCCACGAAAGTCGGAGTGGTTCAGCCTGATCAGAGGGGAAGATCGAGCTCAGGGCACGGAAATCCTGCGCTGACCGCCGGAAATCTGCCGGAGAAAGGTGTGTCAGGTCGTCGCCGCGCCCTGGGCGACAAGGGCGACCACCCGCGCAACGTCTACCTGCCTGAGGACGCCGTCCTCCGGCGCGTCGACAGCCGGCTGTGCCAGGCGTCCGCGCCGCGGCGCCGGGGGCATCGTGTCGCCCATCCCTGGGCAAAGCAAAAGTGAGGGCCGAGGTGAATCTCAGCCCTCACATGATGAAAAGGTTCGTGTCCGAGGGGGGACACAGGCGATACGTACATACCCTTCGCGGCGTCCACCACACTCGTCCTGAGTTGGCTCAATTTAGTGCGCACCTTCGGGGCTGCGGATCCGCTTGAGGGCGTTGCGTAGGTCGGTGGGCAGAGGGTCGGCGGCGGTCAGGACGTGGTTGCCGGCTTGGATTCGGACGGTGCGATAGCGGCGGGCGGTGCGGACGAACTTCTTGATCGACCATCCGGTCCGTGCCTCGATCCACCGGCCGACCGCCAGGGCGGCGAACACGATCGTCAGGTGCGCGTCGATGGACTCGCGTTTGTGGTGGTAGATCGGCCGTGCTTTGAGGTCGTGCTTGCTCATCCGGAAGGACTTTTCGATCTCGAACAGCCGATGGTAGGAGCTGATGACGAACTCGGCGGTGATGGGCGTCCCGTCCGGGCAGGCGGCGAGATTGGTGATGTAGCCCTTGAGCCCGGCCAGGGCCTTGGCCTTGTCCACCAGCTCGGTGTTGACGCTCTTGGTAGCGCCGGACAGCCTGATGAACCGGTTGCGCTTGACCGGCGCCTGCCCGTCGACGGCGCGCTGGGCCTTGGCGACCTGCTCGTCGATGCCGCGCAGGGTGCGCCGGGCCCGCTCTGCCCGGTACTGGTAGTAGATCATCTGGTCGCGGCGGGGCCGGCTCGATCCCGACGGCCAGGGCTGGATGAAGATGTGCCCGTCGGGGATCGGGGTGCCGGGGTGCTCGCGCCGCCACTGCTTGACCACATACGGCACCTCGGGGATCTTCATGCCGAGGATGAACGACAGCCCAGCGGCTTCGATGGCCTGCTTGTTCGCCTCGGAGATCATCCCGGCGTCGGCCACGATCGTGACGTCCGGCAGGTGGTGGGCCGCCATGAACCCTTCGATCACCGGGAGCATGGTGTGGGTCTCGGCCTTGTTGCCCTCGAAGGCGGTCACCATGAGCGGGAACCCGGAGGAGTCGGTGAGCAGCCCGATCGTGATCTGCGGGTCCAGGCGGCGTTCCTTGGAAAAGCCCGGCTCGCGGAACCCATCCCCGGCGTCGGTCTCGAAGTACAAGGTTGACACGTCGTAGAGGACCAGGCTGGCCGGCCCGAGGCGGGTGTGGGCCGCGCATGCACCGGCCAGGGCCTGGCGCCACTGCGGTGCGGCGTAGTCCGGCAGGCGGCGCTTCACCGTGGCATACGACACCGCATCGATCCCGGCCTCGCCGAGCACGCGCAGGCTGTCGTGCTTGCTCGTCGGTTCGATCACCCGCGCGAGCACCAGCTGCCGGAACACCTCATCGCCCCCGGCCGCGGCAGCAAACCCCAGCGTGTCGTAGGCGCGGGACAGCGCGTCCCACAGGTGTTCCATCCGCGAGCTGACGATCTCCAGCGGCCCGCCCGCCATCGGCCCATCGTCCAGCCCCAGGTCCAGTTCCTGCTGGCCGGCGGCCAGCCGCTGACGCGCCACCGCCCTGAGCGTCTCCAACTCGGCGTCGTCGTGCGCCGACCCGATGTGCTCGATCTCCCGCGATCCGCGGCGGGAGGAGTAGACGATCTGCACCGCCCGGGCGCCTGAGGCCGTCTTCACCGTCCGCACGTACGGAGACACGGCCACCAGGGTAGAGACATGATCGATTTAGTGCGCACTTTTCGCCGTTCCCGACGGGGAACCACGAGGTCAACGCCTCGCGCTCAGCGACAATCTTGAAACGTGAGCCAAGTCAGGCCCATCCCTGGGCAAAGCAAAAGTGAGGGCCGAGGTGAATCTCAGCCCTCACATGATGAAAAGGTTCGTGTCCGAGGGGGGACACGCTCGATACGTACATACCCTTCGCGGCGTCCACCACACTCGTTCTCCCTGGTCGGGAGGGCTGAGCGGTGGGAGAGCCGAGTACTCAAGCTGTTCGCCGCATCCAACGTGCGACGATCGCTGGTGTCGCGCTACTGGCGCTGATCGCGGCCGTCGTGTCGTTCAGGCACATGCACGAGCTCTGCCTGCGCCATGGTGAGGACCGCTTGGCGGCGGTGCTCACCCCTCTCGCCGTCGACGGCCTGATCGTCGTCGCCTCGATGTCCATCCTGTTGGCCAACCGGTCCGGCTCCCGTGGCGGCCTCCTGGCCTGGAGCCTGCTCGTGGTCGGCAGCCTGGCCAGCCTCGGAGCGAACGTCGCCGTCGCTGAACCCAGTCTGATCGGCCGGCTGATCGCCGCATGGCCGTCCCTCGCCTTGATCGGCAGTTATGAACTCCTGATGTCCCAAATTCGCCGCTTCGCGCGAGCGCAGCCAGAGGCCCAAGACCTGTCGGCCCCTGAACCTGCCACCGATGCGGATGTTGACCCCGTCGAGCAGCAAGGCGAGCAGCAGGAGAACGCCGAACTGCCTGCTGAGGCTCATGGGAATGGCCGGACACTCCAGCGAGAGGCCTGGCGGTGGGCGCAGCAGAAGAGTCAGGCAGACGGCGATCTGCCCAGCGGCGTCGCCATCGCCCGAGCCTTCGCCCGCAGCCCCCGGTGGGGCCGCCTGGTCAAGAAGGCTGGCCTCGCTGGTGAACTGGCCGACGCAAGTTTCGAAGGATAAGGGCATCAGGGTAGGCCAGGGCCCGCGTATCCCCTCCGATCTTGCTCATCCTCGATCCGCCACCGGTGTCCTAAATGATCAAGTTCGGCCATCGCTCGTTCAGCGAAGTCGCGCACGCGGGGAGAGGGATGCTCGATCAGAGGGCGGAGGTCAGCTTTACGGCGGACGATCGCGTCCGGCAGATCGGGGCCGATAGTCATAGGGATGAGGCTCTGGTGGAGCACATCGATGTCCCTGGCTGAAAGGCCAGTTGCGATTCGACGGGCAATGATTGCTACGTAGCGCACATCTTTCCAGGCTCGCGTGAGAAGGCTGATGAGGACGGCACGTTGTTCGGGAGTACCCTGTTCCCATACCTGCGCCTGGTCGAAAAGTGTTGCGGTGTCATTTCCGATAAGCCAGAGGAGGCTTATTGTTTCTTCCTGGAGTGAGTCGCGTTCATATGGGGCGAGCCATTGAAGCACGTGGCGGGTTACTGCCTCTCGTGATTCCCTGGGCAGGTCGCGTAGTGGCTGTCCCCATGCATGCGGGACGAGCGGTTGGGCTGTAGAGTTCTCGGCTGTGCAGGCAGCACGCCATTGGTCGAGTAAATTACCCAGAGCCTCGGGGTTGAGCTTTCCTAACTGACCAATCGCCAGAGCCAGATCGTGATCAAGGTCGAGCGACTGCCAGCCTGCAGAGAGCCCATCGTCATTCTCTTGACTGGCAAGACCTAGCCGACGTTGTAGTACGCGCCCGAGGTCGTCGGCTTGTTCGCGCGTTGACGTACTGAACGAGACATGGCTGAGAGTTTCGGGCAGCACCTGGTGTGGCCCGTGAAGAGCCATGCGCACCAGTAGGGCGAACTTCTCGTCAGGAACTAGCCGCGGACATCCATTGACGTGACGAACTAGCTCTCTCACACCCGAAGCGCGATCTTCCACGGATGCCGCAGGCAGAATGGGCTCTGTGTCGGATGCCGGCACAGTATCTCCGAGAATAGGAGCGAGTACTCGTAGAAACGACTGCATTAGGATTCGTTCAACTGATTCGTCGACAGCATCCAATGCAGGAAGCAACACGAGTATTACACCTTTCGCTCCTGCCTCTGTGGCGAGCTGATCCACCCACTCCATAACGTCGGAGGAATCCTTGAGCGCGCCTTGGGCTAAAGCGGGAAGCCAGACCTGCACGCCTTTCCTGGACAGTTGGCGAGCATGGTTTCGAGCGCGCTGCAGTGCAGCAGCGGACCCAAGTCGACGGCCTAGTTCAATGGCAAAGGCTTGAATAGGCGCAGGAGAGATGCCGGAATACACAAGTTCATCAACAGCAGGTGCGTCGAGCAGCTCGAAGGCGCCGTCTGGTCCAAGCTGCCGGGCCAGCTCTGCTGCCCGTTCGACGCGCTCGCGCCAAGTGGCCTCATAGTCTCCTATAGGAGGTCGATCGGCCGGAAACAACACGAGCAAAAGGCGCAGTTCGTTATCGTCGAGGGCAATGCGAGCAATGGGCGAGTTTGCCGCGCGCTGTGCTTCTAGAGTCGGGTCCGTTCCGCGGCGAGGAACGGCAAGCAGGGCAGAAACTGCACGATGACGCACGATAAGTGGCAGGGAAGGCCACCTCTCTGCCAGCGCGGCTTCCACCCGGTCCACAGCATCATCAACCATGTCGAGAAGCTGGGCATCTAGTGCGCCACCACCGAATGGTAGGCCTCGGCGGCCACGGGCGCGAAGCTCGCGCATGGCTGTCACAAGCTCCTGTAACCCGTCATCGGTAAGTTGGCCGAGTATCTCGACGGCGAGATCGGCAGCCAGGGACAGAACTTGCCTGGTGCGATCATCCGTTGGGAGAGCCCCCGCACGCAGACTCAACTCCATTGCGTTGGTAACCGTCCCGAATTGCCGATGCTCTACCGTGGGGGCGCCCAGGGCCGGAAGGGCGTGTAGCAGCGCATGCGCTATCCGCACCCTCGCCTCAGGGATAAGGGATTCATCGCTCCAGCGCTCACCCAGGACGCGCAATATGGTTGCCCGACGCTGAAATACCGATGCAATCATCTGAGTTGGAGGATCGGCCAACTGCGCGAGCACGTCAGCCGGCCCACGATTGAGGGCCAGCGAGTCGGGGCTTGGGTCGAGACTGGCCAACGTAAACAGCGAGAGGGCCGCGTAGGTTACCGAATCCTCATCAGCGCCGACGATCGATCCGCTCGCAGCCGCTGCGGCTCCCAAGATTTCCCTATTGCCGATCCCGTATGGCGCTGGCGCCGAATCGGCTGGGAGGGGCCAGACGATTGCAAGCTCTCGCACGAGATCATCGACCAGGCTAGGAATGAAGGCGCCCACCTGGCCCGCGATGCTGAAGACATCTCGCCATCGCCGCCGAGTAACCGGGAGAGCCGGTGCCGGCCCTGTGTGGATCAGTCGGAGGATAGTCGCTCGAAGGAGAAGAAGTGCGTCACGGGCCTCGGCGAATACGGCTGCTTGGGCGAGGACAGCCAACTGTCGAGCTAGGTCTGATGCGATTCCGGATGTCAGCGACGGATCAAAGGCTGCCAGCTCTGGTCGATTCGTCGCGGTCGCCACGAGGACGGCCAGCGCTGACTGTATCTGAAGATGAGGACGATGGCCTGGAAGGTTCGGAGTGTTGGGCTGCGCTAAAGCGTTGGCAACCAGCACCGCGCCAGCGATATCTGGACGTACCGTGAACGGCGGTCCGGTAACGATGGCGCTGTCTTGTAGGTCATCCAGGAGTTCCCGGACTTCAGTGACGTCGGCAGGTAGGTTTGTAATAGCTCCAGCGAGTGAGGCGATCTGGTCCTCGTTGCCTGAAACCAGCAAGGCGATCGCTGTTGCGACCGCGACGTGGTTCTTGGTCAGAGAGCCCAGGCGATTGTTCAGGTACCGCCGCATGACATCCGGAACGTCGCCGGAGGTGAACACCCCGTTCGCGCCGGCGATCTCCGCAGCGGTGTGTGCGATTAGAGGGTTGCCCTGGGCAAGCCCGATGACAAAGGTTCGGAAGCTTTCATTGTCGATTCCGCGTGCGGTGATGATCGCATCGATCTCGCCACGCTCCAGAATTGCCACGCCTTGCCAGGCCACTTGATCATCGTCTGGGCTGACGCCGACGCGGGATAGAACCCCGCGGCCAAGGCCGGGCCGCGTGGTTAGCACGACACGAACTGAGGTGTAGCGGGGGTCGGAGAGCAGCGTCGCCAATCCTGACAGATCCGCCGTTTTGTGGGCATCGTCAAATAGGAGCACGCAAGGCTCGTCGAGCGTGACTCTGGCTGCCGCCTCTGATGCAAACGACGCCCCAGGGACCGCCACCAGGAGTGGGATATCGACAGCGTCCATGACAGAACGTGTCTTGCCGAGGCCACCAGGCGCCTCTACGACCAGGATCCGGCGTGTGGATTCCCTCAACCACGCCCTGATAGCGTCTTGTGTCCCGCGGTCGCCGACCACTGGCGAAGCAAACCCCGGAATCGAAGCGATCATCTTTTCGCGGTAGATATCGCCTGGAAGGACGACGCGTGGTACCCGGGGTGCGGCTCCAAGGAGATGCTCTGCGTAGCTGATTAGCGAGTCCGATTCAAAGCCCATCTCGAGCTCGGTCAGGTCCACAATCTCTAGCGCGATCTTATATGTTACTCCAGCTTTTTCCTTCCAGCGCTTCTGATCGGCCTGGCGGGCTCTCCTATTGGTGACGAAGATTGCCTTCTTGGGTCGCTTTACGGCTGGATCGTCGTATTTCCCGAGTTCGCGTTGCAGCTTCTGGGTCCAGGACTTCTCAAGGCTGAAGAATCCGACGATCTCGTCATGCTTGCCAAAAAGCGGGCGAGAAAAAGCATCACGCCCCAGGTCCGCCACACTTGATGTCAGCCTCAGCTCGGGGTGTCGGGCCTGGAGGTACACGAAGGCGATCCGCTCAAATAGCGCATCATCAGTCAAACCTTCCAGTGCGGCCTTCACCGTCTCATACCGGGCCATGATCAGCCTCCAGCGCGGTCGAATAGGGGAACAACATAAGCAGGCTAGCGTTGCCGAGGACGCACGATGCGCTCCACTCCAGCCAGCCTCGTGGCTGAGCTGGAGACGGGACGGCATCATGCCGGGCCAGTCGCACCCAAAGGTGTGGATCGAGCGCCCGGTCGCGCATGACGGTGAGGCGGCGAGCGCCCGCAGTGGCGGTGTGGGCTGCTTAGTCTTAGCAACTGGCCGGCTTCCCCACCTCTGTTCGCAGATCTAGACGCGGTCCTGGCCGACCCGGGATCTGGCCGTCATGGGCACGGCAGTTGCGGTGCGTACTCAAACGCCTACGACCTTGCCTTCGGGCGTCTGCCCAACGGTCGGCATCATGGTCCTACAGAAACCTTTGTCTGATGCTGCTTCACACGGCAAGACTTGGTCCGAGCGGCCTACTTGAGGAAGAAATCCTCGTGGTCAATGTCGTCAGTCCAGTATCCGTAGCGCTCACCGAGAATCTTGAGGACAGCGCCCGGATCCACGGACGACAGATGGATCTCCAAACCCCAGCTATGCACCGTTGACATTACGGACAGATCCAGAGCGTCCTTGAGAGCCTTCCGTGTCACTACGTCTGTAGCCACGGACGGGTCATCGGTTTCCTCGGGCCTGTTCATCTCGGTAACAAATAGATCTTTATAGGAGTCGGCGCTTTCCCAGGTCGGTGTGCCACACTTCGCCGCCACCCGCGTGTTGACGATGAGATTGGCCAGAGCAGTAAGGAGATGCCAGTCTTTCCAACCCTCGCTGCGGAGTTCGGCGAACGTAGCCCGGACACGCACGTCTGCCAGCAGGCGCGGCAACGTGTGGCGCATCAATGGCGGCAACCGCTCATACCGCGTTCGGACCATCTCCAGGGCTTTGTCCCGGGAGTAGCCAGGACCTGGGCGGGTCAGAGACTCCAATTCTGGCGCGCAGCGGTTCGAGAACGGGGCGTTGCCGCAGAGCGAGTCGGCGGGGATGCCGTGTGCCGGGCTTCGATAGTCCGGGCCTTGGAGATCGGCGAGTTCTTGATAAGGGCGGCCCACTTCGAGCTTGTGAGTCAGGCCCCCCTGAAGTGCGTTTTCTAGCCTCGATCTTTCACGTTCATCAGGTCGCTGGCTGAGCGGTTCGGCTGGAGTGTGAAATCGCGGTCGTGGTCAGCCTGGTGGCCCGGCTGTCGCGCCGGGTGGACGGGGTTCCACGGGCCCGCGGGGTGTCCTTCCTGGTCGTCGGGGCGGTTTGGTGCCGGATCAGGTCGGTGCCGGGAGTGCTTGGAGCCGGGTGATGGCGGTGACCAGTTGGCCGGCCCAGGGCCAGGACGCGGCGATGCGCAGGCGTAGGCGGCGTCCGCCGCGGACCAGGCGGGCGGCGACGGCGAACAGGCGAAGCCGCAGCCGTTTGGGCTCATAACGGCGGGCCGGCCCATCCAGGGCGAGCATCTGCATCCAAGCCAGGAGTTCGCAGGCCAGGGCGACGACCTCACACCAGATCTGATTCTGGTCGAAGTCGTGCAGCGGCAGGTTGCGCAGCCCGGTGTCCTTGGCGGCGCGGATGCGGTCTTCGCAGCGGGCGCGGCGGCGGTGGCGTAGCTCCAGGTCGGCGAGCTGACCGCGGCGGGTGTCGGTGACAAAACAGGTGAAGCGGTGCCCGTCGATGTCGGTGAAGCGCAACTGCGCGCCCGGGTGCGGGCGCTCTTTGCGCACAATCAGGCGCATGCCCTTCGGCCAGCCGTCCAGCTTCACCAGGCCGGTCAGCTCGGCCACCCACGCACCCGGCCGTACCTGCCCGCCTGAGTCGTAGGCGGGCGTCCACGCCTGCGCGGGCAGAGCCAGAATCGCGGCCTGGATTTCTTCGGTGAGGGCGAACCCGATGGAGTACGACAGCCGCCGCCCGGGCCGGGACAGCCAGGTGAGGAACTCGCGGGTGCCGCCGCCGGAATCGGCGCGGATCAGTACCTGACGGCGGCGGTGCTTGGGAAGCTGGGCCAGCGCCAGCCGGGTGGCGGTGATGTGGTCGGCGGCGGTGTTGGATCCGGCGTTGCCGGGCCGCAGCATGATCGCCAAGGGTTCCCCGCCCCCGGTCGCTCCGTGGTCGGCGAAGACCGTCATCGGGTGGAACCCGAAGGTCTTCTTCCAGGTCGGCGCGGCCTGTTGCTTGTCAGAGTGGGCGATGACGATGGTCGCGTCGATGTCGAGGGGAATCAGCTGGCCGTCGGTGCCGGGGGCGTGGGGGCCGGCCAGGGCCCAGGCCCGCTGCCGGGCGGTGGCACGGGCGGCGCGGATCGCCTTAAGCGCGCGGACGGGGTCGGCGGCCAGGCGGTCGATCACCCGGGACACGGTCGGGTCGGAGGCGATCGGGCCGAACAGCTCGGGCTGAGCGCGGAGCATCGCGATGTCGGCCAGGCAGTCCCCGCCTAACGCCAGCGTGAGGGCCAGATCGGCGATGACTTTGCCCGGGTCGTGTACCGCCCGGGACGGACGCCACCGTTCCAGCTGCGCCGATAGTTCCCTGCCCAGGCCGGTGACCCGCAACGTCTCCAGCAACAGCAGCCCACCGGCCTGCGAGACGAGTCCCGAGCCGTCGGCGGACACCACGATCTTGCGCTGCAACGCGATAGTCTTCACTTGGAAAGTGCCTTCTGAACTGGTGCGGACAGGACTCTCGACAAGCCCAATCCTCCCAGCTCAAAGGCACTTTTCTCATGTAAACGATCAAGCCCGCTCAAATTCGTCGCGAAAGCCCGAGGCTTACACCAGGGCGCAGCTGGAGTGGCGCGACCGGTACGCCGAAGAGCTGTCGATCTACGCCATGGACGAGTGGTGCGGCTACTGCGGCGGCGACCACGCCTCGCCCGGCTGCCCGGCCCGGACCTGAGGGGGGGCACGATCATGGGACGTTGGTACGGGCTCTGGCACGGCGGCAACGGGTACGGCTCACCACAGCCGGATGATCTGGAGGAGTTCTCTTCCCTGGCCGATGCCCGGCGCAAGCTGTCCGATCGGCACCGGTACGGCTACTGGCAGCGCTCGCCCTTCGCGTTCGCTCACCGCGAGGCCGCCGACGTCCTCACCCCGTGCGTGGGGGACGACTGCGAAATCAGGCTGTACGGCTCCGCCGACGGGCTCGACTACCCCGATCGGCGGATCTTCCTTGGACCGCGCGGCGGCGTCCGCATCGAACGCTGCTGACCCCGCCCTTCTTCATTCCATCGCCCTCGGCTGACCGCGCCGGGGGTTTCTTCATGTTCAGGAGGACACTTATGACCTCTGGTCTGGATCACACGGTGCGGCTGAGCCGTCCGGCGGACTTCATCGCGATCGTGCCCTACATGCTGGGATTCTACCCGGAGCGCAGCATCATCGCGATGGCGTTCGAACCCACCGCCGACCCTGACAGCACCGCCCGGGGGCTGCGGTTCAGCATGCGTTTCGACCTGCCGGACAACTCCGAGGACACGCCCGACCTGGCCCGGCGCTTCGCCGACCTGCTCACCCGCAACGGCACCGAACGGGCGATGCTCATCGGGTACGGGCCCGGGTGGCACGTCACTCCCGTGATGGACGCGGTACGCGGCGCACTGTCGGATGCGGGGATCGACACGATCGACGCGCTGCGGGTCGAGGACGGCCGCTACTGGTCATACACCTGCCCCGATCCCGACTGCTGCTCACCCGACGGCGTCCCGTACGACGCGGGGAGCAACCCGGCCGCCGCGGCGGCGGTGTTCGCCGGGTATGTTGCCCGGCCCAACCGCGCGGCACTCGAAGCCATGCTCGCCCCGGCCGGGGGACAGGACCGGGAACAGGTGCAGGCCGCCACCCGGGAAGCCTGCGCCGAGGCGCGCAGCCTGCTTGCCACTGGGGGCGATCACGACTGGTATCACGAGGGACTTGCTCAGGTCGCCGCCGCGCTGGACCGCACCCAGGCCGGACAGGACCTGTCCGCCGACGAGGTCGCCAGGCTCGCCGTCCGACTCAGTGCGATCTTCGTCCGAGACGCGGCCATGACCTTGATCGGCCGATACGACGACGACACCCACATCAGGCTGTGGACCCAACTCACCCGCAGGGTGGAACCGGACTTCGCCGCCCCTCCCGCCGCGCTGCTGGCGTTCCTCGCACTGCGCACCGGAGACGGACCGCTGGCGCGCGTCGCCGTGGAACGGGCGCTGTCGGCCGATCCCCGCTACAGCCTGGCAGGACTGATCCGCACCGCCCTGGACTGCGGGCTACCGCCGGAGACCGTCTGCGGCATGGACTTCGCGGGCATGGCCGACGAGATCGCCGACAAGGCCGCGCAGTGCCCGGACCTTGCGCGACCGGTGCTACCGGTGGGCTGGTGAACGGCATGGGCTACGCCTCCACCCGATCGGTCGCCCTGACCGGCCTCACTGCGCATGTGATCGACGTCGAGGCCGAGGCCGTACCCGGCGACGCGGAGTTGCATCTGGTCGGCCTGCCCGAATCGTCGGTCTGGCCTGCCCGCGCACGAATCCGGGCCGCGATCCTCAACAGCGGAACAGCCTGGCCGGACGCCAGGATCACGGTGAGCGTGACACCGATGATCCCACCGGTCTACGACGCGGCGGCCGATCTCGCGCTGGCCGTGGCGCTGCTGGCCGCCGCCGGTGTCATCCCACCCAAACGGATCGCCGGGCGGGTATTCCTCGGCGAACTGGCCCTGGACGGTGGGATACGCCCCATCAGAGGCGTCCTGCCGATGGTGGCTGCCGCTGTCCGGGCCGGAATCAGCAGAGTCGCCGTCCCCGCCGACTGCGCTCGGGAGGCGGCGCAGGTGCCCGGCACCGTGGTGATGCCCGTAACCCGGCTGGCCGACGTGGTCGACCAGCTCCGCCACGGGACCCTCCGCGATCAGCACGACAGGGAGCCGGAGCCTGCGCCGTCATCGCCCTTCGCCGTCGACCTGGCCGACGTGTCCGGCAACCAGGCGGCCCGCCACGCGCTCGAGGTCTGCGCAGCAGGCGGGCACCACCTGTTCCTGTCCGGCGACGGCCCAGCCACGATGCTCGCCGAACGCCTACCGGGCATCCTGCCGCCGCTGACCGACAAAAGGCCGCCCGCCAGGTCGCCGAGATCCACTCGCTGGCCGGACAATCCGACAGGGCACCGGGGATCACGCCTCCGCTGTCCGCGCCGCACCATACGGAGACTCCTACAGCGATCTTCGGCAGTGTGGCGGGCAACCGCCCGGGTGCGGTCTCGCTCGCCCACCGCGGCGTGCTGCATCTGGCCGACGCGCCGGAGTTCGCCCGCCCGGTCCTGGACGGCCTGTGCCGGCCAATGGACAGCGGACAGATCCACCTCGCAGGGCAGGGCCGCAGCGTCCGCTACCCGGCACGGTTCACCCTGGTTCTCGATGCTCGCCCCTGCCAGTGCCCTGCAGGGCGGGAAGAGTGTGGCTGCACACCGGAGGCAAGGCGCCGCTACCGGGCGCGCCTGGCCCTGCTCCTGTCACGCGTCGCCGTACGCGCGCCTGTCGAGTGGGGGGATGGCCAAGCGCGGGCGAGTGAATCGAGCGCGGCGGTGGCCGTGCGGGTGCTCGCAGCGAGAGTGCGGGCGGCTCACCGGCTGGCCGACACGCCGTGGCGGAGGAACGCAGAGGTACCAGCGTCAGACCTGCGAACGCGCTTTCCCGTCGTGCCGGAGGCCGCCGAGCTGCTCCGATCGGCGGTCAACACCGGGCTCGTGACGGCTGACGGGCTGCCCCGGCTGCTGCGCGTGGCCTGGACACTGGCGGACCTGCGCGGTGCCGACCGCCCGCAGCTCGACGACGCGGCGGGTGCCCTGGAGTTGTGGAAGGGGGCGAACGGCGATGGAACCCGGTGAGCGCGTCCTGGTCCGCCCCTTCTTCCACATCCCGGTGCGGCCGTGGTGGACGGAGTCCTACCAGTCTCCGTTTTACTACCCGGGCACGGTGACCAAGGTCAACAAGCAGCGCGAACGCGCGCATGTGGAACTGGACGAGTCGCTCTATCCCACACCGTGGCAGGACCGCATCCAGGTTTTCCACGTCAGCGATATCCACAGGTACGGCTGTCGCTGCCAGGAGTGCTCCAAGCCAGGCCGGGACATCTACCGATTCCGCGCTGAGCAAGAGCGTATGCGCAACGAAGAGCAGCCATAAAGCCAACTCCGGACCGGCGGGCGCTGTCCCGTTTCAAAGCGCCCGCCGAATCCGTTACATCCGTACCGTCGCTGCGGATCGGCGCGGGTGACGGTCTCGGTGGGCGGACGTTCGGGCTGTGCCGTCGTCCGTATTTAGATGTGAGCCTCGATCGAAGTTAATAAAGCTCGGTCGGCAATCTCAACTGCTCCCTGCGGTGCCAGATCGGCCCGCTTTTAACTCGTCAACGAATTACTTTGAAAGGAGTCCGGGATGAACGAATGGGAAGTCGAGGAATTGGCGATCGAGGTCGCCGAGCATCTGGAGGGCTACCGGCCCCTGGTGCGGCCCGGTCATCCGGCCTACCTCATGGGACCCGCCGGCGCGCGGCTCGTCGTGCATCCGATCTGGAATCAGCGGGGACGGATCAGGGTGCTCGGTATCTACCCCGACGGCAGCAGGGGCATGTGTCCTGACCTGCGACGGCATGAGATCACGGTGACAGCGGCGCGAGGGGCGAAGTTCGTCGCGAAGAGGATCGAGCGCCGCCTACTGCCCGACTATCGACGGGACCTGATCACCTGCTTTGAGCGGTTGGCGAAGAGGGTGACCGAGAACGGCACACGGGCTGAGATCATCGAAACCCTGGTGGAACTGCTGCCGGAGGCCTCGCTCACCGAGAAAGAGCGAGAGACCGTCGTCCGGTGGCGGCTGGAGGCCGCGTCCGGCTCGTTCACCGTTTACGGCGACAGCACGAGCACGATCGAAATTTGCGTAGCCGACCGTGAACTGACCGAACGCGTGGCCTACGCCGTACAGCAACGCTCCACATGAGCTCGCCCGAACTCCGGCGCTCTCGCTGGAGAATGCGGCAGATCTGGTAATTCTCCTTACCATCATCAGCTACGACATCGACGGCACCGGCCACGGCCGGTGCCTTTCTCATTTCCACCGCACCGAGGGGAGACAGACATGTCCAGGGAGTCTCTGGAATGGCTGAACGCCAACACCTTGATCGGCTTCACCGAGAAGCGCGGTACGGCCTGGCACTACCGCGCGAGCATGCAAGGCGAGGAGCCGAACCACTATCCCGGCCCGATCCCTGTGGACGACGTCAAGCGGCGGCTGTTCGGCTGGGAGGCGCTGAGCAGCCCCGTCTACGTGGAAGACCCGCGCGGCGGACTGGCCCAGGTGCCCGGCAGGCAGGCCATCGTGCGCAGCGACAACGGCCATGTCATGGGCATCTTCTCCGACGGCTACGAGCCACATCCCTACGTCGAATGGCTGATCAACACCGTCTCCAGGCTCCTGGACGCCGATCTGTCGATCGGATCCGCCGGGCTGCTAAAGGGCGGAGCGGTCGCCTGGGTGTCGGTCGAGGTGCCCGAGAACGTCGTCACGCCCGAAGGCGTCGAGTTCCGGCCCCACCTGTTCGGTGCGACGTCCTTCGACGGTTCCCTGGCCACGACGTTCAAAAGGGCAGTGACTCACATCGTCTGTGACAATACGATGGCCGCTGGTCTCGCCGAGCGCGGGCAGCAGGTCAAGATCAAGCACTCCCGGTATTCGAAGCTGCGGCTCGCCGAAGCTCGGGACGCGCTGAACATCGTCTATGCGCTGGCCGACGAGTTCTCGATGGTCGTACGCGAGTTGTGCCGGGTCGAGGTCAGCGAGCGGCAGTGGCAGGCGTTCTTGGAGGCCCACACACCGATGCCACAGGGGCGAGGCCGCAGCCGAACGATGGCGGAGAACAAGCGAGACACCCTGGCCAAGCTTTGGAACCACGACCTACGCGTAGCGCCGTGGCGTGGTACGGCCTGGGGCGTGGTGCAGGCGGTCAACACCTTCACCCATCACGAGCAAAACGTACGCGGGGCTGAGCGAGCCGAACGCAACATGCTCCGCGCGGTCACCGGCGGCATCGAGGAACTCGATCAAAGCACCCTGTTCACCCTGTCCGAGGTGCTTGGCGAGGCGGTGATCTCTCGCTTCCGTCGGTAAGCCGGGACGGTGCATGCCCTTCGGGCGACGCGTCGGACTCGCCCTTGCGTGAGTCGCTTGAGAGCGGAGCATGGGGCTTCGCTCTCAGCGCGAGATTGGAGCGATATGGGCGGGCCAGTCGCGCGAGCGCGGTTCAGGAAGCGCAGCGTGCGTCGGCTGCTCTGGTTTCAGGCGTTGTCGCCACCCAGCGACGCGGCAGCGCGGGCTGCGGATTACAGGCTGACACAGATGTGTGGGCCATAAGGTGTTCTCGGCGATGGTCCGCGTCTACGTCACGGGAGGAGAAACGGGTGAACGCCGAGACGGCGAACCTGCTCTTCGACGTGGTTGAGCGGTTGGAAAAGAGCATCGTCGCTCGCGACTGCCCCGCGGTCGTCATGCTGGACGGGGAGCGCCGTTTCATCCTCAGTGACTACGACTACCTGCGTGATCGGGAAACTGCCGTAGCCTTCGAGCGCAGAGCCGCCGCGAAGGCAGGCGAGATCGGTGCAAAGCGCTGGGTCTTCGCGGTGCCGCAGGTCTGGATCTTCGAACCTCCGAGCACTGTGGCCACGCGCGCGGTCTCGAATCACCCTCTGCGCGAGGGCGAGCAGGAGGCGATCACGTGGATGAGCTTCGACCGTGACGACGGTGTGGACTATGGCCGGGTGGCCTACGTGCGCCGCCCCAGTGGCGAACCGGTCTTCGAGGAGCCGGAAATGTTCGAGGTGGGCGTACGGCCGAGGGAGATCATGCCGGGGTTCACGCTGCTGCGGGAACTCCTCAACGAGTAGTGGGGCCGATCCCCCGAGGGGGAACGGCCCCTGACCGGTTCCACTCTTTGCGAAAGAGAAATGTGATCGGTCGAGTCCAGCCTATGCCCCCTGTATCGGTGATGGAGAGCATTCGGCGGTCACGCCGCGAGGACGGCCACAAGGCAGCCGGCGAACATGAACGGTCCATACGGGATGAGCGTGGATGCGGAGCCCTTCCGGCTGATCAGCAGGGCCACCGCAAACAGCGCCGCCAGCATGAGCCCCGCACCGATGCCGGCCACCCAGCTATGTAGGTCGATAGTCCCGAGGATCCCGCCGACGAGGCCGGACGCCTTGACGTCCCCCGGTCCGAGTGCGGTGTTCATCCGGCGGAAGCACCAGTAGAGCGAGAAGGTGCCCACGGCGCCGAGGACCAGGCCCACGGCGAGCGCTCCGTCCCTGCTCACCAACCCGCCGACGGCCACGAGCGCCAGGAGGACGGCGTACGAGGGCAGCGTGAGCGCGTCCGGCAGCCGTCGCGCCCGCAGGTCGATCACGCTGAGCGCCACTCCAGCAGCGGCCATATAGAGGTATGCGGGGAGAAGCGGAGCAGGACCGATACGCCAGCCGAGCAGCCCGAATACCGCCGCAGTGATGATCTCGGTTGCGTACGGCACGCCTTTTCGCGGGGCGAAGTGATCGGCGAGGATCCGGACGATTCGCCCGATGAGGAGGCCGCCGGTGGTGGTCCCCAGGGCAACGCCGATCATAGACACGATGTCCCCCGCTCAGCAAGGCGCCTGTATAAGCCGCTTCGTCTACGCAGCGAGAGCAAAGAATAGCTGTGGGTGATTTATGATCTTCAAGTTGTTTCGCTAAGCTAGCCACTCCACCAGCCATTTTTGGTGCTCGTCCGGCTCCACCGCCGGCGCGGTCGGCTCTTCGGTCCAGGCGCCAGCCCTCCTGGCACTGCATCTATCCGCAACGTCCTCGCCCGCTGCGCACACCGGCTCTCCAACCGCGACCCACACGGGATCCTCACGATCTCACTCGTCCCGGTCGCGGTATCGGTCACACACCCTGCTCGGCCGACGCGGCAACGTCGGCTTCTCCCGAAACCATCATCCGGTTATCTGGGAAGGTACGCCCCTTCCCAGTGATCCACAGATTCCGATCATTGCTCGCGGGCATCCGCCAAGACAGGTGTGTTGAACAGCAGTGCGCACCCCCGCAGCGGCACCCGGCGCGCTCATGAGACGAGAAGAAGACAAACTCGCGCGCTGCATCCCCGGCGTTCGCGCGCACCGGTAATCAGGTCGTCACATCAGCAACCGCCCACGCTACCCGGCGTCATTGGGGCGCCCGGACCACGCTGGGCCATTAACGCGGCTCACCAGGCCGCAACGCGCGACCCCACTGCCCGCACCCACGGTCACACAAGCACTACAGGGATAAGGCCCTGCAAAACCAATCGCGACCCTCCCGATTATCCCGCCCGAGCCACGCCAGGACAAACCAATAAGAGCCGCACAAAGCTTCACTATCGGTCTATCCGGCACGGCCAGTTTCCGGATTATCAGGAAAAACGTCCGAAAACATCATTCCAGGTCACACCATAACTTGGGCCCCAGTCGAAGCCATCACTCACGCCAGCGCGAGCACCAGGCAGTCCACTGCAGCCGATGAAACTCTCCGACCCCCTGTCTGACCGCCACTGCCTACGGAGATATCAGGATTATTTCGGTCGAGCATCCAAATTTCGGCTGGCCCGATATTGCACCTTGATTTGGTGTGATTTTTTTCACATTGCCCAGATTTGTCCGACGATTTACAGTTCGAGTAAGATCATCCAACATCATTACGAAAGGAAATCTCATGAAGGTAATGAAAGTCGCGGCGGCGCTGGCTGTTTCGGTAGCCACTCTCGCAATTCCGGCAGTCGCATACGCGTCCTGCTCCGGCACGTGCGCATCTTACCCGTCATACTTCAGCTTCGACACGACACTGACCGGGCCGACCCGCTACTACAATGGATCAAACGTGAAGATCACCTTTAGCAGTTCCGCCGACGGTCCTCAAAACGGTGTAGCCAATCCGTACGTGGCGCTTTACAGAGACAACCTTATATCGGATGACTACATCGGCCGGCAGACTTTCGTCTACGGCGGGTCGGTGAACAAGACCTGGACGGGAGTCGGCTCCGGAGACTATTACTTTTACTACCAAAAGACCTTTGATGGGCGCACGCTGTCGAGCAGTAATGTCGTAATGTCTGCCAGCTAGCAGCATTCACCGCAGTCGCGCCGCAAGTGGGCCGGACCCGTTACCTGACCTTACGGGTTCGGCCCCTGTTGGCCGGGTGCTTCTGGTCACAGGCAGCGCCGGCAGTCGGCGGCACCTGAACATGCCAACCATGCCAGCCATCACAAGGGTTGGTATCCAGGAGGAAAGATGCTTAGGGGAACCGTTCTTCTTTTCGCAATCCCAATACTTGTCGTTTTCCTTGTAGTCTGGAATGCAAAGATCCATCCATCAAAGCTGCGACTGCTCGGAGCCATCGCGCTGGTAGGATATTCACTCCTAGCACTGAATGTGACGCTGTTTCCGTTGCCATTTCAACCGGCGCTGCTACATGATCTCCGGCTGAGTGACTCGCCCCAAAATAACCTGATACCCATCCAGGGGCTCATTCAGCTAATAGGGCGCGAAAGTTCGGAAGTAGCAGCGAGGCAAATTGTTGGCAATGTCCTGCTTTTGCTACCGCTTGGCTATCTAGTGCCCACGGTGTGGAAAGTTAGAAGTATCCGCCGCCTGATGCTTATCGCACTTATCGTTTCCCTGGGTATAGAGCTAACACAATTTGCCGTATCTCGCGCGATCGGTTATACCTATAAGATCTTCGATATTGACGACATTCTCTTGAATACCTTGGGTGGAATAATAGGCTATGGTGCATATCTAGCGCTGATTCCGGTGGTGCGATCTTCCGGGATGGGAGATGTCGAAGATTCTGGTCTCTCGAAGGGTCATCGCGCCTCGACCTCGCCTTCATCGTCCGGCAGCACCCAGCCTAACGCCAAGATCATAAAATAGATAGAGCGCCGCTGTGGGTGTGGCCACTGCAGCACATCGTCTCTAGACTCGTTCGCATTAGGGGGTCACCATCTTTGCGTCCTGTTGCAAAACACGCCACACGCGCAATGCCCCGGCTGCATTGACGTTTTCTCATTGAATTCAGCTGATCCGGCGGTGTTCGAAGTGTACGAGCACCTGCGCCTTGGTAGCCGGGGCCGGCTATGACGGGCATGGTCGTGGCGTAGCGGTGGACGGCGGGCAGGACGTGGCGGCGGGCGGCTTCGATGTCGGCGGCTCCGCCGGGTTCGACGTGGCTGGTCCGGATGGGGAACCGTCGGGTTCGCACAGTGCTCGGACGTTTTCCCCGAAGTCGCTGGTTTTGCCGGAGAACCAGGCGTCGATGGTTTCGCCTTTCACGCTGGTGGTCTTGATGCGGCACCGATCGGTGTTGAAGATCTTGCCGTCGAGGATGAGGTGGGGGACGCCGGCGGCGACGGCGCGGTCCAGTGCTTGGTGGAGGTCGGGGGCCTGGGTGGATAGGACGTCGATGGCCTCGTGCAGGTAGCGGTAGGCGGTGGCCTGGGATAGCCCGAATGCGATGCCGTGCAGGCGGATGTTGGGCTTGGAGCGGAACCAGGCCAGGGCGAACAGGGCTTGATGGAAGCAGGTCAGGCGCCGGGAGTTCTTCGGTGTGCCGCGGCGGCGGCGCTCCCGGTAGAGCAGGCGGCCGACGTAGCCGAGCAGTTCACGGGGGACGTCGA
This sequence comes from Microbispora hainanensis, assembly GCF_036186745.1. Taxonomy (NCBI): domain Bacteria; kingdom Bacillati; phylum Actinomycetota; class Actinomycetes; order Streptosporangiales; family Streptosporangiaceae; genus Microbispora; species Microbispora hainanensis. Next base: position 1,917,354 of record NZ_CP108086.1, on the reverse strand, counting down.
GCGTGGCAGGATAGGCGATCACGTGGAGCCTTCTCGGTATGAGGATCTTGTGGTGAGACCCCTTCTACCGGAGGCTCCACGTCTGTTTTTGGCGTCCGAGATTTGTCCGCGTGTCTACCCGGGCCTGGTCGTCCATGCCGAGGAAAGCCCTACTGTTCGATTCGTTCAGGCTGATGAAGTGTAATTAGATGAGGCGCCTAATCAATCGAATAAGAATCAGACCGGCCTGCTATACGCGGGCCGGGCTTGTGGCATGAGAGCAGGTCCCGGCCCGCGCTGCGGCCCCAAGCATCCACACTCAAACCTATGGCAAAGAGGCGAGAGCAGAGAGCGCTTCGCCTCATCAGCGAAGAGCTCTCTGCTCTTTCATAAAGAGGATTGCGTTCGCGACCTGAGTTGGCTCAATTTAGTGCGCACCTTCGGGGCTGCGGATCCGCTTGAGGGCGTTGCGTAGGTCGGTGGGCAGAGGGTCGGCGGCGGTCAGGACGTGGTTGCCGGCTTGGATTCGGACGGTGCGATAGCGGCGGGCGGTGCGGACGAACTTCTTGATCGACCATCCGGTCCGTGCCTCGATCCACCGGCCGACCGCCAGGGCGGCGAACACGATCGTCAGGTGCGCGTCGATGGACTCGCGTTTGTGGTGGTAGATCGGCCGTGCTTTGAGGTCGTGCTTGCTCATCCGGAAGGACTTTTCGATCTCGAACAGCCGATGGTAGGAGCTGATGACGAACTCGGCGGTGATGGGCGTCCCGTCCGGGCAGGCGGCGAGATTGGTGATGTAGCCCTTGAGCCCGGCCAGGGCCTTGGCCTTGTCCACCAGCTCGGTGTTGACGCTCTTGGTAGCGCCGGACAGCCTGATGAACCGGTTGCGCTTGACCGGCGCCTGCCCGTCGACGGCGCGCTGGGCCTTGGCGACCTGCTCGTCGATGCCGCGCAGGGTGCGCCGGGCCCGCTCTGCCCGGTACTGGTAGTAGATCATCTGGTCGCGGCGGGGCCGGCTCGATCCCGACGGCCAGGGCTGGATGAAGATGTGCCCGTCGGGGATCGGGGTGCCGGGGTGCTCGCGCCGCCACTGCTTGACCACATACGGCACCTCGGGGATCTTCATGCCGAGGATGAACGACAGCCCAGCGGCTTCGATGGCCTGCTTGTTCGCCTCGGAGATCATCCCGGCGTCGGCCACGATCGTGACGTCCGGCAGGTGGTGGGCCGCCATGAACCCTTCGATCACCGGGAGCATGGTGTGGGTCTCGGCCTTGTTGCCCTCGAAGGCGGTCACCATGAGCGGGAACCCGGAGGAGTCGGTGAGCAGCCCGATCGTGATCTGCGGGTCCAGGCGGCGTTCCTTGGAAAAGCCCGGCTCGCGGAACCCATCCCCGGCGTCGGTCTCGAAGTACAAGGTTGACACGTCGTAGAGGACCAGGCTGGCCGGCCCGAGGCGGGTGTGGGCCGCGCATGCACCGGCCAGGGCCTGGCGCCACTGCGGTGCGGCGTAGTCCGGCAGGCGGCGCTTCACCGTGGCATACGACACCGCATCGATCCCGGCCTCGCCGAGCACGCGCAGGCTGTCGTGCTTGCTCGTCGGTTCGATCACCCGCGCGAGCACCAGCTGCCGGAACACCTCATCGCCCCCGGCCGCGGCAGCAAACCCCAGCGTGTCGTAGGCGCGGGACAGCGCGTCCCACAGGTGTTCCATCCGCGAGCTGACGATCTCCAGCGGCCCGCCCGCCATCGGCCCATCGTCCAGCCCCAGGTCCAGTTCCTGCTGGCCGGCGGCCAGCCGCTGACGCGCCACCGCCCTGAGCGTCTCCAACTCGGCGTCGTCGTGCGCCGACCCGATGTGCTCGATCTCCCGCGATCCGCGGCGGGAGGAGTAGACGATCTGCACCGCCCGGGCGCCTGAGGCCGTCTTCACCGTCCGCACGTACGGAGACACGGCCACCAGGGTAGAGACATGATCGATTTAGTGCGCACTTTTCGCCGTTCCCGACGGGGAACCACGAGGTCAACGCCTCGCGCTCAGCGACAATCTTGAAACGTGAGCCAAGTCAGGTTTCATAAAGAGGATTGCGTTCGCGACATCCCCCCTAGTGGCGCCCTAGTTCTAGTAAATCGTCGCGGACGTCGCGGTAGCCAGTCCACTCAGAACGACTGTTGTGCCGGGCCCCCGCTTGCCTGTGCTGTGACTTACGCCGCCGTAGATCCACGTTCCTGACGCGGTGTAACTGCCCGTCCTGAACGAGGAGCGATACGGCCAACTCCCTGTGAGCGTTCCAGGAGTTCCGAAGAACCCCTGATCCGCATACGGTGTCTGCCCGGACTTCCAGCAAACATCGCTGGACTGGCAGATGTTGTCATTGCTGATGTCTGGGCTTACAGGTGCTTCCACCTTCTTGATACTGAGGACCTGACCTGTGGCGACGTCCATCGTGATGACCGTCTCCACCGTAGGCGAAGCGGATGGTGTCGCCGAAGCACCGGACGGCGCAGCGAGAACCGCACTCAGCCCCATCGCCACGGCGAGGGGCACGCGAAGCTGCTTGATTCCTGCGCGCGGAAAACGCATCGATCCTCCTGCTTGAGGGGTTCCTGACAGCAGAAGATCTATATGCCTTAACCGCTCATGTCAAGATATGTCGGTTTTCCACCATCCGAATACCGGGAAGCTATCGCCCCGATAAGATTCGGCGTAGTCGATCCGAGGTTGATGATTAGTAACGGATATAACACTTCCTGTAGCCGCGTCCACTGTGACATAGGTCTGACCGGGGTCCCTCGGCAGGGTGTGCATATCTGCCGAGGCTCTTGCCGACATGCCAACTATGGCGGATACGGCGACTGCCAGGAGGACCGTAGACCTTCTACTGGCAGCTTTGGAGTTCTTCACTGCTCTCCTCGCTTTTGGGTATCGGTGACGGCTTGACGGGTGGTGCGAGAAGCAGCGTAGCGAGAACTAGGCGTGAAGACTGCACCTGCCGCTCGGTCACGGGCCTAGAAGCCCTAGCACTACAGCCGGGTTTTGTGATTTACAGTTCTGGGTCATGTCGGACGAGCTGACCGCGACCTTCAGGAGTGAGTGGCCGGGCTGGATGTGTTGTTCGGGCGGGTGGAGCCGCGCAGGCAGGCGGGGGCGTATCTGACTGGTTTGCTGGCTCCGATTGAGCGCAAGAACGGCTGGCAACTGGCGGAGGCGGCCGGGACGCGGCTCCTGCTCGCATGCAGCGCTGTTGAACAGCGCCCACGGGGATCCCCGGCAGGTGGGGGTTGACCTGCGCGATTACGTGATGGGCAACCTCGGTCGCCGCGATGCTGTACTGATCGTGATGACACCGGCTTCCTGAAGGAGGGCGGCGAGTCAGCCGGGGTGCAGCGCCAGTACTCCGGCACGGCGGGCCGGATCGAGAACTGCCAGCTTGGCGTGTTCCTCGCCTACGCCTCCCCACTGGGCAGGACGCTGATCGACACCGAGCTGTATCTGCCGAAGTCCTGGACTTAAGACAGGGAGCGGTGCATCCGGGCCGGAATCGGCGAGGAGGTGGAGTTCGCCACTAGGGCGTGTATTTGGTTGTGATCAAGGGGTGGCCTGGGTGAGGTCTTTAATCCAGATCATCGCGGCGCGGAGGTGGAGGCCGGCGAGGTAGCTCGCAGGGGTTTTGTCGTAGCGGGTGGCGATGCCTCGCCAGGCCTTCAGCTTGTTGATCAGGCGCTCGACGGTGTTGCGTTCCTTGTACAGGCCGGCGTCGTGGCGGACGGGCCGGCCGCCTTTGCTGCCCTTCTTCTTCCGGTTGGCGGCCTGGTCCCTCTTTTCCGGGATGACCGCCTTGATGCGGCGTCCGCGAAGGTAGGCGCGGTTGCCGCGGGAGGAGTAGGCCTTGTCGCCGGCGACCGCGCCGGGCCGGGTGCGGGGACGGCCGACGGGTACCCGGACGCGTACTTTCTTCAGCACGGGGATGAACTGCGGGCTGTCGGCGGCCTGCCCTGCGGTCACGACGAACGCCAAGGGGCGGCACCTGCGGTCGGCGGCGAGGTGAATCTTGCTGGTCTGCCCACCCCTGGAGCGTCCGAGCAGGGCAGCTTTCAACCGGAGCCTGCGCCGCCGCCGGATGTGCCGCCGTTGTTCTGCTTCGGCGTCGTTTCGGGCGTCCTGCTCCTGTTGTCCTTCCCGGTCGCCCCCTTTTGCCGGGCCCGCTCCTGTTCGGCAGCCTTCTCCAGGGCGGCCAGCACGTCCGGGTCAAGGTGCATCCCGGCGGCGTCGTGGTGCGCCCGAGCGGTGGTGGAGTCCACGCTGACCAGGGATAAGTCCACCTCGCCGCGTTTGGCGGCTTCCGCGATCGCCCCTTCAAGCAGGGCTTCGAAGACGCCGGCATCCCTCCACTGCCGGAAGCGGTTGTGAACGGTCTGCCAGGCTCCGAACTCCTGCGGGATCTCCCGCCACTGCCCACCCGTCCGGAACCGCCAGATCACCCCCTCGAACTGCTGCCGCAGCCGCTCAGGGTACGGGCCGAACCTGCCGATCGGGAGATATGGCTTGATGAACTCCCATTCCTCATCCGTCAGCTGCGCACGCGTCACACACGCCGATCTACCGGATCAGGCCACGACGGACAGGCGAATCCCACAAATTGATCACAACCCGATACGCGCCCTAGCCTCGATCTTTCACGTTCATCAGGTCGCTGGCTGAGCGGTTCGGCTGGAGTGTGAAATCGCGGTCGTGGTCAGCCTGGTGGCCCGGCTGTCGCGCCGGGTGGACGGGGTTCCACGGGCCCGCGGGGTGTCCTTCCTGGTCGTCGGGGCGGTTTGGTGCCGGATCAGGTCGGTGCCGGGAGTGCTTGGAGCCGGGTGATGGCGGTGACCAGTTGGCCGGCCCAGGGCCAGGACGCGGCGATGCGCAGGCGTAGGCGGCGTCCGCCGCGGACCAGGCGGGCGGCGACGGCGAACAGGCGAAGCCGCAGCCGTTTGGGCTCATAACGGCGGGCCGGCCCATCCAGGGCGAGCATCTGCATCCAAGCCAGGAGTTCGCAGGCCAGGGCGACGACCTCACACCAGATCTGATTCTGGTCGAAGTCGTGCAGCGGCAGGTTGCGCAGCCCGGTGTCCTTGGCGGCGCGGATGCGGTCTTCGCAGCGGGCGCGGCGGCGGTGGCGTAGCTCCAGGTCGGCGAGCTGACCGCGGCGGGTGTCGGTGACAAAACAGGTGAAGCGGTGCCCGTCGATGTCGGTGAAGCGCAACTGCGCGCCCGGGTGCGGGCGCTCTTTGCGCACAATCAGGCGCATGCCCTTCGGCCAGCCGTCCAGCTTCACCAGGCCGGTCAGCTCGGCCACCCACGCACCCGGCCGTACCTGCCCGCCTGAGTCGTAGGCGGGCGTCCACGCCTGCGCGGGCAGAGCCAGAATCGCGGCCTGGATTTCTTCGGTGAGGGCGAACCCGATGGAGTACGACAGCCGCCGCCCGGGCCGGGACAGCCAGGTGAGGAACTCGCGGGTGCCGCCGCCGGAATCGGCGCGGATCAGTACCTGACGGCGGCGGTGCTTGGGAAGCTGGGCCAGCGCCAGCCGGGTGGCGGTGATGTGGTCGGCGGCGGTGTTGGATCCGGCGTTGCCGGGCCGCAGCATGATCGCCAAGGGTTCCCCGCCCCCGGTCGCTCCGTGGTCGGCGAAGACCGTCATCGGGTGGAACCCGAAGGTCTTCTTCCAGGTCGGCGCGGCCTGTTGCTTGTCAGAGTGGGCGATGACGATGGTCGCGTCGATGTCGAGGGGAATCAGCTGGCCGTCGGTGCCGGGGGCGTGGGGGCCGGCCAGGGCCCAGGCCCGCTGCCGGGCGGTGGCACGGGCGGCGCGGATCGCCTTAAGCGCGCGGACGGGGTCGGCGGCCAGGCGGTCGATCACCCGGGACACGGTCGGGTCGGAGGCGATCGGGCCGAACAGCTCGGGCTGAGCGCGGAGCATCGCGATGTCGGCCAGGCAGTCCCCGCCTAACGCCAGCGTGAGGGCCAGATCGGCGATGACTTTGCCCGGGTCGTGTACCGCCCGGGACGGACGCCACCGTTCCAGCTGCGCCGATAGTTCCCTGCCCAGGCCGGTGACCCGCAACGTCTCCAGCAACAGCAGCCCACCGGCCTGCGAGACGAGTCCCGAGCCGTCGGCGGACACCACGATCTTGCGCTGCAACGCGATAGTCTTCACTTGGAAAGTGCCTTCTGAACTGGTGCGGACAGGACTCTCGACAAGCCCAATCCTCCCAGCTCAAAGGCACTTTTCTCATGTAAACGATCAAGCCCGCTCAAATTCGTCGCGAAAGCCCGAGGCTAAGCCGGTGCTCGCCCGGACGCTGCGGGACTGTACGGTCTTCGGTGTAACTCCTGATCAAGGAGAACGCATCGATGACTACTGTGATCCAGGCATCGGAAGCGACGAATGACCTGGAGGACGCCGCGGTGGCGCGTAAGAAGCCGCAGGCCTCAGAGCAGGAACTGGTGGCCAAGCTGGTCGAGCAGGCCCGCGCTGATGGCCTGGAGCTGGTCGGCGACAACGGGCTGCTGGGCCGGCTGACCAAGCTGGTGCTGGAGTCCGCCTTGGAAGGCGAACTCACCGACCATCTCGGCTACGACAAGCACGAACGCGGCGCGAGCCAGACGGGCAACGCCCGGAACGGCACCCGTACCAAGACGGTGATCACCGACGTCGGGCCCGTCGAGATCGATGTGCCGCGGGACCGGGACGCCAGCTTCGAGCCGAAGATCGTGGCCAAGCGGCAGCGGCGCCTGTCCGGCGTCGATGAGATGGTCATCTCGCTCGCTGCCAAGGGCCTGACCACGGGCGAGATCTCCGCGCACCTGGCCGAGGTGTACGGCGCGCAGGTATCCAAGCAGACCATCTCCACCATCACCGACAAGGTGATCGAGGGCATGACCGAGTGGCAGAACCGGCCGCTCGACCCCGTCTACCCGGTGGTGTTCATCGACGCGATCCACGTGAAGATCCGCGATGGTCAGGTCGCCAATCGGCCCATCTACGTCGCCCTGGCTGTGACGGTCGACGGCGAACGCGACATCCTCGGCCTGTGGGCCGGTGACGGCGGTGAGGGCGCCAAGTTCTGGCTGCACGTGCTGACCGAGATCAAGAACCGCGGTGCGGGTGATGCGCTGATGGTGGTCTGCGACGGGCTCAAGGGCCTGCCGCAGGCGATCGAGCAGGTCTGGCCCCAGGCGGTGGTGCAGACCTGTGTGGTGCACCTGCTGCGCGCCAGCTTCCGGTACGCCGCCCGCCAGCACTGGGACGCGATCGCCAAAGCGCTGCGGCCTGTTTACACAGCCCCGACCGAGGCGGCGGCGCTGGAGCGGTTCATGGAGTTCGCCGAGGCCTGGGGCAGCCGGTATCCGGCGATCGTGAAGCTGTGGGAGGACGCCTGGGCCGAGTTCGTGCCCTTCCTCAACTTCGATGCCGAGATCCGCCGGGTGATCTGCTCGACGAACGCGATCGAGTCGGTCAACGCCCGCATCCGCCGGGCGGTCAAGGCCCGCGGCCACTTCCCCAACGAGCAGGCCGCGCTCAAGTGCGTCTACATGGCGATCATGAGTCTCGACCCCACGGGCAAGGGCCGCAAACGCTGGGTCACCCGCTGGAAGGCCGCCCTCAACGCCTTCGCCATCACCTTCGAAGGCCGGCTGTCCCCGGCCTCGCGATAGAAGAAATCAGCCGCGAGTTACACCGTTGACTGGACGGACCCGACGCTCTGGCCCGAGCCGTGAAGGTGGGCGTGCCGGCCTCCTGGGTGAGCGCTGATGAGGCCTATGGCATGGACAACAAGGTCACGTCCACGGAGGTGGTGTACGAGCCTGCCACCGCGTGATCCGTTTTTGCAGGTTAAGCGGTGAGGGTGCCGGGGAGCTGTTCCTGGTCCGGTGTGTCGCCGCGGATCACGCGGAGGCGGGCTTTGGCCAGCACGTCCAGGCCCATGTAGCGGCGGGCTTCGGTCCATTCGTCGGTCTGCTCGGCGAGTACGGCGCCGACGAGCCGGATGATGGCGGCGCGGTCGGGGAAGATGCCCACGACGTCGGTGCGGCGGCGGATCTCCTTGTTCAGCCGCTCTTGAGGGTTGTTGGACCAGACCTGTTTCCAGATCTCCCTGGGGAACTGGGCGAAGGCCAGCAGGTCGTCGCGAGCGGCGTCGAGGTGGTCGGCGGCGGCCGGGTACTTGGCCGCCAGGGCGTCGATGACCCAGCGGTGCTGTGCGCGTACCTGCTCGGCGGTCGGCTGGTCGAAGATGGTCCGCACCAGGGTGGCCACCCACGGCTGAGCCGACTTGGGCACGGTGGTGAGCAGGTTCCGCAGGTAGTGAAGCCGTCAAGAAATAAGGCGTTGCTTCGTGATCTTCGGCTCGTTGAGATGGTATGGCGATCTCCAGCGAGGTCCGCGGCCAACTCGCGCGGAAATTCGAGGCATTACGCCCGCATCTGAACGAACGACAGCATCGGCTGGTGCTGGCGACCGAGGCGCGGCTGCTGGGACACGGTGGGGTGCGGGCTGTCGCTCAGGCCGCTGGGGTCAGCGAGACGACCGTCCGTAACGGCATCTTCGAGCTGGAAGAAGGCCGGAAGCCGCTTCCGGCAGGTCGTGTCCGACGATCCGGGGGTGGTCGCAAGCGTGTTGAAGACGACGATCCGGCCGTCCTGACGGCGCTGCTGGGGCTGGTGGAGCCGGATGAGCGCGGCGACCCGCAGTCCCCGCTGCGGTGGACGACCAAGTCGCTACGCCACCTGGCCGCCGAGCTGACCCGGCAAGGACACGGTGTATCGGCGCCCACGGTAGGACGATTGCTGAAGACGGCCGGGTTCAGCCTGCAAGCCAACGTCAAGACCCTCGAAGGCGCCCAGCACCCCGACCGTGACGCCCAGTTCCGCTATATCAACGAGCAGGTCAAAGCCCATCAGGCTGACGGCGAGCCGGTGATCAGCGTGGACACCAAGAAGCGGGAACAGCTGGGCCGGCTCCCGATGACCGGACGCGAGTGGCGCCCCAGGGGCGAGCCGATCGAGGTCGAAGACCACCACTTCTTCTTCTCCGGTCCGGACGTCGAGCAGGCGATCCCGTACGGGATCTACGACATCACGGCCAACACCGGCTGGGTGAACGTCGGTGTCGACCATGACACCTCGGTGTTCGCGGTGGAGTCCATCCGCCGCTGGTGGAAAGCGCGCGGCCGCCACGACTACCCGTCCGCCTCACGGCTACTGATCACTGCGGACGCGGGCGGCTCCAACGGTTACCGTTATCGGGTCTGGAAGAGCGAACTGGCCGCGTTGGCCGCCGAGACCGGGCTGGTGATCACGGTCTGTCACTTCCCGCCCGGCACCTCCAAATGGAACAAGATCGAGCACCGGCTGTTCTCCCACATCACCCTCAACTGGCGCGGCAGGCCCCTGACCAGTCATGACGTAGTGGTCAACACCATCGCTTCCACCCAGACCAGTACCGGACTGCGGGTGGAGGCGGTTTTGGACACCGGCGACTACCCGACCGGTGTCGCGATCAGCAAGGAGCGCTTCGCCGCCCTGCCCCTGGAACGACACGCCACCCACGGCACCTGGAACTACACCCTGCGCCCAGTAATGGCCGACGACCCGGCCACGTCCCAGCCGGTGAGCGAGGGCGACGGACCCGCGCAGCGGCGCCAGGCCATGCTGCTGCGTCTGGCCGATCCGCGGCTGACCGGCATGAGCACCCCTCAACTACGCCAGCTGGCCACCGCGCTCGCGCCTGCACAGGCCGCCCGCACCCAGGAACGGCACAGCCGGCAACGCGGCGGCCGAGCTCGGCGCGCCACCGGCAACCTCCGCGCCAAGCCCTTGTTCGACGCCGCCGCCCGCCTCCTGCTCACGCTCCTCTACCAGCGGCAGGTCTGTTCCATGAAGGTCCTGGCCGACCTTCTGGAGGTCACCGACGTCTGCATCGCCGACCTGGTGAAGGAGACCCGCAGAGTCTTGGAAGACCACGGCCACCACGCCGGAGCCGCTCAGGTCCGCTTCGCCAAACCCGCCGCTCTCCTCGGCTTCTTGGACACCGGCCAGCGCCCCGCACGAGCCGTGATCATCGATCAACTATCCCATCCGGTTCTGACCGGGATCAGCCGCGACGAACTCCGTCTCCTCATCCAGCGCCTCGCCGCAGCACAGGTCGCTCAAGGCGAGCGCCTCGGCTACCAGCGGCGGGGCGGGCACCGCCAGCCCGGGACCCGATCCGGCGTCTTCCCCCAGAAGATCAGCAACAGCGAACGGGTCGTGCTCACGATTCTCTACCAGCGGAAACTCTGCACGATGGATGTCCTGGCCGACGTTCTAGGCGATGTCAGCAGATCGTCCATCGGCAACGTCATCCGCGAAACCCGTCCCCTGCTCCAGCAAGCAGGCCACATTCCCCCCGACGCGCCAATCCGATACCGCACTGCAGCAAATCTGCTCGCCGCAGTGCCAAACGACCGCGACACACCGACAAGTTGATCTTTTACGGCTTCAGTGGGTCCGGCAGCGCTGCCAGGAGGCTCCGGGGAGGGTGGCGCCGATGGCCTCCACCAGCCCGGCGTGGGCGTCGGAGATGACCATCTGAACGCCGGAAAGGCCGCGGGCGACCAGGCCGCGCAGGAACGCCAGCCAGCCGGCGCCGTCCTCGCGTGAGGTGACCTCCAAGCCGAGGATCTCCCGCTGGCCGTTGGCGTTGACCGCGGTGGCGACCAGGGCGTGCACGTTGACCGTCCGCCCGCCCTCGCGGACCTTCTGGGTGAGGGCGTCCAGCCACACGAAGGTGTACGGGCCGCCGTCCAACGCCCGGGTGCGGAAGGCCTCCACCTGCTCATCGAGCACCTTGGCCATGGCCGAGACCTGGCTTTTGGAGATGCCGCCGATCCCCAGTTGCTCGACCAGTTTGTCCACCCGCCGCGTCGACACACCCAGCAGATACGAGGTGGCCACGACGCTGATCAGGGCTTGTTCGGCCCGCCGGCGGCGTTCCAGCAGCCAGTCGGGGAAGTAGGAGCCCTGCCGCAGCTTGGGTATCTCGAGCTCGACGGTGCCGGCGCGGGTGTCCCACTCGCGCTTGCGGTAGCCGTTGCGGGAGTTGGTCCGTTCGCTGCTGCGCTCTCCGTAGGAGGCACCGCACAGGTTGTCGGCTTCGGCTGACATCAACGCCTGGGCCATGGTCTTCACCATGGATCGCAACAGATCCGGATCCTGCGCCTGGATCTGCTCCGCCAGCCAGGCGGCAGGGTCCACACTGTCGTTCACGGCCATCGCCTTTGTTCTCCTTCGATCTTGACTTCGCAATCACGAAGGATCACGCGATGGCCGTCCTCATTTCACGACGCCACGCCTCTACCAGTGGAAACTCTTACACCACTCCCGTGGACGCAACCGACAACAAGTTCAGGCGCTTCCTAGAAGAGCACCACCTGAGCTATGTGGTGGCGGTGCCCAAGAGCCAACGGATCGGCGCAGGACGGGGCGGACGGATCCGAGTCGGTACCGCGACCGCCCAGGCTCCGCTCGAGGCGTGGAAGCGCTGTTCCTGTGGCGACGGCACCAAAGGTATGTGCCTGTATGACTGGGCACTCGCCACGGTGATCTTTGAGGCAGAGCCCGGCTAACAGCGGTGGCTACTCGTCCGGCACAGCCTCACCCCCAACGCCAAGGGCGGGCTTGAGCTGGCCTACTACCTGTGTGCACCAGTCGGCACCACATTGGAGGATCTCATCGCCGTCGCCGGCTCCCGCTGGGCGATCGAGGAGTGTTTCCAGTCCGCCAAGAACGGAACCGGCCTGGACCACTACCAAATCCGGCGTTATGACGCCCGGCACCGCCACATCACCTTGGCGATGCTCGCCCGCGACGGACCGGCCCGCCGGTATGAGCCGAAACGGCTGACGCTGCGCCTGTTCGCCGTCGCCGCCCGCCTGGTCCGCGGCGGAGGACGACTACGCCTGCGCATCACCGCATCTGAAGCCGGGTGACGGCGGCGAGCAGTTGGCCGGCCCAGGGCCAGGAGGCGTTCCCGGCACCGACCTGGCCGGCACAAAGCCGCCCCTACAATCCAGGAAGGACACCCCTACGGGCCCGTGGAACCCCGCCCACCCGGCGCGACAGCCGGGCCACTAGGCTGACCACGACCGCGATTTCACACTCCAGCCGAACCGCTCAGCCAGCCACCAGATGGGCGCGAAAGATCGAGGCTAGGACGAGAAGTTCAAATCAAATCGCCCTCTTAAAGACGGTCGTACGGCCCCGGCGTAGTCGCTTCGGGACATCGGTGCGATTTGCACATGGCTGCCGGTATGTGGGGCATGGACCATCTTCCCCTCGCCTATGTAGAGGCCCACGTGGTGAATCGTGCTGGGATCGCGGGGGTTGTAGGCGAAGAAGACCAGGTCGCCCGGCTGGAGCTGAGAGCGGTCGACGTGCTTGCCCGAGTGCCACTGGGGGCCGGTGGAGGAACCGATGCTGACTCCTGCCTTGCTCCATGCGTACTCGGTGAGGCCGCTGCAGTCGAAGCCTTTGGTCCTGGCGCCCCGGCCGGTGCCGAAGCTCGGCCCGCCGGGTCCGCCGCCACCCCAGGAGTAAGGCACGCCGATCATGGCTAGCGCGGCTCTGACCGCGATCGCACCACGCCCAGCGGGGCCCTCGATCAGCGCGTTTCCGTCAGAGGTCGTCTCGTCGGCAGGGTTGTTCGCCCGGAGTTTCAGTTCCTCGCAGAGCTGGCCCGCGACCGTGGTCAAGATGTCGTCGGCGCGCTTCCTGATCTCGTCAGGGTCGAGTTGCTCGCCTGACTTCTGGCTGGCCAGGTCCGCCGCGATGCTGGCCACGAGCTCGTCACGTGGAACGCCGAGCCCGGCTGCGGTTTGAATACGGACCCGCATGTCGTCGCTCGTGACCGTGTCCACGGCCGCTCGCCCGGACGATCTGCCCTTCCACAGCAGGGCGACCAGCGCTTTGGCGAGCGGTTCGTGTTTGGCGTAGGCGTCGCGTAGGTCCTCGCGAGGGCGCTGGACGAGCGCTGCCGCCTGGGTGAGCGGCATGTGCTCCCAGCCGGGGATCTCGACCAGGCGCGTGTAGAAGAAGCGAGCCGCGTGGGAGGGGTCGGTGACCTGCTGCTTGGTCCCCCAGCCTTGGGATGGCTGCTGCTGGAACAGCCCGTACGAGCCGTTGCCGGTCCTTAAATTGGTAAGGCTGCTTTCCTGAATCGCGGTGCTTAGGGCGATCTCGGCTGCTCGCTTGGGAAGCCCCAGCTTGGCAGCGACGTTCACGATCTGTCGGGCGTTCGCGATCTGCTGGGAGGAGAGCCCGAAGCGGGAAGCGGGCACCCGCCGTATCGCGCCAGGTGGGGCGGCATAGGCGCAGATCGCGGCTCGGAGCTTGGCCGTGTCGCCGGCGGTGAAGGCGTACTTGGCTCCGCCGCCGATGGCGGCGATGACGACGACGCCGCATACCAGGCAACCGCCGGCCGCGATGAGTTTGCCGACCCCGAGCTCTGCGATCAAGCGCGCCTCTGCTGGCCGAAGTGGCGCGCGAGTTCGGCGAGGCGCAGCCGCCCGTCCGTACGATTGCCCGGAAGCCAGACGGCGTCGTGCGGTTCCTGGCCCTCGGTGGCGGTCGCGACGGGTACCGGCACGAGAGCGCCTCGGAGTCGCAGCCGGTCATGCAGGTTGGCTTCACGCCGCGCGCCACTGGTCAGGAACAGCACCGGGGTGTTGATGCCGCTGGCGGCGGCCAGCGAGGCGTACCCGCTGAGCTTCGCGGCGACGCGATCGAGGGTTTCGGTGCCGGTGTCGTATTCGAGGAAGAAGTCCAGGGTGAGGCCGTTGTCGGTCCATCGGCCGTAGGCGTCGGGCCGTACGTGCTTGCCCCACATGGCTTTGCACTGGGTCTCGGTCCACCAGGTGTCCAGGCGGCAGTCGCCGGCGCGTCGGGCGTGGCCGGACAGGGCGGCGAAGACGCCGTTCACGCCGATGGTGTGCGCGAGCCGCTGGCCGTACGCGATGGACAGGGCCTGGCCGCGCCGGTATCCGAACTCCGACAGGGTGACGCCGTCTTCCAGGGCCAGTACGGCGGCGCCGGCCTCTCCCAGGACGTAGTGCCAGGGTGCGGAGCCGAGAGGGGGCCGCGGGCGGAAGCGGTCGAGCGCGCCGAGACGGTTCAGCTTGACCAGGCGGTGGCGGCCGGTGTGGTCGTTGTCGAACGCCGCCTGGAGGAGCTGGTGGGTGGTCAGGACCTCGTGGGTCCAGACCATGCGGAGCAGGCGCCGGTCGTGGCTCGTGAGCCGTATGACGAGCGAGTTGAGGACGCGAGGCGTGTAGTGCTGGTTCATTCGTCTCCTTTTGGTTGGGTGCGGGGGTCTCCTTCTGGAAGGGGGTCGCCGGCCGCGGGGTGCCGTCCGTGGGCGCGGGCAGCGGCGAGCCGTATGCGTGCGGCGAGGTCGGGGTCGGGTTCGGGCAGGGGCCGGGTGCGCAGGGTGAAGGGCGGGGTTTCCGCGGAGCGCACCACGAGCCGGGCGGCGGCCTGGAAGGCGCCGAGGTTGGCCAGGTCGTGCCGGGTCAGGTAGGGGCTGAAGTGGTGCTCGACTTCGCGGGCGTCCTCGGGTGAGAGCGAGAAGTAGATCTTGTTGCGGGCGTCGGAGCTGATGGCCTGGCACAGGTCGCGGGGGAGCTGGGCCAGGTGCTGGTGGGCGAGCACCATCGACAGCCGGTACGCGCGGGCCTCGGCGAGCATGTCCGACAGGGCGTGCGGGAGGTTCAGGAAGTTCTGCGTCTCGTCCACGTACAAGGCGGAGGGCGAGCGGGCGTGGCCGAGCCGGGCGCGGTGGGAGGCGGCCTGCCAGACCTGGGCCAGCAGAAGGGAGCCGAGCAGGCGGGCGGTGTCGTCGCCGAGGACGCCTTTGGGGAGGCGGGCGAGCAGGATCTTGCCGTCCAGGACGTCGCCGACGTCGAAGGTGGACTGGGCCGAGCCGAGGATGTCGCGGACGAAGGGGCGGAGCAGGAACGCCCGCAGCTTGTTCATGATGGGCGCGGTGACGTGTGCTTGGGCCTGCTCGGACAGGTGCTCGTACCAGTTCCAGAAACCCAGCAGGAAGGGGTCGTCGAGCCGTTCGGTGAGGTCTTTTCGGTAGGGGTGATCGCTGAGCAGCGCCGGGATGTCGGCCAGGGTTCCGCCGTTGCGGGAGAGGGTGAGGGCGCAGCCGCGCAGGATGTCGTCGCTGCGCGGGCCCCAGGAGTCGGCGTAGATCTTGTGGAAGATGCCGACGAGGTTGTCCGCGAGGGTTTCCCGGTCCGGGCCGCTCAGCACGTTGAGCGCCGGCCGGGGATGGCGGTCGTCCGGGTCGATCAAAGCGATGCGCTCGCCCGCTTCTTCGGGAATGAGGCCGAGCAGGTCGGTGACCAGGTCACCCTTGGCGTCGACGACGGCGACGCCGTGGCCGGCCTCGATGTCGGACAGGATCATCTGGGCCAGCAGCGTGCTTTTGCCGGTGCCGTTCGGGCCGAGGACGTGCACGTGGTGGAAGGAGTCGGCCACGCGCAGCGCGACCGGCCGCACGTGCCCGGCGTCGCAGAAGCCGAGCACCTTGCCCCTCGCGGAGACCTGCGGCGCGGGCGGCACCGACCTGGCCCCGGCACGGCTCAGACCCGGTACGGCGGCGTCCAAGGGAAGGTGCGCCAGGGCGGCGATTTCGGGCACCGAGAGCAGGAACCCGCGCCGGAGCATCCGCGACGCCAGTCGCTCGGCGGGCAGCGCGAGCCGGTGCCGTTCCAGCCGGTTATGTCCGGCGAACAGGGCGAACGACGAGGCGATCGCGTGCGCCCGGCCCCGGATGGCGCTACGGCGGGCCTCGCGGGCCTGCTCGGCGGTGCGCTTGTCCCCGGATGTCGAATCGTCTGCCTGTACGGCGTACCGGATCGCGACCTCGTACCGGGGACGCTGGGCTTTGTCGCGGATGGCCCGTGCTTCGGCCGATTCCTCCAGCCGGGCGGCACGATTGGTGGGGCTGAGATGCGCTGGATGGAGCCGGGGGTGCATCGGGCCGGGGGTGACGAAGTCCAGAAAGGCGCGCACCAGCCCCAGCGGTACGGCCAGCCCGCCCCTGGTGGTCACTCCGGCGGGGCCTCCGCTGATCAGCTGGGCCAGGCGGCGGCCGGTGGCGGGGCGGGCGAGGATCTGGACGGCGGCGTGCTGCCAGCTTGGCATGCCCACGACGGCTCCGAGCAGGGCGCGGAGCGGGTCGTGGTCGTGGGAGTGGCGAATTGGCAGCAGCTCGCTTCGGGCGATCACCAGGTGCCCGCCAGTCGCCTGTCCGGTCAGCGGGACGGGCGGGGCCGCCTCCACGACCGCCGTGCGCGCCGACGGCCAGGCCGACTCGATCGCGTGCTCCACCAGGTGTTGCGGGACGGTGCCCGGAACCCACAGCCGGATCCGTACGCCGCCGACGCCGAAGACGTACTCGAAGGCCAGGTGCGGCTGACCGAACAAGGCGCGCTTCCAGGCCGGGCGCAGCAGCCCCATCAGGTTCGTCCACAGCGCCTCCGACCCCGCCATGTCCGCCACTGGAGGCGCGAGGATCTCCACGCACCGCGCCCCCTTCGTCGCGGCGCGGTGGCGCAGCCGTACGACCAGGGCGCTGACCAGTTCGAGGACGAGCGCAGCGGCCGAAACCCCGAAGGTGAGCCACCAGACGTGGGCGTTCACCCAGGCCAGGAACCACTCGACGAAGACATCCGGATTGTAAAGAAGGTCCTGAATCATCGGGCCTCACCTGTCCTGCCGTGCCGGGTGATGATGGGTCGGTGCCGAGGATCGAGACGCCGTGGGGCCCATGGGAGCCGATGCCGCTGGCCGAGGTGGTCGCGTTGTTCCGGGACCTGGCCGCTCCGTGGTGGGTGAGCGGCGGGTACGCAATCGAACTGGCCGTCGGCCGTTCCTTCCGTGAGCACGGGGATGTGGACATCTCCGTGCTGCGCCGCGACCAACTCGCCGTACGCGAGCTGCCGGCCGGCTGGGACGTGCACGCGGCCGACCCTCCAGGGACGCTGCGGCCGTGGCCGGTCGGTGAGGTGCTGCCGGCCCATGTGCATGACATCTGGGTGCGTGAGCACCCGGGCGGGCCGTGGCGGTTCCAGGTGATGCTTGATGAGGCCGAGGGCGAGACGTGGGTGTACCGGCGTGACGCACGGATTCGCCGTCCGCTGTCGACGCTGACGATCCGCGAGGACGGGGTCATGAGGATCGCGCCGGAGGTGCAGCTGCTGTTCAAGGCCAAGAATCCGCGTCCCAAGGATGAGCGCGACTTCGCCGAGGTCCTGCCTACCTTGGACGCCGTACGGCGCTGCTGGCTGGACGAGGCTCTCGCACTCGAGTACGGCGGCCACCGGTGGCGTGAGCACCTCCGGCCGAGCCAGCCGTTGATTGATTGAGGTGTTCACAGATCGACCTCCGCGTATTCGGCGAGTTCTTGAGGGGAGGAAGTCACGAGGCGGTGTTCCTGCTCGCTGGCCAGGACCTGGAAGGCGACCCGAGAGGCACCAGCGTCGGCGGCCAGCAGGCCGAAACCGCGGTCGGCTGACAGCAGGAGCTGCCGTTCTCCGTCGGACAGGCGGAAGGCGTCGGCGACTCGGCCGATCGCCTGGGGTGCCTGGCGGAGCAGGATCTGGGTGGCGGAGTTGGCGATGATCGCCTGACCGATGTCGGAGCCGAGCAGGTCGGCGGCATCCTGGGTTACCACCGACAGCCCGGCCCAGTGCTTGCGAGCACTCTTGGCCATCCGCAGCAGGAACTTCGCACCCTCCGGGTCGCGCATGAGCAGCCATGCCTCGTCGACCACAACGAGACGAGGGCGGCGATTGACCGGGTCGGAGACGCGCCGCCAAACCGCGTCCAGGGTCAGCAGCGTGCCGATGGCCTTGAGCTCTTCGGGCAGGTCCCGCAGAGAGAAGACGATCAGATGCGAGTCGGGCCGGGTGGTGGTGTGGCCGTCGAAGAGTCGGCGGTGGCTTCCGGTGACGTACGGCGCGAGCCCGGCGGCGATCTCCGCCGCTGCGGGATCCCCGTCATCGGTAAGCGTGCTTACCAGATCACTCATCAGTGGCGGTCGGCGTTTCCATGTGCGCGGGTCGAAGGTGATCCCGGCCTGCTTGTAGGCGGCGATGATGGCCCGATCAAGGGCAGCCTTGCCGGTCCTGCCCAGCGGGCCGCCGAGCATGACCGCGATCAGCGCGTGCAGGAACAACGATCGGCGGGTGAGTGGATCGCCCTCGCGATCGGTGGTGCTTCGCCCGGTGGGGCTTGGAAGGTCGAAGGGGTTGAGGCGGACGTGCGGCGCGCCGAGGTGGAGGTAGGCGCCGCCCACTGCGGCGCACAGACGGGCGTATTCGTCTTCGGGGTCGATGACGGCGACCTCAACCCCGGTGTAGAGCGAGCGCAGTGCTTCCAGCTTGGCCAGGTAGGACTTGCCGCCGCCCGAACAGCCCAGGATGGTCGAGTTGTGGTTGGGCTGGGCGAAGCGGTCCCAGGCCACCAGGGAGGAGCTGGCCGCGTTCGCGCCGTACAGGACTGTGGTCGGGCCGAGGTCGGCGGTCAGGTCGGGACTGGTGAAGGGGAAGGCCGCCGCGAGCGCCGGGGTGTCGAAGGTGCGCCGCATCTGCAGGTTGTCGTACGCCATAGGCAGCGCCGACACCCAGCCCTGAAGCTGCCGGAAGGTCACCACGCGCGCGTCCAGCAGGAGGGAGGCGGCCAGGGCCCGGACCTGGGCGCAGGCGTTCTCCAACTCCTCGGCAGTGGTGGCGTGGACCGTGAGGTAGATCGAGGTGCGGAACAGCTTGGCCTGGCCGCGCGCGAGCCGGGAGGCCAGCTCCTGGGCGTCTTCGGCGGCGACCTCCGCGCTGGGGTCGATGAGCCGACCGTGCTGGTGGTCGCTGCGCAGGCCGGATTCCAGGCGGGCGAGCTGTTTGCGGAGCCGGTCGGAGGCGACCAGGGACGGCACCGGGTCGACGTGGAAGGACACGTCCAGCCGCCCGGGGTAGGTGAGCAGGGGTTCCAGCCAGCCGGGTGTGACCTCGCGCGGGTAGCCGGTGACGGCGAGCGTCGCGCAGTGGTCGTCGCCGACCTGCAGGTGCCGGGGCCGGACTTCGACCGCGTCGGGGCCGAACCCATGCGCGCGCTGTGTCGTGCGGCGGAAGGCGAGCTTCACCAGCGTTCTCCTCTCGTGATGACCTGGTCCGGAGCCGCCATCTGGACGGTGGGTAGCGGCGGTGCCGCCGGGTCGAAGCAGGCGGCCAGCAGTGCGCTCGTGGCGGGGGTGTCGAGCAGGCGGACGGTCAGGCCGCAGGCCGACAGCAGACGAGCGGCTTCGTCCAGCCGCCGCAGGGCACGGGCCGCCGAGGCCTCCCGCGCCTTACCTGCCGCGGGCTCACGTACAACCAGGAGGACCTGGCGGCGCAGCAGGTCATGACGGCCGGCGATGTCGGCGAGGAAGCCGGCGTGCTGGAGCGCGGCGGCCGACAGCGCCGGGTGCGGCAGGTGGCGGGCGTTGTGCTCAAGAGTGGCGATCGTTTCGGCGAGGTCGACCCGTTCGGCGCGTACGAGGATCTGGACCGGGCCCGACAGCGAGTTGAGCCAGCGCCCGAACACCGTGACCAGCGCGTCCTGCTCCTCGGGGGTACGCAGGGCGAAGCTGAGCGTGGACACCTCCGCGATGGCCGCGACGCCGTCCGGGCCGAGGTCGAGTAGCCCGTCCTCTGCCATCCCCTGAACGGGAAGGCGTAGCTGCGCGGGAGCGGGGCCGGGCCTGGCGCCGATCCACGTGGGAGGTGGTGGCACCTCCTGGGAAGCGGAGACGAGGCGTTTGGGTGCGCGCAGGTGGCGGACGACGGCGAGCAGGTAGCGGTCGAGCGACAAACCGTCGTGTCGGGCGGTCGCGAGCAGGATCCCGGCCACCGCGATCGGCAGCGCCACCGCGGCGCAGACCACGAGCGGCACCCGGTCACCGACGAGCAGGTACGCGGCGTAGAGCAGAGCGCCGGTGCCGACGAGGATGACCACTTGGCGAGCGGTGAACCCGGCGACGATCTTGTCGTCCTGGTCCACGTCGGCGGGGATGCGAACCGGCTGCACCCAGCTCATCGGCCCTCATCTCCTGTGGGGTTGGGGGGCGGAGTACGGCGATCTCCTGTGTCGCCCGCGCGTCCGCTGACGCCCTGCGAGGGGTAGACGGGAGGCCGGAACATCACCGGCGGGACCGGTGGGCGGGCAGGCCGTGATGGGCTGTTCTGGGTGTGGAGCCGGTACATCTGGGCCAGCCCGGCCGGGCCGTTGGCGTAGTAGGTCTCGCGCGGATACCCGTATACCGGCGTCGTCGGGGGAACCGGACCGGACGGCCGCGGCGGCCTCCGGTACTTGCCCTGGACAGCAGGAGCGGACGGAGCGTGCTTGACAGGGGCGGCCTCCCAATCCGCCGGATTCATCGGGCGGCGGGCGGCCACGGGCGCGTGCTTGGCAGGACCGGGCCCACCTCGGGCCGCGGAGGCGGCGGTCCCGGTCAGGGCAGTCGCGCCGGCAGCGGCAGCCGTACCAGCAGGACCGGCGGCGAGCGCCGGAAGCGCTCGGCTGGCCATCGTTCTCCCGGCCATCGCATGGGCGGCAGCCACGTGCCCGGCGACCCGAGGCGTGCTGCTCCGGCGTCCACCCGGGCGGAGGTGCAGGGCGGCCAGGACGGGCGAGGTGAGCTTGTAGGCCAAGGCGTACTTGACCATCCGGCCGATCATCGAGTGGCCGCCGACCCCGGCGAAGATCCGGCGGGAGATCCAGCCAGGGATGCGGATCAAGATGATCAGCAGGCACAGGGCGAGCACCAGGTTGACGAGCTGGCCGGTCGGGACGATGCCGAGCAGCAGTCGGCCGTCCTGGTTGAAGAAGATCCGCACCGCCAGGACGAGCGTGAGCGACTGGGTGACCTGGATGAGCAGGAGCCCGGTGAAGGCCCGCCACCAGAACCGGGCCAGCCCCTCGGTGTACGGCAGGGCCAGGCAGGCCAGCGCGAGCGGCGAGGCGACCGTCAGCAACAGCACCAGCGCCACCCGCATGACGAACGTGATCAGCAACAGCAGCAGCAGGACGACCGCGACCAGGGCGAGCAGGACGTAGAAGATCTGCTGCGAGGCGCTCGGCGCGATGATCAGCGTCTGGAGGGTGGCGGCGGCGCGGCGACCGTCGAAGTCCTGCCCGAGCAGGGCCTTGGACAGGGCATTGGCGATCTCGATGACCTTCCCGCACAGCAGGAAGCTGGCGTTGGCGGCCAGGGCGGCGATGAACAGCCGGGGCAGGACCTCCTTGACCGCATACCGCGTCTGCACCGTCTGGTAGCCCATCGCGCTGATCGCACCGACGGTCGCCAGCAGGACGAACCCGGTGTTGGCGATCGCGGCGGTCGCCTTCCACAGGTCGAAGACCCGGCCGCTGCCGGACACGTCCGGGGTGGCCAGCAGCGTCACCGCCAGCAGGTCCAGCAACGGCTTGATCGCCAGGTACACCAGGCTGGCGAACCAGGAGTTGATCTGACCGGTGATCCAGTCCCCGATGCCGAAGCCGATCCCCGTTCCCTCCGGCACCGGCAGCTCACCGGGAGCGGGCGGGGACGCCCCAGGAACAGGAGATGGCAGAGGCATCGGCGTCGCGTGAGCCGAGGCCGCCGTGACGATCACGACAGCGCAGACACCGACAACCACACCGGCAACGGCAACGACGCGGATTGCCGCTCGTGGTGCGGCCCCAGCCGGGCACATTGCCGCACTGCCAGCCGGCATGGAGTTTCGGGCGCGTGCGGCTGCCGTACGCAGCCGGTGGCGGAACGTCGCCGTGAGCTTCTCGCGAATCGGGGTCATGGGGCTCACCCGCCTACGACGCGCTTGAGGATGCTCACGAACAGCGGGGCCAGGACGGCCAGCGCGTAGCCGAAGGCGGCAGCCTTCAACGCCGCCTTGGCCTTCTGGACCTCGCCGGGATCACCGCCCGCCACCAGGTAGCGGAGCCCGCCGAGGGTCAGCATCAGCGTGGCCAGCGTCGCCAGCAGGCCGATCAGCCAGTTCCGCAGGTTGGTGAAGACCGTGTTCAGGTCCGACGGAGCGGCGATGACCGACGAGGCCAGGGCGCTGGTCGCCGCGGCGGCAACGAACGGCACCGCGCCGGCCAGCATCGGCAGGACACGGAAACCGATCCGTGCCGCCCACTGCCGCAGCCGCCGGTACGGCAGCACATTCCAGCGGCGAGCGGCCGGGGCAGTGCCGCGAATGGCAGCAGACCGGGGACGGGAGGAAATCCGCGCGGAGCCAGGGGTAGTGTCCCTGCCTCCCTTCGGGTCGGTTGCGGTTGCTGCATCCGGAGTTCCCTGGCTCCGCGCGGAAGCCGTAGGCGCTTCCTCATCGGCTGAGGAAGCAGGGGGAGGGGGAGTCGCGGGGGACGGTTGCCGCAGCGGCATGCCGCCCAGCCGGGTCAGGAGGATCAGTTCGGCGTCCTGCTCGCTGAGCACGCCAAGGGCCACCGAGTCGGCCAGCACCAGCTCAGGACAGGGCAGGGGACGTTGGCGGGGAGGAGACTCCTCCGGCGGTTGCCGCCGCTCGGCCGCCGAGACGATGTGCCGGATGGCACGCTCGCCCGCGCACCGCGCTGCCTGGCACAGCCGAGACCGTACGTCCGCGGTGTCCAGGTCCAGGCGGCGCAGGGCACGCAGGTAGCCGCCCAGGATCTCGGAGTCGACGTCAGCCGGGTCCCCGTAGGGAAGGTCCCGGGTGAGCGCCGCGGCGATCATGCGCAGGATGGGCATCGCCATGCCGACGGCGGCGACCGTCCACGCTCCCTTACGCACCCGTGCTCGCGTCACCAGCTCCCGCCAGACGGCGTCACGCGTCTCGTCGCTGACATGCCGGCTGGTGAGCAGCATCCGCAGCTCCGCGAGGTTCACCTCGCCTCTGGGGAGGGCGGGGGCGAGCGTGGTGCAGTTCAGGGACAGCGCGCCCGGCCCTGTGGTCAGCAGCCGGAACGAGGTCTCCGCGGTGTCCAGCGGGGAACCGGTGACGGGATCGGTGCTCATGTCTTGCTCCAGTCCGAGAGGAATTCGTTGGTCTCGGAAACTGGTCTACGCACCGCCTCAGAATTTGCTCATAGCTGATTCAGAGTTTCGCCGCAGAGTTTCCGCATAACCCGCCGCTCGGGACCTCTGAGTTGTTCAGATTTGGCGCCTCCCGGCTCAGGGTCTGCTCTGAGGGATCGCTCTCTGAGGGTTCTCTGAGATGTTGGCTATCCCTGGTCATGTGCCTCGGACCGTCCTGCGGACCGATGGCGCACACATCCGGAGAAACGTGTCCCGACTAGACGATGGAAAGCAGGAATGACAAGAAGACAATCGCAAACGAGTGCGAGGGCCTGAACAGTCCGGAGCGTCTGGAGAATCAGCGGCTGGTGATTTCACCGGTGCCGATTCAGACCGCGCGGGCATTCATCGCCTGGACCCGGCATGACCCCGCTGCGTCGGCCGGTGCCGCGTTCGCTCTCGGTGCCCAGAGCGGTGACGGCACGCTCGTTGGTGTCGCGCTCATCGGCTGGCCCACCGCCTGGGTGTTCGACGACGGCGACACCGCCGAGGTCCTCGCCCTGGCCACCGACGGCACATCCGACGCCAGCCAAATGCTGCTCGGTGCCGCCTGGCCCCTGGTCCGCGAGATGGGTTACCGGCGCCTGATCGCCTACACCCGCATCGACGAACCTGGCACCCACTTGTGGGACGCCGGCTTCCGCATCGTCCCCAGGCCCCTCGGGTGGCAAGCCATCAGCCGAGCCGACGACGTCACCCGCGTCCTGTGGGCGATCCGGGCCGTCGGAGGCCGCCGATGAGCGGGCTGCGTGAGCCGTACTGGCGCGACGAGCATGCGGCGATCTACCACGGGGACGCGCGCGAGGTGCTGGCCGAGATGGCGGACGGTTCGGTGGACTGCATCGTCACCAGCCCGCCCTACTGGGGTCTCAGGAACTACTGCGAGGGCCAGTACGGGCAGGAGCCCACGCCGGAGGCGTACGTGGAGAACCTCCGGGCCACCTTCGCCGAGGCCCGCCGGGTGCTCGCCGACGACGGCACCTGCTGGCTGAACCTGGGGGACTGCTACGCGGCCAACTCCGACGGCTGGGCGCGGGGCAAGGACTACAACATCCGGCAGCCCGAGGTGCGGCCTAAGGCGCGGCTGGTCGTGCCGCCGAAGAACCTGCTCGGCATGCCGTGGCGGGTCGCCTTCGCCCTCCAGGAGGACGGCTGGATCCTCCACAACGCCATCGTGTGGAGCAAGCCCAATGCGATGCCGCAGTCCGTCCGCGACCGGATGTCCAACCGGTACGAGCTGATCTTCCTGCTCGTCAAGCAGCAGCGGTACTGGTTCGACCTCGATCCGGTCCGTCAGCCCTACACCGGCGACCGCCCGATCACCAGACGGGCACGCTCCGGGGGGAGCAAGGCGAACAGCATCACGACGGCCTGGCCGCCGCCCGGCAAGTACGGCAGCGACGGCGAGGACTCGGCCGGTACCCGCCACGGCGTTGCGATGCGGCCCACGGGTGCGCGGCATGCCGCCGCACACCCCAACGGCAGGAACCCTGGCGACGTCTGGTCGATCCCGACCCGGCCGCTGCGGGCGGCGCACTTCGGGGCATTCCCGATCGACATCCCGCTCAGGGCCATTGCCGCCGGCTGCCGCCCCGGCGGCACCGTGCTGGACCCGTTCACCGGCAGCGGCACCACCGGCATTGCCGCGCGGCAACTCGGGCGGAAGTTCGCCGGCATCGAGCTCAACGCCGACTACTGCCAGCTCGCCCGGACCCGGCTCCTCGCTGCCGCCGGCGCGGCAATCCCGGCAGGAGGCGAGGGTGACTGAACAGCCACAAAGGGCCTGCTCAGGGCCTCCGGAATCGGCTCTCCAGGCGTACCCTGCAGGCCCGGCCGACCGCGAGAAGAAGCCCAGATCGCGGACGACCGGGGCCAAGAGCAGGCGCGTCGTCACCGTGGTGTTGCCCGCCGAAACGCCACAGCTGACCGCAGGGGCGGCGCGAGTGCTCTTGCGCATCCTTCTGAAAAGCCACGCGGAGCTGACCAAGCGTCAGCGGGAAGAGAGGAATGCTGAATGATCCCGTTCGCCTTCTGGGGGCGAGTGTCCACGGAGGACAACCAGGATCCCGCCTCGTCGCGGAACTGGCAGCTGTCCCGGTCACGCGCACTGACCTGAGTTGGCTCAATTTAGTGCGCACCTTCGGGGCTGCGGATCCGCTTGAGGGCGTTGCGTAGGTCGGTGGGCAGAGGGTCGGCGGCGGTCAGGACGTGGTTGCCGGCTTGGATTCGGACGGTGCGATACGGAACTTAAATGGGTCTTGTCGGTGAGCTGACGAGGGCTGATCTGGTCTGTATGACCAGGGTGTGCGGTATGCCCAAGGCGGCGGCTTCACCCCCCAGGAGCAGCGGCGCCGCGAGGAGGTACGGCTGAGCGCAGCCGTGATGTTCGAGCAGGGGGTCACGAACGCGGCGTTAGCCCGGACGTTGCGGGTCACTCAGCGGTCGGTGGAGCGGTGGCGGCGCGCCTGGCGCGAGGGTGGCACGGCGGCGCTGGCCTCAGCAGGCCCGCACGCGCTGCCCCGGCTCAGCCCGGCGCAGTTCGCCCGGCTGGAGGCCGAGCTGGAACGCGGTCCGCTGGCGCACGGGTTCGCCGACCAGCGCTGGACGCTGATGCGGATCAAGACGCTGATCGGCAGGATGTTCCACCTCGGCTACACCGTTCAGGGGGTGTGGTACCTGCTGCGGCGTAACGGCTGGTCGTGCCAGCGCCCCGCCCGCCGGGCGATCGAGCGGGACGAGGCCGCGATCGAGGTGTGGAAGAAGGAGGTCTGGCCGCAGGTGGAAGATCCGCGGCGGCCGACGGCGCCTGGATCTGCTTCGAAGACGAAGCCGGTCAAGGGCTGAGGCCGCCTCGCGCACGAACGTGGGGCCGGCGCGGGCACACGCCGGTGGTACACGTCCGCGGGCGCGGAAGCGGACGGGTGAACATCGCCGCCCTGGTCTGCTACAAACCCGGCGAACGCTCCCGGCTGATCTACCGCCTGCACGTCTACCGCGGCCGCAAAGGCGAGCCCAAGACCTTCGGCTGGATGGACTACCGCGACCTGATCCTTCATGCCCACGCCCAGCTCGGCGCCCCGATCGTGCTGGTCTGGGACAACCTCAACCTGCACCTAGTGCCCGGGATGAAGACCTTCGCCGCCGAGCACGCCGACTGGCTCACCATCGTCCAGCTCCCCGCCTACGCCCCCGACCTCAACCCCACCGAGGGCATCTGGTCCCTGCTCAAACGCGGCGCCCTGGCCAACCTCGCCGCCGCCGACCTGCCCCAGCTCGTCCGCGTCATCAAGCGCGCCCTGAAGAAGATCCAGTACCGGGCCCACCTCATCGACGGATGCCTCCCACCGACCGGCCTGACCATGAGAACGGGAGGCGACATCACGAATTAAAGGTCAGTAGCGGCGGGTGGTGCGGACGAACTTCTTGATCGACCATCCGGTCCGTGCCTCGATCCACCGGCCGACCGCCAGGGCGGCGAACACGATCGTCAGGTGCGCGTCGATGGACTCGCGTTTGTGGTGGTAGATCGGCCGTGCTTTGAGGTCGTGCTTGCTCATCCGGAAGGACTTTTCGATCTCGAACAGCCGATGGTAGGAGCTGATGACGAACTCGGCGGTGATGGGCGTCCCGTCCGGGCAGGCGGCGAGATTGGTGATGTAGCCCTTGAGCCCGGCCAGGGCCTTGGCCTTGTCCACCAGCTCGGTGTTGACGCTCTTGGTAGCGCCGGACAGCCTGATGAACCGGTTGCGCTTGACCGGCGCCTGCCCGTCGACGGCGCGCTGGGCCTTGGCGACCTGCTCGTCGATGCCGCGCAGGGTGCGCCGGGCCCGCTCTGCCCGGTACTGGTAGTAGATCATCTGGTCGCGGCGGGGCCGGCTCGATCCCGACGGCCAGGGCTGGATGAAGATGTGCCCGTCGGGGATCGGGGTGCCGGGGTGCTCGCGCCGCCACTGCTTGACCACATACGGCACCTCGGGGATCTTCATGCCGAGGATGAACGACAGCCCAGCGGCTTCGATGGCCTGCTTGTTCGCCTCGGAGATCATCCCGGCGTCGGCCACGATCGTGACGTCCGGCAGGTGGTGGGCCGCCATGAACCCTTCGATCACCGGGAGCATGGTGTGGGTCTCGGCCTTGTTGCCCTCGAAGGCGGTCACCATGAGCGGGAACCCGGAGGAGTCGGTGAGCAGCCCGATCGTGATCTGCGGGTCCAGGCGGCGTTCCTTGGAAAAGCCCGGCTCGCGGAACCCATCCCCGGCGTCGGTCTCGAAGTACAAGGTTGACACGTCGTAGAGGACCAGGCTGGCCGGCCCGAGGCGGGTGTGGGCCGCGCATGCACCGGCCAGGGCCTGGCGCCACTGCGGTGCGGCGTAGTCCGGCAGGCGGCGCTTCACCGTGGCATACGACACCGCATCGATCCCGGCCTCGCCGAGCACGCGCAGGCTGTCGTGCTTGCTCGTCGGTTCGATCACCCGCGCGAGCACCAGCTGCCGGAACACCTCATCGCCCCCGGCCGCGGCAGCAAACCCCAGCGTGTCGTAGGCGCGGGACAGCGCGTCCCACAGGTGTTCCATCCGCGAGCTGACGATCTCCAGCGGCCCGCCCGCCATCGGCCCATCGTCCAGCCCCAGGTCCAGTTCCTGCTGGCCGGCGGCCAGCCGCTGACGCGCCACCGCCCTGAGCGTCTCCAACTCGGCGTCGTCGTGCGCCGACCCGATGTGCTCGATCTCCCGCGATCCGCGGCGGGAGGAGTAGACGATCTGCACCGCCCGGGCGCCTGAGGCCGTCTTCACCGTCCGCACGTACGGAGACACGGCCACCAGGGTAGAGACATGATCGATTTAGTGCGCACTTTTCGCCGTTCCCGACGGGGAACCACGAGGTCAACGCCTCGCGCTCAGCGACAATCTTGAAACGTGAGCCAAGTCAGGTGAAAAGCCACGCGGAGCTGACCAAGCGTCAGCGGGAAGAGAGGAATGCTGAATGATCCCGTTCGCCTTCTGGGGGCGAGTGTCCACGGAGGACAACCAGGATCCCGCCTCGTCGCGGAACTGGCAGCTGTCCCGGTCACGCGCACTGATCGAGCCACGCGGCGGCGTGATCGTCGCGGAGTTCTTCGACATCGACAAGTCGCGATCGATCCCGCCGCAGCGTAGGCCGCAGGCCGCGATCCTGCTCGACGAGCTGCGCAACCCCAACCGGGGGTTCGACGCCGTCGTGGTCGGTGAGCCCCAGCGAGCCTTCTACGGCAACCAGTTCGGCAACACCTTCGAGCTCTTCAACCACTACGGAGTGCCCCTGTGGGTGCCGGAGGTCGGCGGACCGATCGACCCGACCAACGAGGCTCACGAGCTGATCATGTTGATGTTCGGCGGGATCAGCAAGGGCGAGCGCAACCGGATCAAGATGCGCGTCCGCACCACCATGGAGGCACAGGCCAAGATCGAGGGGCGCTTCCTCGGGGGCCGCCCGCCGTACGGCTACCGCCTCGTGGACGTCGGGCCGCATCCCAATCCGAGCAAGGCCGCCGACGGCAAGCGCCTACGCCGGTTGGAGCCCGACCCGGCGACCGCTCCCATCGTGGGCCGAATTTTCTGGGAGTTCCTCCACGGTAAAGGGCTCTACCTGATCGCCGAAGGGCTCACCAAGGAGGGCATCCCGTGCCCCTCCGCCTACGACCGGGCCAGAAACCGCCATCGCAGCGGGATCGCCTGGTCGAAGTCGGCGGTACGGGCCATTCTCCTCAACCCCCGCTACACCGGCCGCCAGGTCTGGAACAAGCAGCGCAAGCAGGAAGAGCTGCTGGACGTGCACGACGTCACGCAGGGACACATCACCAAGCTCAAGTGGAATCCCGCCAGCCAGTGGGTCTGGTCCGAGAAGATTGTGCACGAGCCGATCGTGGACATCGAGACGTTCGAGCGGGCCCAGGCTCTGCTGTCCGCGGAGGAGCGGCCCGCGACGGAGCGGAAGCCGCGCAGGACACCGCGTCCGTACGTGCTCCGCGGCCTGCTGTACTGCTGCGTCTGCACGCGGCGGATGGAAGGCAGCTGGAACAACGGCAGGCCGCACTACCGGTGCAAGTTCCCGACCGAATACGCGGTGGCCAACAAGATCGACCACCCGCGCACGGTCTATGTCCGGGAGGACCAGATCCTCGACGAGTTGGACCCCTGGCTCTGCCGGATCTTCACACCAGCCAACCTTCAGCGGACGGTCGAGACCCTGCTCGATGTCCAGAACAGCGAGGCAGACCGCGTCGCCATCGATACAGCCAAGCGGACCATCGATGACTGCGACCGTCGGATGGCCCGCTACCGGACGACTCTGGACGCGGGTGGAGACCCCCAGGAGATCGGCAAGTGGATGGCCGAGACCCGAGCCGAGCGGCTGAAGGCAGAGGGCCAGCTACGGGCCATTACCAGGAAGAGGGAGATCAGTGAAAAGGAGATCGCAGAGATGATCCCTCGGTTGGCCGAGATGGCCAAGGTCATCAAGAAGGCGGACCCTGCCGACCGGAACGACCTCTATACGCAGATGGGCCTGCACCTCGTCTACGACCCCCTGGAGAGAGTGGTCGCAGTTGAGGCCAGGCCCAACATGTACCAGAGTGCGTGTCCGAGGGGGGACTTGAACCCCCATGCCCATCACTGGGCACTAGCACCTCAAGCTAGCGCGTCTGCCTATTCCGCCACCCGGACGTGGTGCCTCACGCAGGATCGCCATCCCGCGTCGGCTGATACAGGTTAGCACTCTCTGCGCCCTGCTTCATACCGGGAATCCGCTCCGGCGCGGTTCCCGGGAGCCCGGGGGTGAACGTCACCCCTGTACGGCGGCAGGATGGAGGCGCGAGCCGTACGACGGGAAAGGCGGGCCGGTCCCCGCATGGGCCTGCCCGGCAGGAGGAGGCGTAATGACCCCACGCTACGGGGAGGACGAGGTCGCGGAGCTGTGCCGCGACCTGATCCGCATCGACTCGGTCAACGCGGGGGACAACGCGGGGCCCGGGGAACGCGAGGCCGCGGAATACGTGGCCGGCAAGCTGGCGGAGGTCGGCCTGGAGCCGCGGATCCTCGAATCCGACCGCGGGCGGGCGAACGTGGTCGCCCGCGTCGAGGGCGCCGACCCGAGCAGGGACGCCCTCGTTCTCCACGGCCATCTGGACGTCGTGCCGTTCGACGCGGCCGACTGGACCCACCACCCGCTGAGCGGCGAGATCGCCGACGGCTGTGTCTGGGGCCGCGGCGCGGTCGACATGAAGGACATGGACGCGATGATCCTCGCCGTCGTACGGCGGCGCCTGAGCGAGGGGCGCAGGCCGCCCAGGGATGTCGTCCTCGTCTTCACCGCCGACGAGGAGGCCGGGGGCCACTACGGCGCCCAGTGGCTGGCGCAGCGGCATCCGGAGGTCTTCGAGGGCTGCACCGAGGCCATCGGCGAGGTGGGCGGCTTCAGCGTGACCACCGAGAAGGGCCGGCTCTACCTGATCGAGGCGGCGGAGAAGGGCATCGCCTGGATGCGCCTGACCGCCAGGGGCAGGGCCGGGCACGGCTCGATGCTCAACGACGACAACGCCGTGACCGAGCTCGCCGAGGCGGTCGGCCGGATCGGCCGTCACAAGTGGCCGGTGCGCCTCACCCCCACGGTGCAGGCGTTCTTCGAGGAGGTCTTCGGCAAGGAGGTCAAGGCGGAGGACGCGGAGGCGGCGGTGGCCACGCTCGGGCCGCTCGCCCGGATGATCGGCGCCACCCTCCGCAACACGACCAACCCGACCATGCTGCAGTCCGGATACAAGGCGAACGTGATCCCCCAGATCGCGACCGCGCACGTGGACGGCAGGTTCCTGCCGGGCTATGAGGACGAGTTCTTCCAGACCGTCGACGAGCTGCTCGGGCCCAACGTGACCAGGGAGTTCGTCTATCACGACGTGGCGGTCGAGACCCCCTTCAAGGGCACGCTGGTCAAGGCGATGGCCGACGCGCTGCAGGAGGAGGACCCCGGCTCGCGGGCCGTGCCGTACACGCTGAGCGGCGGCACCGACCTCAAGGCGTTCAGCCGCCTCGGCATCAGCGGGTACGGCTTCGCGCCGCTGCGGCTTCCCGAAGACTTGGACTTCTCCGGGATGTTCCATGGCGTCGACGAGCGGGTTCCGGTTGATTCTCTCCGGTTTGGCGTCCGGGTCCTTGACCGTTTCCTCGAATACTGCTGAGAAAGCTCTTGCGATCACGTGCCGTGCCGCTACAGTAACTCTCCGTTGGGGGTTGATCCGCACCGGATAGGCCCGGCGGACTGTTGACTCAGCGGTTTGGGGAGGTCGCGTGACGCGCACGTCGCAGGAACAGCGCAGGGCGGGCTCGCCCTCCGCCGTTCCCGGCGTGCGCGTCACGTCTCCCGGCTCTGCGAAGCGGGGCCGGATGGCGCGGTTCGCGGCCGGCTCCCGTCTGGGTCGCCTGTTGGTCGTCGGCGGGCTGATCGCCGCCGGATGGCTGCTCGGCCTGTTCTTCGGTGTCTTCGGCACGGCGATGTCCGTGGCCGGGACCACACCCTCACATGACGTCGCCGGGTCGGTTCTTCCCGATCGTCTCTCAGGTCCGGATCTCGGTCTGCCGCCCTCGCCGGGCGGGGCCGGGTCCCACGGGAAGATCACCGACGGTTTCCCCACGGTGGCGCACGACGTCTCGGTGAACGCCGAGGCGATGGCGGGGCGCACGGTCGACGGGCTCACCAGCCAGTCGAAGCCGCTGCTCCCCCCACCCTCCACCGCGGACCACGCGCCCGCAGACCAGGGCCTGGTCCCGCAGTCGAGCGGTGGAAGCATCCTGTTCGGGGATGTCGCGCGGGAAGTGTTCGAACCGCGCTTCACCAAGCTGCCCGCCCCTCTGGCGGCGGTTGTTCCCCCGGTTGTCCGCACAGCGGCGGACGACCCGTCTTTCTCTCCTGACTGATCCC
Source organism: Microbispora hainanensis (assembly GCF_036186745.1). Lineage (NCBI taxonomy): Bacteria > Bacillati > Actinomycetota > Actinomycetes > Streptosporangiales > Streptosporangiaceae > Microbispora > Microbispora hainanensis. The sequence continues at coordinate 1,885,234 of NZ_CP108086.1, read as the reverse complement.
GCTTCAGCGCCGGTCCCCGTCGTACGGCGACCGGTGCCACCGCCTGCCCTCGCTCGTGGTGCCCGGGCGGCAGGCTCCCGCGGGTGACGCGGAATTTCCCATCCTCGTGACCGTCCTACGGCTCCGCTGTGCTCATGCGGCCCGGACTCGCGTCACGAGCTGTCAGGTAACCCCCTAAGAAGAACCACTAGGAGCATTCATCATGCGAACGTGGGCGAAGGGCTCGACCTCCGCGGCGTTTCTGGCCGCCGGCGTCATGGCCCTTGGCAGCGGTACGGCTCTCGCCGACACCGACGGCAGTCACTCGGTGCTCGGCGGCAACCAGATCGACATACCGGTGACCCTGCCGATCGACATCAGCGGCAACGCGGTGGCCGTCATCGGCCAGTCACGGGCCTCCTCCCAGGGCGGCGCGGTCGTGCAGGGCGCGGGCGTGGGCGCCGGAGAGAACAAGACCTCCGGAGCGGGCAGCATCCTCGGCGGCAACCAGGTCGAAGCGCCGATCAACATCCCGGTCAACGCCTGCGGCAACGCGGTGTCGGTCATCGGCAAGTCGGACGCGAGCTGCCGTGGCGGCGCGGCCGTCAAGAGCCCGGGACGGCGCGGTAACGCGGGCGGCAACCGCACCAGCGGTGTGCACAGCATCGGGGGCGGCAACCAGGTCGTCGCGCCGATCACCGCTCCGATCAACCTGTGCGGCAACTCGATCGCCGTCTTCGGCAACGCCACCGCCGGATGCCGCGGCGGCGCCTTCGTCGGCGGCGGCCGTGACGTCGTCCGCGCCGGCGGCAACCGCACCAGCGGACACGGCTCGATCCTGGGCGGCAACCAGGTCGTCGCGCCGATCACCGCTCCGATCAACGTCTGCGGCAACTCCGTCGCGGCCATCGGCAAGGCGTTCTCGGGCTGCACCGGAGGCTCGTCCGTGGGCGGCTCCGGCGGCAAGGGCGGCCACGGGGGCAAGGGTGGTCACGGCCACGGAGGCAAGGGCGGCCACGGCCACGGCGGGTACGGCGGTCACAACGGGGGCGGTCACAACGGGGGCGGTCACAAGGGAGGCGGTCACTGGAACCGTCCCGGATCGACCGGCCACGACACCGACGGCCGCTACGCCGTGGGCGGCGGCACCCAGGTGATCTCGCCGATCATCACGCCGATCGACGTCTGCGGCAACGGCTCGGGCAGCTGCAAGGGCGGCCACGGCCACGGGGGCAAGGGCGGTCACTGGGGCAAGGGCGGCCACGGCGGCTGGTCCGGCGGAGGCGCGGGCGGCAACCGCACCAGCGGTGTGCACAGCATCGGGGGCGGCAACCAGGTCGTCGCGCCGATCACGGTGCCGATCAACGTCTGCGGCAACGCCATCGCGATCGCGGGCGACGCCTTCGCGGGCTGCCGCGGCGGCGCGACGATCGTCGGCGGCTGGAGCAAGCACGGCGTCCGGGGCGCGGGCGGCAACGTCACGTCCGGCCACGGCTCGATCCTGGGCGGCAACCAGGTCGTCGCGCCGATCACCGCTCCGATCAACGTCTGCGGCAACGCGGTGGCCGTCATCGGCAAGTCCCACGCGGGCTGCCAGGGCGGCGCCTCGGTCCTCGGCGGCGGCGCCGGGGCGGGCGGCAACATCACCTCGGGCCGGCACGGGATCCTCGCGGGCAACCAGATCGTCGCCCCGATCACCGCTCCGATCAACATCTGCGGCAACTCGGTGGCCGTGCTCGGCGACGCCGCCGCGGGGTGCCTCGGCGGCGCCCAGGTGGGCGGCGGCTGGAAGCGTCACGGCTCCGGGGGCTTCCCGCAGCACAAGGCCGCCCGCGCCGGGGTCATGCCCGCCATGCCGGGCGCGTCGGTGCTGTCGGGCAAGCAGACGGTGCAGCCGATGAGCGCCGCCGCCACCCCGACCGCTCCCGTCGTCGGCGACCTGCCGAACATGCTGGGCCTGCCGGAGACGCCGAGCCTGCCCGTCGTCTCCGACGCCAAGGGCAAGAAGGCCGGCAGCACCCCCGCGGCCGTCTCCAAGGTCGGCGGCACGCTCGACGGCGCGACCCGCTCGCTGCCCGCCGCCAAGACGCTGGAGGACGCGACGCGCGGCCTCCCGACCGGCGACCTCGGCAAGAGCACCGACGGCCTGCTGCCGCTCAACCTGATGAGCGCCGAGCAGCCCGTCGGCCTGACCGGGATGAACCCGGCGTCGCTCCTCGCTCTGGCCCTCGGCGCCATGTTCGCCGCCTCGGCGAGCCTGTTCGCCGTCACCCGCCGCTTCCGGTTCGGCCGCAAGTAGTCGTACGGCCGCGCGTGACGGCTCGGAACGCCTCCGGCGGCGACGGCCGTACGGAGCGATCGGGCGGCGCGCGGCTGACGGAGGCGAGGGATATCACTCGCCCGCGCCGGGGAGCGTCTGCCAGACGCTTCCGGCGCGGGCGACCAGGACGCCCCCCACCACCAGTGGAGGAGGCATGATCGCTTTGCCCGTTCCGGGGGCGCGGCCCGGGGCGGGCAAAGCCCTTTTGTCCGGTACTGTTTCAAGACAGATGGGAGCACTTACGGCCATGACTGCAACGAGATTGCGGATGAGCAAAGCCGTTTTGACCGTGGCGTCCGCGGCACCTGGGGTCACATGGTCCGTGCGGCCCGTATGATCTTCCGACGCAGCCGGACGCGCCTGCTGCCGTCGGGATAAAGGCGTAACCGCTCCAGCTCCCAATCTCCGTGCTCGGCATGCTCCGTGAGCATCTGCCTCGCCGCCTCGCGAGGGGTGTCCCGAGGGAGATACAGGTCCAGATAGGAGTAGTCGAGCACTGCCATTGGTCTCCGGGGCGTGCTAGGGAACTCGTTGGGCTCTATTCTGCGTCTCCGTGGATAACAGCGCCAGGCGGGTTACATTCCCGGACATAACCGGGTAGCCCGAGGGGGAGGAACGTGCGGCGGCAGGTACCTTCAAAGCGGCGCCTCGTCGGCGCCCCCAGGGGGTAGGAGCCTCCGGCCCGGACGACGAGGGTGTCATGAGCCGGGAGTACGAAGCCCGGCAGCACGGGGAATGACAGCGGACAGCGAGGTAGGAAGCAGCGTGCCAGCCAACAACGGCAACGCCGGCGGAACCCGCCTGGTGATCGTGGAATCGCCCGCGAAGGCGAAGACGATCGCCGGGTACCTCGGGCGCGGCTACATCGTCGAGTCGAGCATCGGCCACATCCGCGATCTTCCGGAGAAGGCCGATGACATCCCGGAGAAGTACAAGGAGGAGGCCTGGGCCCGCCTCGGGGTGAACGTCGACCACGAGTTCGAGCCGCTCTACGTCGTTAACCCGGACAAGAAGTCGCAGGTGTCCAAGCTCAAGCAGCTCCTCAAGGAAGCCGACGAGCTCTACCTCGCGACCGACGAGGACCGGGAGGGCGAGGCCATCGCGTGGCACCTCCGCGAGGTGCTGAAGCCCAAGATCCCCGTGCACCGCATGGTGTTCCACGAGATCACCCCGCACGCGATCAGGGACGCGGTCTCCAACCCCCGTGACCTGAACCTCCGTCTGGTCGACGCCCAGGAGACCCGGCGCATCCTCGACCGCCTGTACGGCTACGAGGTCAGCCCGGTCCTGTGGAAGAAGGTCAAGCCGCGGCTTTCCGCCGGTCGTGTTCAGTCGGTCGCGACCCGGCTGGTGGTGGAGCGCGAGCGCGAGCGGATGGCGTTCACGGCCGCCAACTACTGGGATCTTCAGGCGCTGTTCGACACCGGCCGGGCGGGCGACGACCCCCGGACGTTCTCCGCGACGCTGACCGGCGTGGACGGCAGGCGCGTGGCCCAGGGCCGCGACTTCGCCTCCACCGGCAAGCTGAAGAGCTCCGACGTCCTCCACCTCGACGAGGCCGCCGCGACGGCCCTCGCCGGCCGGCTGGAGGGCGTGGATTACGCCGTGCGGTCGGTCGAGCGCAAGCCGTACACGCGCAAGCCGTACGCGCCGTTCCGGACGACCACGCTGCAGCAGGAGGCGAGCCGCAAGCTGGGCTTCTCCGCCAAATACACGATGCAGGTGGCCCAGCGGCTCTACGAGAACGGCTACATCACCTACATGCGAACCGACAGCATCACGCTGTCGGAGACCGCCGTCGCCGCCGCCCGCAGCCAGGCGATCAAGCTGTACGGCTCGGCGTACGTGCCGGACAAGCCGCGCGTATACACCAGCAAGGTGAAGAACGCCCAGGAGGCGCACGAGGCCATCCGGCCGTCCGGCGAGGAGTTCCGCACGCCGGGTGAGACCGGCCTGTCCGGGGACATGTTCCGGCTGTACGAGCTGATCTGGCAGCGTACGGTCGCGTCCCAGATGAAGGACGCGGTCGGCGAGTCGGTGTCGGTCAAGGTCGGCGGCACGTCCAGCGCCGGAGAGAACGTCGAGTTCAGCGCCACCGGCCGGACGATCACCTTCCACGGCTTCCTCAAGGCGTACGTCGAGGGCGCGGACGACCCCTCGACCGACCGGGACGACTCGGAGAAGCGCCTGCCGGCGCTGGCCGAGGGCGACCGGCTCACGGCGGCCGAGCTGAGCGCGCTCGGGCACTCGACCAAGCCGCCCGCGCGCTACACCGAGGCGTCGCTGGTCAAGGAGCTGGAAGACCGGGAGATCGGGCGTCCGTCGACGTACGCGTCGATCATCGGAACGATCCTCGACCGGGGCTACGTGTTCAAGAAGGGCACCGCCCTGGTGCCGTCGTTCCTGGCGTTCGCCGTGGTCAACCTGCTCGAACAGCACTTCGGCAACCTGGTCGACTACGACTTCACGGCCGAGATGGAGAAGGTCCTCGACGACATCGCCAACAACCGCGCCGAGCGGGTGCCCGAGCTGCGCCGCTTCTACTTCGGCGGCGAGGACGGCGACGAGGGCCTGAAGGAGATGGTCACCGACCTCAACGAGATCGACGCCAAGGAGATCAGCTCGTTCCCGATCAAGGGGACGGACATCGTGATCAGGGTCGGCCGCTACGGGCCCTACCTCGACCGCGACGGCGCCCGGGTGAACATCCCGGAGGACATGGCGCCGGACGAGCTGACCGCCGAGAAGGCCGAGGAGCTGTTCTCGCGTCCGAGCGGCGACCGCGAGCTGGGCGTCGACCCCGCGACCGGCCGGAAGATCGTGGCCAAGGACGGCCGTTATGGCCCGTACGTCACGGAGATCCTGCCCGAGGAGCCGGCGCCGGAGGACGGCAAGAAGCGGACGAAGAAGGCGGACGCTCCCAAGCCGCGGACCAGCTCGCTGTTCAAGTCGATGGACCTGGACACGATCACGCTGGAGCAGGCGCTGAAGCTGCTCCAGCTTCCGCGGGTCGTCGGCGAGATCGACGGCGAGGAGGTGACCGCGCAGAACGGCAAGTTCGGGCCCTACATCAAGAAGGGCACCGACTCGCGGTCGCTGCCGTCCGAGGAGGACCTGCTGACGATCACGATCGAGCAGGCCAAGGAGCTGTTCGCGCAGCCGAAGGCCCGCGGGCGTGGCCGTGCCGCCGCCGCGCCGCCCCTTCGTGAGCTGGGCGAGGACCCGAACTCCAAGAAGCCGGTCGTGGTGAAGGAGGGCCGCTTCGGTCCGTACGTCACCGACGGCGAGACCAACGCGTCCCTGCGCAAGGGCGACACGGTCGAGGACATCACGCTGGAGCGGGCGGCGGAGCTGCTGGCCGAACGGCGGGAGCGGGCACCTGCCCCCAAGCGCACGACCCGGGCCAGGACCACCACGAAGAAGCCCGCAGCGAAGTCCTGACCGGTTTTCCACTGATCCCGGTTCTCCACTGACCGAGGGTCTTCGCCGGTCGCCTGTCACCGCGAACCGCGCTCCCATCAGGGGCGCGGTTCGCGCGTTCTCTGCTGCGGTGGCACGTGCGGTGGCTGATGCCGTCGCACGTGCCGTGGTGAGCGGGGTGGGTTGCCCGGGCGCGGTGGCGGGCACCCCGCTCAGGTGCGCTCGCGCGTGATGGCACTGCCCTGAGCGCGGTGTGAGGTTCCCCGCCCGGGCGAGGTCCCGGGCGAGGTCCCGGGCGGGGTGTCCTGCCTGGACGAGGCCGCGCGCGCCCTTCCCGCAGGCGGTGGCCTGCCCAGGGACCGTCACAGGCGCGGTGGCCTGCCCCGGCGGGGCTTCGCGAGTTGTCCACAGATGGAGCCCGGCTGTGGACAACGGACGCGGCTGTCGCTGCGAGCTCATAGCATCGTCGTCAGCCGGCCCTTGATCGCCGCCGGTCGAGGGGAGTTCTCGTGGGGTTCGTGGGCATGATTCTGGTGGCCGTCGTGGTCGTGCACGCCTACCTGTGGCGGAGGCTGGTCAGGGCGTCGACGACGCCGGGATCACGTTCGCGCCGGGTGCTGACGTGGGCGCTCGTGGTCCTCGCCGCCCTGATGGTGGTGACCTTTGGCGGGAGCCGGCTCGGCCTCGGCATGGACGTGGAGCGGGTCGTGGCCTGGCCCGGTTATCTGTGGCTGGCCGTCATGTTCTACCTGTTCGTGTTGGGCCTGGTGATGGAGGTGCCCCGGGCGGTCGCGACGTTCGTCGTGTCCAGGCGCCGCCGTACGGCCGAAGCCGCCGTTCCGGCCGAGCGGGCCGATGGAGAGGCGGCACCCGTGGACGAGGCGGTCCTGGCGGTGCCGGTGGACGAGGTGGTCCTCGCCGGTGCGGCGGCAGGGGGAGGCGCCGCCGCTCAGGGCACGGCCACGACCGGCAGGCCGGTGGCGGAGGGGGCCGAGGCGGACCCGCCGGCGCTCGACCGGCGGCTGTTCATCTCCCGTACGGCCTCCGCGGTCGTGGCCGTGGGAGCGCTCGCGACCGTCGGCTATGGCGTGAGCGAGGCCCTCGGCGATCCGGTGATCGAGCGGGTGCCGATCCGCCTGCCCCGGCTCGATCCCCGGATGAGCGGGCTGCGCATCGCGGTCGTCAGCGACATCCATCTCGGCCCGCTGACCGGCCGGGGGCACACCGAGCGAATCGTCCGGATGATCAACGGCCTGGAGGCCGACGCGGTGACGATCGTGGGCGACCTGGTGGACGGCACGGTCGCCGAGCTCGGTCATCTGGCCACGCCGCTCAAGTCCCTCGAATCCCGCTATGGCGCATATTTCGTGACCGGCAATCACGAGTACTACACCGCCGAGGGCCCCCAGGAATGGATCGAGGAGTTGCGCTCGCTGGGCGTCCGGCCGCTGCGCAACGAGCGGGTCGAGATCCGGCACGGGGGAGCCGTGCTTGACCTCGCGGGCGTCAACGACCTCAACGGCGTGCCGTCCGGCGACGGCCCGGATCTCGACAAGGCGCTCGGAGGCCGCGACGCGAACCGGCCCGTGGTGCTCATGGCCCATCAGCCCGTCCAGGTGACGCAGGCCGCCGCGCACGGCGTCGATCTCCAGCTGTCCGGGCACACCCACGGTGGCCAGATGGCGCCGTTCAACCTGCTCGTTCCGCTGCAGCAGCCCGTGGTGTCGGGGCTGGCGAGCGTGCCGCGCGCGGGCGGCGGCCAGACCCAGGTGTACGTGACACGAGGGGCGGGCTTCTGGGGGCCGCCGGTCCGCGTGGGCGCGCCCCCCGAGATCACCCTCATCGAGCTACACGCCTGACCGCGCCGGACCCCGGAGGCGGCAGCGGACAGATCGTTGGGGCCGCCTCGCCGAGCTGCCGACCGGCCGCGCCGGATCCGCGGAAGCGGGACCGATCACGGGGTTGGCGTCCTCTCGCTGAGCTGCCCGGCTGACCGCGCCGGGGCATCGGAAGTGGAACCGGATAGAGCATTGGGCCCATCTCGACAGCGAGGACGAGGCGGACGTAATACCCTCAGGCGACGGGCAGGCCCCAGCGGCCCGCTCGTCCGCATCCCAAGCCCAGCGAGCACCTGGATACGCTGACATCATGAGCACCCCTGGCCGGGCCGCCGCGCGACGCAAGCAGCCGCACGTGCTGGCGAACGCGTCGTTCCGCAGGCTGTGGACGGCGATGGCGACGTGCAGCCTCGGTGACTGGCTCAACATCATCGCGCTGACCGCTCTGGCCGGAAACCTGACCGCGGGGTCCGGTTTCCAGGCGCAGAGCCTCGCCATCGGCGGCGTCTTCGTCGCCAAGATGTTGCCCGCGATCCTGCTCGGCCCGCTCGCGGGAGCGGTCGCCGACCGGTTCGACCGCAGGCTGACGATGGTCGTCGCCGACCTCGCCAGGTTCGCGGTGGTGCTGTCGATCCCACTGGTCGGCAACTACCAGTGGGTGATCATCGCGACGTTCCTGGTCGAGTGCGTGAACCTCTTCTGGGTGCCCGCCAAGGACGCGACGGTGCCCAACCTCGTGCCCAAGGAGCGGCTGGAGGAGGCCAACCAGCTCAACCTCCTGGTGACGTACGGCACCGCTCCCGTGGCGGCGGCGCTGTTCGCGATCGTGTCGGGCGTGGTCACGACGATCTCGGCCGCCGCGCCCTCGTTCGACGTCGCGGCCACCAGCGTGGCGCTGTACGCCAACGCGCTGGCCTATCTCGCCTCCGCCGTGATGGTCTTCACGCTGCGGGCGATTCCGAACAACCACACCAGGCACGTGTCCACACCCTCGGTGCTGCGGCAGATCACCGAAGGGTGGCGGTTCGTCGGCGGCAACCGCGTCGTACGCGGCCTGATCATCGGCATGCTCGGGGCGTTCGCCGCCGGGGGCGCCGTCATCGGCGTCGCCAAGGCGTACGTGCAGACCCTGGGCGGCGGTGACGCGGGCTACGGCGCGGTGTTCTGCGCCGTCTTCCTCGGCATGGCGTTCGGCATGTTCTTCGGCCTGCGGCTGCTGAAGGGCCTGTCGAGGCGGCGGCTGTTCGGGTTGTCGATCGTGCTCGCGGGGCTGACGCTGGCCGCCGTCGCGCTGATCCAGAACCTGGTGATCGTGGTCGTGCTGACCGTCGTGCTGGGCGCCTGCGCCGGCATCGCCTGGATCATCGGCTACACCGTGATCGGCCTGGAGGTGGAGGACGGGCTGCGCGGCCGCACGTTCTCCTTCCTGCAGTCGCTCGCCCGGGTGGTGCTGCTGCTGGTCGTGGCGGTGGCATCGACGCTGGCCGCGCTGTTCGGCACGCACGACCTCGGGCTCGCCGGGATCAGCTACCACTTCGACGGCACCAACCTCGTGCTGCTGCTGGGCGCGCTGCTGGCGGTCGCCGTCGGGGTGGTCGCGCTGCGGCACATGGACGACCGGCCGGGAATCCCCATCACGGTCGACCTGCTGACCGCCCTGCGCGGGCAGCGGTTCGAGCCGGAGGAGACGGACCCCGAGCGTGGTCTGTTCATCGCGTTCGAAGGCGGCGAGGGCTCTGGCAAGACCACCCAGTCGCGGCTGCTCGCGATCTGGCTGCGTGATCAGGGCTTCGACGTCGTGCAGACCCGCGAGCCGGGCTCGACCAAGGTCGGCATGCGGTTGCGGGCGATCCTGCTCGACGCCGCCCATCAGGGCCTGTCTCCACGGGCCGAGGCGATGCTGTACGCCGCCGACCGGGCCGAGCACGTGGAGAAGGTCATCAGGCCTGCCCTGCGGCGCGGCTCGACGGTGATCTCCGACAGGTACGTGGACTCGTCGCTCGCCTACCAGGGCGCCGGGCGGTCGCTCGACCCGGAGGACGTCGCGAGGATCAACAGGTGGGCGACGGGCGGCCTCGTCCCCGACCTGACCGTGCTGATCGACGTGCCGCCCGCCGTCGGGCTGCGGCGGATGGCCTCGCCCGCCGACCGCATCGAGGCCGAGCCGCTGGAGTTCCACGAGCGGGTGCGGCGCGAGTTCCGGGCGCTGGCGGCGGCCGACCCCGACCGCTATCTCGTGGTGGACGGCACGCTGGACCAGCGGGAGGTGACGCGCCTGATCCAGGACCGGGTGCGGGAGATCCTCCCTGACCCGGTGCCGCAGGAGGCCGAGGAGGCCACCGGCACGATGCCCGCCATCCGCGACTTCGGGTAGCCGCGCATGACCGTCTTCGGGGACCTGATCGGGCAGGACCGGGCGATCGACGTGATGCGTCGGGCCGCGTCGGCCGCCGCCGACGTCATCGCCGGAGGCCGCGGCGCGGGCATGACGCACGCCTGGCTGTTCACCGGGCCGGCCCTGCGGTCCGCGGCCGCCACGGCGTTCGCGGCCTCGCTGCTCTGCCCCGACCAGGGCTGCGGCCACTGTGACGACTGCCATCAGGTCGAGGTCGGCTCGCACCCGGACGTCACGTTCGTCCGGCCCGAGGGCCTGTCGTACAGCGTGCGGCAGACCCGCGAGCTCGTGCTCAAGGCGGCGGGGGCGCCCACGCTCGGCCGCTGGCGGATCGTGCTGTTCGATGACGCCGACCGGGTGACGGAGGCGGCGGCCAACGCGCTGCTCAAGGCCATCGAGGAACCACCGCCGCGGACCGTGTGGCTGCTGTGCGCGCCCTCACCGGACGACATGATCATCACGATCCGCTCGCGCTGCCGGGTCGTGACGCTGGGCACGCCCTCCACCGAGGCGGTCGCGAACGTCCTGGTGACCCGCGACGGGGTGCCCCACGACGTGGCGCTCGACGCCGCGCGGGCGGCCCAGGGCGACATCGGCCGGGCGCGGCGGCTCGCGCTGGACGAGGAGGTCCGACGCCGGCGCGACGACGTGCTGTCGATCCCCCGGTCGCTGACCGGGGTGGCGGAGTGCATCACCGCCGCCGAGCGGCTGGTGAAGACCTCCACCGAGGACGCCGACGCGGCCACGACCGCGCTGAACGAGGTCGAGACGGCCGAGCTGCGCAAGGTCTACGGCGAGGGCTCGTCCGGTAAGGGGCTCAACAAGGGCCTCGTGCGGGGCGGCGCGGGCGCGCTCAAGGAGCTCGAGACCATGCAGAAATCGCGGGCGACCCGCATCAAGCGCGACTCCCTCGACCTCGCGCTGCTCGAACTCGTGGCGTTCTACCGTGACGTGCTGGCTGTGCAGTTCGGGGCCTCCGTCGAGCTGGCCAACGAGGACCGCAGGCACGAGGTGGAGGCCGTCGCACGGGCGTCCACCCCCGAGCAGACGCTCCGCCGTACGGACGCGATCATGAAGTGCCGGGAGCGGCTGGCGGCCAACGTGAACCCGCAGATCGCGGTCGAGGCCATGACCCTCGCGCTCCGCTCGCCCGCGTAGGTGCGCGGGCGACCCGGGGCTCCCGGTCCGGCTGTGGTTGTCCACAGGCGATGATTGCCGGTGCCGTACGGCACGTATGGTGGGTTCGGACGCGTTAGCCGTACGGATCGAGGAGGGCCGGCGCTTGGGCATGATGATGGCCGTGAGCTTCACCCGTTACGGACGGCTCTACTACCTCGATCCGGGCGGCCACTCGCCCAAGGTCGGCGACAAGGTCCTCGTGCCGACCGACTCCGGGCCCGAGGTCGCCGAGTGCGTGTGGGCGCCGCAATACGTGAGCGAGGACGTCGAGGGTCTGCCCGTCTGCCAGGGCATCGCGGCCGAGGAGCACCTGACCCGTGACGAGACCAACCGCCGCCGCAGGGCGGAGGCACGCAGCGTGTCCAAGCGCCTCATCAAACGGCACGAGCTGCCGATGAAGGTTGTCGGCGTCGACTACCTGGACGCCGACAACGTCTACACCGTGTATTTCTCCGCGCCTCACCGGGTCGACTTCCGGGCGCTCGTGCGCGACCTGGCCCGCAACCTGCGTGCCCGGGTGGAGCTGCGCCAGATCGGCCCCCGTGACGAGGCCAGGCTGCAGGGCGGCATCGGCCCCTGCGGGCGCGACCTGTGCTGCGCGACGTTCCTCAAGGACTTCGAGCCGGTCTCGGTGCGGATGGCCAAAGACCAGGACCTCCCGGTCAACCCGCTCAGGATCGCGGGCGCCTGCGGCCGGCTGATGTGCTGCCTGAAGTACGAGCACCCGCTCTATCAGGAGTTCCGGGCGTCGGCGCCGCGCACCGGCCTCGCGGTGGACACCCCGCAGGGCCCCGGCACCGTGGTGGGCCACAACGTGCCGTCCGACTCCGTCATCGTCCGCCTCAACGAGGGCGGCCGCCGCTGCGCCTGCTCCAAGGCCAGCGTCTGCGCCCCGCGCAAGCAGCATGACGCGATGTACGGCGACGCCGAGGTGGTGGCCGAGAGCGACCCGAGCGCCTGACACGGCGGGCCTCGCTGTCACAGGTGCCGATGCAGGAAGTCCGCCGTCGCCTCGGCGGCGCGCGTGACATGCGGCTCCACGTCGTACAGGTCGATGTGCTCGCGGCAGTCGAGCCAGAGCGTCTCCTTCTTTCCCGGGCTGCGCTGGATGAGGGTCTCCGCCAGCTCGGGCGCGCAGTACGCGTCGACCCGTCCGTGGACGACGAGCAGCGGCGTGGCGGCGAGCAGTGGCGCCGCGCCGAGTGCGTCGAACGTCATCAGCGAATGGAGCGACCCCCAGGTCACCCGGTTGTCCCAATGCGGTGAGGCGGAGCGGGAGGTGCCGTAGTAGGCGTACGGCTCGTCACCGGGCATCGCGGCCTCACCGCCGCCGGGCGCCACCGCGGGCAGATACTCGTCGTAGCGGTCGAGGAAACGCGCGAGCGCGGTCCGGTAGGCGTCGGCGCCCATCTGCTCGGCGAACCAGGCCGGGCTGTTGTAGGCGCCGGCGATTCCGGCGACCGCCTTCACCCGTGGGTCGGTGGCGGCCGCCCGCACCGCGTACCCGCCGCCGAGGCACACCCCGACGAGGCCGATCCGGTCCGGGGCGACCTCGGCCCGGCGGGCGAGCAGGCTCACCGCGGCGCGCAGGTCGGCGAGCTTGCCCGCGCTGTCCTCGTGCCCTCGGCGCCCTCCGCTCTCGCCGAACCCCCGATGGTCGAAGGCCAGGGTGACCAGGCCCGCCCGGGCGAGCCGCTCCGCGTACATGCCCGTGACCTGTTCCTTCACTCCGGTGAAGGGCCCGGTGAGGGCGACGGCGGGCGAGGGTTCGCGCCGTTCGGGCACCCTGAGCTCTCCGACGAGCTCGACACCGGCCGCCGGGAAGGCGACCCGCTCGGTCCGCACCGTGGTCGTCATCGTCCGGCCTCCCCAGACGTGGTGGCCAGGGTGGACAGTTCGGCGGCCACCGCGTCGGCGCCCAGGCCGATGAGCCACTCCAGGGGCGCGTCCGGCAGGAAGCCCGTCATCACCGTGGTCAGCTCCTGCTTCTGCCGATCCGTCAGCGGGGCGCCGTCCCCGGCGAGCCGCCGTACGACCTCCCGGTAGAGCAGCAGGTATCGCCGTTGCCGGAGGAACATGCCGGTGTCGCTCGGGGAGCCGTGGCCCGGGTAGAGGACCAGGCCGTCCAACTCGTCGATGACGCGGTCGAGGACGTGCAGCCAGGCCGTGGAGTGTCCGTCCGCGGTGTAGGGGTGCGTCCCGCCGAACGCCAGGTCGCCCGTGAAGGCCACCCGTTCGCCGCCCGCCTCCACCAGGACATAGGAGTCGGCATGGCTCTCCGCCGGCCCAAGGTCACGCACTTGGACCCGCAGGCCGGCGACCTCGATGATGTCCCCGTCCTTCAGCAGGTGGTCGGGCACCCGATATCGGTCGGGCCACTCGTCGCCGTACACCGGCTGCCACTGCTCCCGCTTGGGCACGGCGATCCGCTCGATCGTCTCCGCCACCGCGACCGAGGCGTGCACCGGCACGTCCTCGTCCACCACGTACGGCAGGCCGTTGAAGTGGTCGGGGTGTGCGTGGGTGACGAACGCTCCGAGCAGCGGCTTGCGGAGCGCGGCCAGGCGCGCCGCGAGTGCCCGGGCGTCGGAGACGAGCAGGTTGCCGTCCACGAGGACCACCCCCTCGGCCGTCTCCAGCAGATAGCTGTTGGCGAACAGGCCCGGCTCCGCCGCCGTGTAGGTGTGGATGACGAGATCGCTCATGCTTGAGAAGCTAGGCGTGCCGGATTCTTCGGGCCAGAAGGCACTTTGCGGTGCCCATCAGTCAGGCGTACGGAGGAGGGCCGTATGGATCCCGTGATTCCCGACACGCTGGAGGAGAGCTGCGCCACGCGGCAGGCCCTTGAGCGGTTCGCGGCGAAGTGGCGGGTGCTGGTGATCTACGCCCTGCTGGCCGGCCCCCAGAGGCACAGCCGGCTGCGCCGGCGGCTGCCCGGCATCACGCAGAAGGTGCTGACCGAGACGCTGCGCGGCCTGGAGAAGGACGGCATGGTCGAACGGCGGGTCATCAAGGACACGGCGCCCCAGCATGTGGAGTACGCGCTGACCGACCTGGGGCGTACGCTGCGCGAACCGCTGGGCGCCATCTGCGCCTGGGCGCTGGAGCACGCCCGCGGATAGCCGCCGCCATCCATATATGGACCGCCGAGACCGGCCCGGCCGCCGTACGCGGCGTAATACGCTGCGGTGATGAGCACTCGGCAGCGCCTGGCGTCATGGCTGAAGACGAAGTCGCCAGAGGACCGGAGGCTGATCCTCGCCCGGGTCGGGTTCACCACAGACGACGACGTGACTCCGCAGGACCTCGCCCGGCTGCTGCTGCAGCCGCGTGCGGCGCTCGCGCTCGCGCGGTTCTGCACCCGTCCCCAGCATCAGGCCCTGTCGGCCGTCGCGTGGCTGGCGGCGCAGCGCCACGGGCCGCTGCTCGACCTCTGGCATGACGGGGACCCGGTGACGAGGGCCGTGCCCCGCGCCGACGTGCTCGACCTGTTAGCCGGAGACGATCCCGCCCTGCGGGACCACGCGGCCGCCACTTTGGACGCGCTCGCCGACATGGCGTTGGTGCTTCCACCGCACGCCGACCATGTGATCGTGTCCACGGGCGTCCACGCGCACCTCGCCGAGACGGCGGGGCTGGGCCGCCCGGCGGCGGAGCTCATCGGGCTTCACTTCAACGCTCCGGAGGTCCACGCGATCGCCGAGGCCCTGGGATTCCCGAAGGCCAGGACGCGGGAGGACGCGGAGCGCAACGTGCTCGACCTGCTCACCGACCAGGAGCGGGTGCGGGCCCTGCTCGCGCAGGCCCCCGCGAGCGCCCGGCAGTGGCTGCTGGAGATCATCGGGAGCGGATCGCGGGTGCTCACCCACGCCTATCAGGCGCGCGGCGTCTTCGGTTATCACCAGGTGCTGAAGTACGCCTTCCGGCCGGGAGGCTCCGGCGACCCGGACACCGACTGGCTGGCCGCGCGCGGCCTCCTCCTGCCCGCCGGGCTGGACGACACGGCGGAGGTGCCGATCGAGGTCGCCGTGGCCGTTCTCGGCGAGTTGCGTGTGCCGTTCACGCCGGAGCCGCCGCGGCCTCCGTCCGGCCTTCCCGACGCCGTCGGCGCCGATGGTTCCGCCCAGGCGGCCGCCACGGCCGCGCTGTCCCAGATCGAGCGGGTGCTCGCCGCGTGCGCCGGCCAGCCTCCCGCCCTGCGCAAGGCCGGCGGCCTGGCGGTCCGCGACACCAGGCGGATCGCCAAGGCGGCCGGTGTGGCCGAGGAGGTCGCCCGGCTCTGGCTCGATCTGGCGATGCAGGCCGGGCTGCTCGGCCTGCACGCCGAGCCGGTGCAGCGGCCGAAGGGCCATCGCGGCAAGCTGCCGGATCCGGTCGTGAGCCTGCTACCGAAGCCGGAGTACGACGACTGGCTGCAGCGGTCTCCCGCCGAGCGGCTGACGCCGATCATCGCCACCTGGGCGACCATCCCCGCCGTCTACACGTTCTGGCCCGAGGAGGCCGGGACGCCGGTCGCCATCATCGAGCCCGACGATCCGTACGCGGTCGGGATCAGGAGCGCCGTCCTCGACGCGCTCGCCGCGCTTCCCCCGGGCAAGGGCGTCTCCGCCGACGGCCTGCCGTACGTGACGGAACGGGCGGCCTGGCATCGCCCGCTCCACTTCGCGGAGTCGGGGGCGGACGACGACCTGGTAAGCGCCGTGCTGCGCGAGGCCGAGCTGCTCGGCGTGGTCGCCGGGGGCGCCCTCACCGGCGTCGGCCGTGCCGTACGCGATCTGCTGCTCAGCGGTGCGGCGTGGACGTCGCCGGAGCCCGCGCTGACCGCCGCCCTGACGGCCATGCTCCCGCCCGCGCAGGCCACCGCCTTCTTCCAGGCCGACCTGACGGCCGTGGTGCGCGGGATGCCCGGCCCGGAGCTCGCCGAGCTGCTCGACGACGTCGCCGACCGCGAGTCGGAGGGGCACGCCGTGGTCTGGCGCTTCTCCGGCTCGACCGTACGCCGGGCCTTCGACCGCGGGCACGAGGCCGACGCCCTGCTCGCGCGGCTCGCCGAGGTGGCCGAGGCGCCCCTGCCGCAGCCGCTGAAATATCTGATCAAGGACACCGCCCGTACGCACGGGCGTGTCCGGGTGGTGCGCTCCGGGTGCTGCCTGCGTTCCGACGACGAAGCGCTCGTCGAGGAGCTCGCCCGCTCCGCGGCGCTGCGTACGCTGGGCCTGCGCAAGATCGCCCCGACGGTGCTGATCAGCGCGCGGGGCGAGGAGGAGACCCTGGCCCGGTTGCGCGCCGCGGGCTACACCCCGGCGCTGGAGTCCGAGACCGGGGCGGCGATCGTCGAGAGGGCCGCCCGCCGGCGCGCGTGACGTGCGGCAGGCCGGGGACGGCGCGTCGAAGCGCCGTCCCCGAGCTCTACGGAATCAGGTGCGGGTCCACTTCTGGTTGCTTCCGCCGTGGCAGGTCCAGATGTGCACCTTGCTGCCGTTGGCGGTGCCGTAGTTCGACACGTCGAGGCACTTGTTCGCGCCGACGGCGGTGATGCTGCCGTCGGAGTTGAAGCGCCACTTCTGGTTGTTCTGGCCGTTGCAGTCCCAGATGATCACGCTGGTGCCGTCCGCGGTGCCCGCGCCGTTGACGTCGAGGCACTTGTTGCCGTAGACGCGCAGCTCACCGGCGCTGGTGGAGGTCCACTGCTGGTTGGACTGCCCGTTGCAGTCCCAGATCTGCACCTGCGCCCCGTTGGCCTGCGACATCTCGGTGACGTCCAGGCACCGGCCCGAGCCCGTGCCCCGGATCGCGCTCGTCGTCTGCGGGGTGCCCGTCGGCGACGCGGACGGCGACGCGGACGGCGACGCGGGTGCGGAGGGGGACGGCGAAGGGCTGGCGGGTGGCCCGCCGTCGCCGCTGAACTGCCACCAGTTGACGTTGAACAGATAGCCGCTGCCGCCGGTGAACCTGAGGTAGAGGTCGTGGGTGCCGGTCGCGCCGGTGACGGGGCAGGAGACGGTCGTCCAGGCCTGCCAGCCGCCGGTGGCCGGGACCGCGCAGGTGCCCATGAGGGTGCCGGTGGCGCTGTCGCGGCGCACCTCGATGTTTCCTCCGCTGGCGCCGGAAGCCACCCTCGCGGTGAACGACGTCGCGCCGTTGCCGAAGGCGACGCCCTTGACCTTGATGTAGTCGCCGTTTTCGATGAAGCCGACGTTCATGCCGCCTTCGGTGGAGGGCTCGGTCTCCACGCCGGATTCCCAGGCGATGGTCTCGGCCTCCTGGCGGACGTACGGGTTCAACGTGCCCACCTGCGGCGCGCCGGTCGTGGTCATGTTGATCGTCGGGATCGTGCCGTCGGCGTTGTAGGTGAACTTCTCCACCGCGACCGAGCGGGTGAAGCCGCCACCGCCCGGCAGTGCGCCGTTGTGATAGAAGAAGTACGAATTGCCCTGATAGTCGATGATCCCGGGGTGATTGGTGAAGCTGCTGCCCTGGGTCGGCATGATCGTGCCGCGGTAGGTCCACGGGCCGGTCGGACCGGGGGCGGTGGAGTAGGCGATGAACTCCGAGCAGCACTTGGCCGCGAACACCATGTAGTAGAGGCCGCCCCGCTTGTAGAACCAGGGGCCTTCCTCGAACAGCGTCGGCCGGTTGGCGTCCCCGGTGCGGGTGCCGAACCCGGAGGTGGTGAGGTTGACCTTCGTCGGGCTGCCCGAATAGGAGGTCATGTCGCTGTTGAGCTTGACGTACCACAGGTTGGGGTTACCCCAGTAGAGGTAGGCCTGTCCGTCGTCGTCGATGTAGACCGTTGGGTCGATCTCGCCGTTCTCGACCAGGGGGCGGCCCAGGGCGTCGCTGAAGGGCCCGGTGGGGCTGTTGGATACGGCCACGCCGATGGCCATCCTGCCGGTGGACCGGTTGGTCGTGGGGACGTACCAGTAGAACTTGCCGTTGCGATAGACGGCCTGCCCGGCCCAGGCGTCCGATTTGGCCCAGCTGAAGGTGGACACGCTCAGCGGAGAGCCGTGATCGGTCCAGTTGACCATGTCGGTCGAGGACCAGACCCGCCAGTCCTTCATGGTGAAGTACGTCGAGCCGTCCTCGTCGTGCCCGGTGTAGAGGTAGACCCGGCCGTTGTAGACCAGCGGCGCCGGGTCGGCGGTGTAGATCGTCTGCACGATCGGGTTGTCCGCCCTGGCCGCGCCGGCCGGGAGCAGCACCAGCACGCACAGCAGGCTCACGATCCAGGCGACCGTGCGCCTGTATGGCGATAAAGCGGATCTCACATGCGCCTCCTGAGGTGGTGGTCGCTCGCCGAGCGGGTTACGTTAATGTGAGCGCTAACATTTCACGGCGGGAGACCGTGTCATGCGGCGGAGTAGACCCCATGCGCGAGGGATGGTCAAGGTGCCGGGCCTGCTCGGCCGAGCGGGCAGCGGCCTGATCACCTGGGCCGAGCAGGCATCGGAGTGTCGATCACGAAACTGCCGGTCGTGAAACTTTCACCTTTGTCCGGGTTAACGTACGGGGTTAACGTACGGGGATGTTGTCGAACCTGCCGAAGGGGCCGGCGTCGAAGGTCACGCTCGTGACGCCAGGAGGGGGCGCCGGCACGTAGAAGAAGCCGCGGTTGCCCGTGCCCGGTTCGACATTGAACGTCGCCCAGCCCGGGTCCACGTAGTCGTCGGGGCCGTGCGGGTCGTCAGGCCCCATCCGTACGGCGCGATAGACGGTGTGCGAGGCGGGATCGACGACGGAGAAGCCGGTGTACCAGCCGCCGATGTAGGCGATGTCCCCGCCATATCCGGTCCCCGCGCCGAGGGCGCGCGGCCCGAGGTTGACGATGTCGAACACCGCGACGAGGTAGGCGCCGTCGCGATAGAAGGGCTTCACGTCGATGCGGAGACGCTGCCCGGTCGGCTTCTGGGTGGTGGTCCGGCCGGCCACGGTCTCGCCGTCGTCCGCGTGGAACGGCGCCGGTCGTCCCCCGCCCGTGGTGGGCTCGTCGGCACGGGTCTCCTCGGTTGCCGAGGCCGTGGAGCCGCCGGTCGGCTGCTTGATGCGGTAGGAGATCTCCACCCGCCGGTTCCTGGCCCGCGCATCCTCGTCGTCCGCCCCTCCCTCGCGGGCGACGGGCTCGGTCTCGCCCTTGCCCGTCGCGCGGTATCGGTACGCCCCGCCGAGGCGCGCCTGCAGTTCCTTGCGTACGGCTTCCGCGCGCCGCAGGGACAGGGCCATGTTGTACGCGTGGGTGCCCTTGCCGTCGGTATGGCCCTCGATGAGGATGGGAGGCCGGTCAGGATCGGCCTTCTCCCGGGTCTCCTTCGCGACGTCGTCGAGCACGGCTTTGGCCCGTGCCGTGAGCCGGTCGGAGTCGAAGGCGAACAGCACGTCGGTGCGCAGGCCCACGGTCTCGTCGCCGCCGCTCGCGTCGGTCGTCTTCTCCGGGCTCTCGGTGATGCCGTACAGGTCCTGGACGCTGCTGGTGACCTCTCCGGTGGGTTCCCGCACCGGCCACGACACGGTGGTGCCGGGCTGCGGCGTGCTGCCGGGGGCGGTCGTAGGCGACATGGCGCTACCGGAACCGGTGCCGTCCACCACGGGCACGCCGGTGAACTCCCCGGCCGTGCCCGCAGTGATCGCGGTGACCGTACGGACGCCGGCCGGGAGCGGCGGGTAGTAGACGACGGTCTCGTAGCGCACGCCGGGCTCGTAATATCCCGGTTTGCTGCCCAGCGTTCCGATTTGGTCGGTCAGCGGGTGATAGACCTTGCCACCGACCGGGTCGACGAGCGGGATGCGGTAGCTGCCGAAGTCACCGGCCGCCGTCCCGAACGCGTTGCCGGTGTGGCGTGGCTCGTCCTCCAGCGAGGTGACCGTGAAATGGAGGACGGACCGGTCGGCCAGCCGTTCCACCTCGCGCATCTCCACCCGCGCGTGGAGGGGGCCGGTGGGACCGAACCACCCCTCCTTGGCCAGAGACGCCCCAGTGGGCTCCTCGGCCGACGTGGGCTTCTCGGCCGACGTGGGCTTCTCGGCCGACGTGGGCTTCTGAGCTGACGTGGCGGACGGCCGAGGTGGCATCGGTGAGGCGGCTTCCGGCCCACGGGGCATGCCCAGCACCCCGCATCCGGACACGGCCAAGGCCGCGGCCATGGTCACAGGCACAGTCAGATCGCGTGATCGCCACCGGTAAGCCATGTGCCGGAATTGTAGGGATATGGACGGATGGTTTGCCGGGAAAAGGCCCGTCCGCTACGTCGGTCTCCGGTCTCAGCCCGTCTTCGGGCAGATCGTGCCGCTCTTGGGCGTGCGCAGGGCGAGCAGGTAGTCGTCGACCGCGCTGTCCACGCACGCCGAGCCGCTGCGGTAGGCCGTGTGCCCGTCGCCGTCATACCCGAGCAGCACGCCCGAGGTCAGCTCCGAGGCGAGCCCCTGCGCCCACTCGTACGGCGTCGCGGGGTCGCGCAGGGTGCCGACGACGAGGATGGGCGGCGCGCCGGCGGCCTTGAGCGGCTTGTCGGTGCCGACCGACTTCACCGGCCAGTAGGCGCAGGGCAGCGAACCCCACATCACGAACGGCCCGAAGTGCGGCGCCGCCTTGGCGGCCTGGCCCGCGGCCTTCCGGTAGGCGGCCAGCGACTTGGGGAACGGGTGGTCGACGCAGTTGATGGCCATGTTGGCCTCGGTCTGGTTCGAGTAGCTGCCGTCGGCCCGCCGGTCGACCAGCAGGTCGGCCATCTGGAGCAGCTCCGTGCCGTCGCCCTGGTTCATCGCCTTGGCCAGGGCCTCCCGCAGCCGGGGCCAGGCCGCCCGCTCGTACAGCGGAGTGGCGATGCCGATGACCGCCCACGCCTCGTTGATCTGCCGGCCGTCGCCCAGGTCGTTCTTCAGCGGCTGCCGGTCGGCCCGCGACAGCAGGTCGCTGATCTCCTGCATCGCGCCGTCCACCGTACGGCTCTTGAAGGGGCACGACTTGTCGAGGAAGCAGTCTTCGACGAAGGCCTTCAGCGCCACCTCGAAGCCCTTCGCCTGCACCTCGTTGGACTTCAGCGACGGCACGGCCGGGTCCACCGCGCCGTCGAGCACGAGTGCCCGCACGTGCTTGGGGAACAGGTCGGCGTACATCGCGCCCAGATAGGTGCCGTACGACTTGCCGAGATAGGTGAGACCACGGTCGCCGAGGACGCCGCGCAGGACGTCCATGTCCCTGGCCGCGTCGGCCGTGCCGACGTGGGGGAGCAGCCGGGCCGACTTGGCTCCGCAGTTGTCGGCGAACAGCTTCGACTCCCTGTCGAGCGCCGTGACCTCCGCCGGCGTGTCCGGGCTGGAGTCCATCCCGATGTACGCGTCGAGCTGGGAGGCCGTCATGCACGTGACCGGGGTCGACTGGCCCACGCCGCGCGGGTCGAACCCGACGACGTCGAACTGGGCGCGCACCTTGTCGCTGACCACGGATCGGGCCGCCCGCGCGTAGTCGATGCCGGAGCCTCCGGGCCCGCCGGGGTTGATGAGCAGGGAGCCGACGCGCTTGCCGGTCGCCGGCAGCCGGATCACGCTGAGGTCGATGCGCTCGCCCGTGGGCTTCGAGTAGTCGAGGGGCACCTGGATCTTGGCGCACTGGAAGCCGTCGCCGCACGCCTTCCATGCGGGCCGCTGCGCGTAGAACGGCTGCAGATCGGCCGAGGGCGCCTCGGCCGCCGGCTGGGCCGACGCGCCCGCGCCGGGCTGTTCGGAGCCGGCCGGAGCGTGGCTGGAGCACGCCGCGAACGGCAGCAGCGCGGCCAGCGCCGCGATCGCCATTCGCCGGCTCTGACCACCGCCGTACCGCGTACGAGGCGGTAGGACCTTCGCTTTCTGCCCAGCCGATCGCATACCCGTCGTTTCCCCTGCTGTCGCCTGCGTGACGAGCACCAGCATGCCGCCTGCCGCGGGCGGGCGGCGACCACCCGGCAAGAGCCGTGCGGGATGAGGTCAAATGTCTGGTGGCCCGAGGGCGCCGTCGGACGAGACAGGGCGCTTTTCGTGTGACAGATGCGCCTGGTATGCCCTGTCTCCGCTGGTCATCGGGTAAAGGGAGGCCCAGTGGGCGGCTCGGGAAGTTTTACCGATCTCTCGTCGCGCTGATCACGCCCCCGGACCGCGCCCGTGGGCCCTCCGGGGGCCTTCGAAGATCGCGACGCTCCGGGCCGCGACGGGTGCACGAGAACCGCGCCAACCCTGTAGACTGTGCGAAGCCGTTCGCGGCGTGCCGCCTTAGCTCAGTCGGCCAGAGCACTTCACTCGTAATGAAGGGGTCAAGGGTTCGATTCCCTTAGGCGGCTCCACTACAGAGGCCCTCCCGGATCACCGGGAGGGCCTCTTGCTAACACCCTCGTAACAGTTGCCCACTTGATCGGCTAAGTGCGGCTTCCGAGGCTAAGCAACTGGAACGTCTCGTCCACCCAAGTCCTCTCCAGAGCGTTACTTGTGATATGTCGCAAGGCGATGAAGGAGGACTCTGGCTCACGACTTGATAGGCTGCTATTAGACATGAGGTCTGATGTGAAGCCGGCGAGAGCCTTGAAGGCAAGGTAGGGCGGAGCGTCCGCACTGGTCCACCGATGCGCCACTATCTCTCGGGTGCCGGACTTATAGATACGGGACTGCAGGGGGACCTTCCGCTGGATGGACTTCCGTAGGCTTTGGAAAGCCTGTCGAAAACAGCCAAGAAGGGTGCATTCCCGCTGCGACAGGGAGTGCTCGGAGGCCAGTCGCACAAGGAGCGACTCCACTTTGCCCTCTGCTTCGGCAGCACGGCTCAGCATCTCCGCTTGGAAACGATCATCCTCTCTGAAACTGGCAGGAGCGCCGTCCCAGGACTTCCAAATTGAACAGAACTGCCCGTATGCCTCATAGAAAGCGCCGAGAGCCAGGAGATCCAGCTCTCGGCGCTTCTTCCGCTCGTCCCATCGAGCGGTGAGCCGGTTGCCCACCAACCATCCAAGGGTGAGGGTTAATAGGGCAACTGCAAGGTTGGGAACTGCCTTGACGGTTTCCATCCACAGCGTTCCGCCCATCTCGCCTCCTGATCTCTATTAGAGAGATCGCTGGCGAGGCGCGAAGTGTGTCAGTTCCGTTCGCTTGTGTTCAGCGGGCGAGGACCAGCGCGGCGAAGGAGCGGGCCTGGATGTCCGGGTGGGTGAAACGCCTGGCCGACGTGTCTCCGATGTCCGCGAGCACCTCGTCCAGGTGCCCGTCGCGGGTCCAGCGGGCGAGCGCGGTGTAAGCGTGGTCGTCACGGACCGCGGGATCCGGTGACACGAGCATGGCCGAGAGTTCGTCCGCGAGGCGGCGGACCGCCACATCCCCGGGAAAGGGGAAACCCGCGGCCGCGACCGATGGCCAGTCGACTGAAGCGGAGGGCATTGCGGGAGGCTATCGCAGCCGCCAGATGCTTCCGCAGCATGTGTACGCGCTGGATCCGGGGCCCCGCACCGTGTTCTCCGCCGGCATGACCCTGATCATGAGGCAGACCCGATGGGGACGCGGACCGCTACCCGGAAGCCGCCGCCCGGCAGCGGGCCGGACTCCATCGTGCCGCCCTCGGCAGCGACGCGCTCGGACAGGCCGTTCAGGCCGTTGCCCGGAACGTGCTTCCCCTTGGCCCGGCCGTTGTCGCGGACCTCCAGCACCGCGTCGTCGCCGTCGCGTCCTACCTCGATGACGCAGCGGGAAGCGCGTGCGTGGCGGACGAGGTTGGTGACCGACTCGCGCACCGCCCAGCCGAACACGCCGTCGGCCGCATCCGGCAGGGGCGCTCCCGACATCCGTACAGTCGTGTCCACTCCGGCCGCAGCCAGGACCGTCCGCGCGCCGTCCAGCTCCTCGCTCAGGTCACGCCGCCGGTAGCCGGAGATCGCCTCGCGCACGTCCGTCAGCGAGGACCGGGCCACCGACTCGATGTCGCCGATCTCGGCGATGGCGCGGGCGAGGTCCCGGTCGGCCAGCCGCCGCGCCAGCTCGCTCTTCAACACGATGAGCGACATGCTGTGGCCGAGCAGGTCGTGCAGGTCACGGGCGATGCGCAACCGCTCGTCGGCGGCGGCGAGCCGGGCGACCTCGCCGCGAGCCTCGCGCAGTTGCAGCACCAGCGTCCGCGAGTGCCGGAGCGCGACCATCAACATTCCGAACGCCAGCAGCACCAGCGCGAACCCGCCGATCATCGGGGCCGGGGCGCCGACCAGCACCCCGTCCACGGCTATCACGGCCGTCGACACCAGCACTCCGTACGCGGCCCACCGCAGCGGCAGCGACATCGCCAGCACGAATGCCAGGTAGATCGGCAGACCCAGCCAGTCGAGACCGAACAGCGGTGGCAGCCCCGCCGCCAGCAGCGCGAACGTCGCCAGCACCGTCACCGACCGCACCGTGTATGGGTCGTCCCAGTGCCGCCGTACGAACGCCGCCGCGTAGTACATCAGCGCGAACACCACCATGGCCGCCAGGCCCAGCCAGCGCCGCGTCCCTTCGTAATGGGCCACCGCCACCCCGACTGGGGTCAGGAACAGCAGTCCGAACGACATCCAGAAGGCCCGTTGCAGCAGCGCGGGGCCTTCGACGTCGCCCTGGAAAAGTCGGCTCATTGGGCCGTACGCTAGCGCGCCCGTTGGCGGCGAGCCCAGCGCTTCGCCCTGGCCGGGCCCTCCTGGTAGCTCCGGGAGGGCCTCTTGCCAACACTCCCACTACGTATCATGCCCGCTGAATTCTGACAATAGATCGAAATCCTCTACAAATCACCAGCTACGGCATTTTCGGCGAGATGGCTCGCAAGGCACCTCTGCCTTAAGACACGCACACAGAAATCTTTCAGTTCTACGGGCGCCGGCGTACCCGTTCCCATTACAGTGTGACCCGCAGTCGAACTGTCAGCAGAATCTGATGACGAGTTATTCCGTGGAGAGGTTGGCCATGGCCGGGAAGCCGCAGGTGCACCTGCGGAGCGTGGTGCTCTTGCGCGCCTTGATGGTCGGACTCGGTCGCAGGGTGACCGAGTTCGCTCGCTGCCCGGCCGTTACCAGCGGACAGTGCATTGACGGTCTGTTCAAGCGAGGCACGCGCCGTCGTACCACGGCGGACGCCATCGCGACAGCAGCGGGGGCGCAGACTGTCGACCTGTTCAACCCATGCATTCATCTTCCATGGATCTGCGAACTCATCGTGCTTTCTGTTGAGAATTCGTATTCCTGACCTCCTCGGATGGGTTCTTATCGAGAGTTCGATTCGCACCATCTCGACCGAAGAACTACACGTTCCGCCGCGCCATTCTCAGCCGGTCGGCTCCCGGGATGCGTCCTCGACCCCATCAGGAAGAGAGCATGGCGCCTTCCGCGAACCTCACGAAAGGAATCATCTCCTGATGAAGAAAGCTCTCGTTGCCGGTGGCGTCCTCGCCGCCGCTGCACTGATCACCACTGCGGCGGTGGCCACCCAGGTCGCAAGCGCGGTGAGCACAACGCACACGGTCACAAGCGCGGCGCGCACCCTCACGCACGCTGCCTCGAGTGCGGCGACCACCACCACGCACACGGCCAGCAGCAGGTCCCACATCAGCGCGAGGAACGGTTACTCCCCGAGGCACACCGTGCAAGGTCGCTTCCGCGGGGACCGCGATCACAAATACATCCTGAACGGCCGCACGTACGTCCTGCCCGGCTGCCAGTACATCGTGAACGGCGGGGTGTACGTCATGCCCACCTGCAGCCAAACCCGTCCCGTCTACATCCTGAGCGGCCGCACGTACGCCCTGCCCGGCGACTGGTACGAGCAGCCCATCGCCGGCCTACCCGGCCGCTGGTACGGCCTCCCCGGTTACCGGCTCGACGAGCGCGTTGTTCATGAGTACGTCCTGGATGGCCGCACGTACGTCCTGCCCGGCTGCCAGTACATCATGAACGGTGGGGTGTACATCATGCCCACGTGCAGCTACCGCACTCCGGTGTACATCCTCAACGGTCGCGCGTACCCCCTGCCCGGCCGCTGGAACTGTGACCGGACCCTTGACCTGCCCGGCTGCTGGTACGGCCTCCCCGGTCGCGGGTTCGGGATCGGTCAGCGCTGGGACGGGTTCGGCCACAGATGGGACGGGCGCGGCCGCGGCTGGGGCGGGTTCGGCCAGAACTGGGGTGGGTTCGGCCATGGCCACGGCTGGGACTGGGGCCGCGGCTCTGACCACAACTGGGGCGGGGACCGGCCCCGCCAGGGCGGCTCCGGCGGCTCTGGCCACTGGGGCGGCGGGTCCGGTCAGGGCGGCCAGGGCGGACCCGGTCAGGGCGGCCAGGGTGGACCCGGTCAGGGCGGCCAGGGTGGACCCGGCCAGGGTGGCCAGGGTGGTTCCGGCGGCTCTGGCCACTGGGGCGGCGGCTCCGGTCAGGGCGGCCAGGGCGGACCCCGTCAGGGCGGCCAGGGCGGACCTCGTCAGGGCGGCGCGGGTGGTTCCGGCCATTGGGGCGGCGGCTCCGGTCAGGGCGGCCAAGGCGGCCAGGGTGGTTCGGGCCAGGGCGGCCAGGGTGGACCCGGTCAGGGCGGCCAGGGTGGACCCGGTCAGGGCGGCCAGGGTGGACCCGGTCAGGGCGGCCAGGGTGGACCCGCTCAGGGTGGACCCGGTCAGGGCGGCCAGGGTGGACCCGCTCAGGGTGGACCCGGTCAGGGCGGCCAGGGTGGACCCGGTCAGGGCGGCCAGGGTGGACCCGGTCAGGGCGGCCAGGGTGGACCCGCTCAGGGTGGACCCGGTCAGGGCGGCCAGGGTGGACCCGGTCAGGGCGGCCCGGGCGGACCCGGCAAGGGCGGCTCAAGCCTCTGAGAGGGCTCCGGCCACAACGGAGGCGGTCAGCACTAACCGATGGTGTCGCTGCCAATGGGCCAGGTGTCCGCGGACTCCAGTGCGCCGGCAACGACAGCACTGCAACATCCCGTCTTTTCCAAGCTGGCCGGGGTGACGGGCGACCTGCGCGAGGGGCTGCGGACCGGCCGCGGGCTTGCGCCGCTCCTCGAGGCGTGCGGTGTTGCCTTGTGACGTCATCGGGGCGGTGTGCGGCCGTGCCGCCCCTAAAGGGCAGGCCCTCCCCGCGGGCCGGGGCGCGATTCGCTCGCGGCCCACGGTGTGGCGGGAAGGGCCTGCCGTCGATGCTGTTGCCGGATCAGCCGGTGATGCTGGCCTCACCGGTCTCGATGTGGCCGACGAACCGCTGCGACCAGCCTCCGTCGACGTCGACGGTGACCGTCACGTCGTACCAGCCGTCGCTCTCCTTCACCGGGTTGACCGTCCACGCCTCCTTGCCGTGCGCGTTGACCTTCACGGTGTCCGGCTTGCCGGAGATGTAGTTGTTGTGGGTGATCGTGAACGTCACGCGGGTGCTGCCGTTGTTGCGCAGCCAGAGCTTCAGCTTCGGGTTCTTCGTCGACTTGCCGTCGTAGTAGTCCGCCTCGACGACGAGGTCCTTACCGGCGGTGGCGACGTCGCCGGCGAACCGGCGCAGGAACCGGTTCGGGCCGATGACGGTGATGTCGTACGTGGTGTCGCCGGCGGAGGAGCCCACGGCGCCGGTCCCGGACATGGTCGACTGCGCGGCGACCGTGTACTGGCCCGGGAACGCGGCCGGATACTGCGCCAGCGACGGGATCCCGGCGCGGTTGTTGTACACGGAGAAGTGGCTCGCCTTGGTGACGAACGGGGCCTCGTTGCTCAACGTCAGGTTCGCCACGGTGCCGGACGGCCCGCCGGTGAACCCGGCCAGGTTGGCGTTCGGCTGGTACGGCAGCGGCCGCGCCCGCTTGGTGCCCTCCTCCTGGGTCGGCATCATGTTGTCGCCCGGCAGCGGGGTGTATCGCGTCTCGGGGATGAGCGGCCCGGTCTCCGGCAGTTCGGGCATGCCGTAAATGGGCTTCTTGAAGTCGAAGGCGTACGTCAGGTCGCCGCAGACCTTGCGCCGCCAGTCGCTGATGTTGGGCGAGATGGCGGGCTTGCCGAGCGCGGTGGACCACTTCTCGATGAACTGGATGACCGAGGTGTGGTCGGAGACCTCCGAGGTCACCCAGCCGCCGCGGGTCCAGGGCGAGACGAGGATGAGCGGCACGCGGAAGCCGAGCCCGACGGGGAGCGGCTCGGTGACGCCGTACGAGGCCATGGTGCCGGAGACGAACTCGTCCGCCTCGCCCGGCGCCGGCACGGGCGGCGGGACGTGGTCGAACTGACCGTCGTTCTCGTCGTAGTTGATGATCACCACGGTCGAGTTGAACACGTCGGGGTCGGCGTTGAGGGCCTCGAGCACACCGCGGAGGAAGTACGCGCCGTTGCTCGGCGCCGTGACCGGGTGCTCGGAGAAGAACTGGTTGTTCACGATCCAGCTCACCTGGGGCAGGGTGCCCCCCAGCACGTCGGCGCGGATCGCGGCGATGAGGTTGTCGGCGTTGCCCGACAGCCCGGTGACCGGCTCGGGGACGTTCTTCACGCCGTTGTCGTAGAAGACGTTGCCCGGTTCGGCCGTCCCGCCCTGAGTGGGGTCGAGCTTGCCGAAGGTGTTGAAATACTCCAGGCCGTTGTCGCCGTAGTCGTCGGCGCACTGGTAGACCCGCCAGCTGACGCCCGCCTTCTGGAGCGTCTCGGCGTAGGACTCCCAGGGCAGGAACTTGCCGCGCTCGTCACCGCCGTCGTACGCGGTGAAGCTGCCGTGCTTCTTGTCGGCGTTGATCGTTCCGCCCCACAGGAAGGTGCGGTTGGGCCCGGTGGCGCTGAGTGCGGAGCAGTGGTAGGCGTCGCCGACCGTGTAGGCGTCGGCGAGGGCGTAGTGGAACGGCAGGTCACGGCGGTCCAGGTAGCCCAGTGTGGTCGGGCCGCCCTTGGCGTAGTACCAGCCGTTCATGAGGCCGCCGTACCAGGCGCCGTGCTGGTCGGTCCAGCCGTGGCTGGTGCCGCCGTAGTTGGCGGCGCCGAGCTCGGCGCTCGGCGGGGTCGCTCCACTCCAGGTCTTGGCCCCGCTCAGCCGCCACGGGTACTGCGTCTCGGCGCCGTCGGTCAACGTCTTCGGCTGCTCCCAGACGGTCTTGCCGCCGGGGAGCACGATGGTCGAGCGGTCGCCGAAACCACGCACGCCCTTCATCGCGCCGAAATAGTGGTCGAAGCTGCGGTTCTCCTGCATGATCACGATGACGTGCTTGACGTCACGGATGTCGCCGTACGGCTTGGGCGGGTGACCGGGCTTCTGTGTGGGGGCCGCGGCGGCGCTGGCGCTGGGCAGTGCGGCGCCGACGGCGGCCGCTCCCGTTACGGCAGCGGCAGTGCCGAGAAAGTTTCTGCGGGACAGTTCAGGCATGGCTTCAGACCTCCGCGTGCGGAATGTGGCCGCACGACGCTAACCGCGAGATCTTGCCCGGAGGCGACGAGAAGACAAAGCCGACATTGCCGATTGGTGCCGTCCGTACTGGCATGAAAGCGGCTAAAGCAGACCAGTGACCGCCCTTCAGGCCACGGACCACCCTCGCGAGGCCGCGCGTAGCAGCTCGTAAAACTCAGCGAGGGGCCGTGATGATAGGCAGGGCGACGTGCACGAGCATGCGGTCATTCTGAATGAACCGGCGCAGGGTCTTCGTCCGATGCCGCAGGGTGTCGCCTCGTTCGAGAGGCTGGAAGCCGAGCACCAGTTGGTCGTGCTCCGCGAGCTTGCCGACCACTGCATGCAGACCGGCGAAAGATCGA
Organism: Microbispora hainanensis; assembly: GCF_036186745.1. Lineage (NCBI taxonomy): Bacteria > Bacillati > Actinomycetota > Actinomycetes > Streptosporangiales > Streptosporangiaceae > Microbispora > Microbispora hainanensis. The sequence continues at coordinate 1,855,385 of NZ_CP108086.1, read as the reverse complement.
GGTCAGGGCAGCATTTCTCGCTCGAAGGATTCGCGTCCCGACTCGTCGAACCGCGCGCAGAGCTCCTGTATCTCGTCCTTGAGAAGGACGATCTGCGAGAAGCCGACCAGCTCGTCGTCCACCCGGATCGGTGAGACCGTGACCAGGATCGTGGTTTTCCCGTACGGCCTGGCGACGTAGCGCACCGGCTCGACGCGGCCCTCTTCGAAGAGCCGGAGCATGGCGTCGAAACGGGGATTGGTCACCGCTCGGCGATGTCGCTTCCGGACGTCGTCTCCGATGTATCCGGGCTCTTCGAAGTTAAGCGGGGTTGAGGAATCCGCGGCTTCGTCGGGTGGTGGCGCAGCGGGTGCGTAACCGCTGGTTTTCGGGGTTGCGGAAGCCGTACGCGTCGCGGGCGACGGTCTTGATCACGCGGTTGGTGCCCTCGGAGCCGGCGTTGGTGATGCCGGTGTGGATGAACGCGAGGATCTCGGGCCACCAGGTCTCGACCGTGCTCGCCAGGCGTTCCAGTTCAGGCAGGCCGGAGGCGGCGCAGCGGTCATAGAAGCGGAACAGCCGGCCGGCGACGACGGAGCGATCGGGGTGGGTGCGCGCCAAGGCGAGCAGGTCGAGCAGGTCTTCCTTGGCGTTCCACGCGGCCAGGATCGGCACTCCGATCCGCCTCGGTAGCGCCATCAGGTCATCGACCATCGGGTCGAGTTGCGAGCCGTGCATCCGGGCGGCCGAGCGGGTCAGCCGGTTACGTAGTTCCCATTCGCGGTTGCCCTTGCGCCCGCGCCTGCCCCGCACCTGGACGGTGACGCGGCGGCGGACCTCGGTGACGGCGGCGTTGGCCAGCTGCACGATGTGGAAGTGGTCGACCACCAGCCTGGCCTGCGGTAACGCCACCCGGACGGCGGATTTGAAGATGGTGCACATGTCGATCGCGACGAAGGTCACGCCATCACGCCAGGCCTGAGTACGCTGGCCGAGCCAGCCGGTGACAGCAGTGCTGGTACGGCCTTCGACCTGGCCGAGCAGGCCTTGCCCGCCGGACAGGTCGACGAAGCCGACATGCCATCGGTCCACGACGGTCTGCCAGGTGCCGGTGGTCTCATCCCAGGTCCAGCGGGGCCGGCCTCGGCGGATCTCATCGATCCCCAGCACCGTGACGGGGGCGGGCTGACCGGGCAGCACCCGCTGGGCGTGCGCGGTGAACGCCGCACAGGCCACCGGCCAGGACACGCCGTGGTCGCGAGCCGACTGCACGATCGTCCTCCCACGGTCGGCGACGGCTTCCCCGGCGGCCTGGCGTAATCGCACCGTCAGCCGGGCCCGGGCCGGGACCTGTGCGACGTGCTCGGTGAACGTCCCTCTCGGGCAGGCCGGCTCGTCGCAGTACCACCGGCGTTTACGCCAGCGCAGGTCACAGCGGCGGCCCGCGACCGGTAGGTCACGCGGGCGGGTGGTCACCCACTCCTTGACCCGGGCCGCGAACACCCCGCACTCGGGGCAGGCCCGAGCGCTCTCGTCGGCGGTGACCAGATGCACGATCGGCCCCTGCCTGCTGTCTTCACCTGCTGCGACGACGTCGACGACGGCCAGGCCCTCCAGGCCCAGCAGCCGGGTCGTATCGTTGACCATGCTCGCGGCTCTTCTGTTGATCTTCTGCGTAGATAACAGAAATGATCAACGGGAGCCGCGAGCTCCCTCAAGAGGCAATCCATCCCGCAGCCGCGCGAGCAGGCGCAGCCTCGCCTCAACCCCGATCAAGTTCGATGAGCCTGTATCCGGGCTTCCGGTCCAGGTGCTCCGAAGCCCACTTGTTGTAGTACATCACCGTTCCGTGGCGATCCAGAATGGTGACTCCGACGCCGGCCTGTTCGAGGATCCGGTCCGCCCACTGATCCAAATCCCAGTCCGCGGCGATGCGGTTCTCGGCGACTTCGGCCGGCTCGGCCTGAGGTGACATTGACGCCTCCGGATAGCGAATTTGCAGATCAGGACAAAGTCTTGACGCCTGCACCCGAGTCCACAATGAGTTCTTTTTGGGGCGAGCCTTCGGCTGACCCGAAGTCTCCAGAGTGGGGGCCGAGATGGGTAGCGTCTCGACCATGACGTACGACCTGACCGATCTTCAGCTGTTCCTCCAGGTGGTCGATGAGGGCAGCATCACCCGGGGCGCGGAGCGGTCACACCTGTCGCTGGCTTCGGCCAGCACGAGGATCAAGGCGATGGAGAAGGCTCTGGGAGCGCCGCTGCTGATCCGGCATCGCCGTGGTGTCGTGCCGTCACCGGCAGGGTGGCTGCTGGTGGCCCATGCCCGTCAGGTCATCGAGCAGATTGCTCGGATGCGTTCTGAATTGTCGCGCTATTCCGACGGCCTGCGGTCCACATTGGTGATCTCGGCGAATACTTCGGCGACCGAAACGCTCGTGTCGTCGGTGATAGTCGACTTCATGGCCGACAATCCCGACATCGACCTGGAGCTGGAGGAGCGGCCGAGTCACGAGATCGTCGCCGCCGTCACCGACGGCCGGGCGGAGCTGGGGATCATCGCCGACACGGTGGACTCGGGCCGGCTGGAACGGGCGGTGCTGCGTCCCGATCCGCTGGTCGTCATCACACCGCCGGGCCACGCGCTGGCCGCGCGTGCTCATGTCGCGTTCAGCGAGTGCCTCGGCCACCCGTTCGTCGGCTTCACCGAGGGGAACCCGTTGCAGGAGCATCTGAGCGGGCAGGCCCAGCCGCTCGGGCTCCGGCCCCGCTACCGGGCGCATCTGCCGTCCACGGAGGCGATCTGCGGCGCGGTGGCGGCCGGGGTCGGCATCGCCGTGGTTCCCGCGCGTGCGATCGACCGTTGGCGGCGTACGTACGACCTGCGGGCCGTGGACCTGACGAACTCCTGGGCCAAGCGCAACCTGCTGTTGTGCTGCCGGCGCTGGTCCGGGCTCTCCGATGCCGCGGCGGCGCTCGCCGCACGCCTCACGGCACCCGAGTCACCCGCCGCACCGGACGACGGCGGCGCGGCCTGAGCGTGGGAGAGGTCGCCGCCCGGTTCACCGGCCGTAGAGCAGCGAGGTCCACGCATTGGTGAGCACGTCGACGAGGACCTGCTCGTCGTCGAAGGGCGGCACCCCCGAGGCGGCGAGGTAGTAGAGCCGTTCGCCCATCCAGGTCAGCGAGGCGGCCACGGCGCGCACGTCCGCGTCGCCGAGATGCCGCAGCGCCTCCGGGTCGGATCGGATGCGGGCCACGGCGGCCTCGGTGAACAGGTCCATCTGTTCGAGCCACAGGGCTCGCAGGTCGTCGTCGGAGCCCCAGCTCTCCACGATCGCCATGAGCACGCCCGCGTTCGCGCGCCACAACCGTGCGCCGTCGGTCACACCGGCCCGGAGCGCGGCGGCCGGGTCCTGCCGTCCGCCGGTCCAGGGCTCGGCCGCCTGCTGTCCCCGCGTCACGGCCTCGCGTACGAGCTCGGCGAGCACCGCCTGCTTGCTCGGGAAATAGAAGTAGAAGCTGGCCCGGGACACCTTGGCCGCGGTCAGGATGTCGCTCACGCTCAGGGTGTCGAAGCGGCGCTCCCGCAGCAGCTCACGCGTCGCCGACAGGATGCGCTCCCGAAGCTCTGCGGAGGCCGCGACGCCCGAGCGGCGCGCGGCGGGAGCGGTGCGCTTGGAAGACATGCGACCAAGCGTACGACGGCGTGTATGGACGCTACGTCCATACATTCGATCTGGACGACATGTCCATACAGTGTGTATGGTCATTGCCATGACGCACATCGCGATCCATCTGGTCGTCTCCGATCCCGACAAGGCCGCCGCCGCGGAGCTGTTCAGCGGATCGGCGACGGCATGAGATACCGGACGCTGGGCGCGAGCGGCCTGCGGGTCTCCGAGCTGATCCTGGGCGCCATGACCTTCGGCGAGCAGGGCGGCGTCGGCGCGCCGCTGCCGGAGTGCCGGCGCATGCTCGACCTGTACGCCGAGGCCGGCGGCAACATGATCGACACCGCGATCAACTACCGCGACGGCGCCAGCGAGCGGATACTCGGCGAGCTGCTGGAGGGCCGGCGCGAGTCGTTCGTGCTGGGCACGAAATACACCGTGTCACGCGACCGCGCCGACCCCAACGCGGCGGGGAACCACCGCAAGAACCTGCGGGCGTCGCTGGAGACCAGCCTGCGCAGGCTGCGTACGGACTACGTGGACGTCTACTGGGTGCACATGTGGGACCGCGACACGCCGATCGAGGAGACCATGCGCGCGCTGGACGACGTGGTCCGCTCCGGCAAGGTTCTTTACGTGGGGATCTCCGACGCCCCCGCCTGGATCGTGTCGCGGGCCAACACGCTGGCGCAGTGGCATGGGTGGAGCCCGTTCGTCGGTCTCCAGGTGCCGTACAGCCTGCTCCAGCGCGACATCGAACGCGAGCTGCTGCCGATGGCCGAGTCGCTGGGGCTGGGCGTCACCGCCTGGAGCCCGCTGGGCGGCGGCGTGCTGTCCGGCAAGTACACCCGCCCCGGCGCCCCCGCGACCGGCGGCCGGCTGAACGCGGAGTCGCTGTCGGCCCGTGACCACGCGATGGCCCGGGTGGTGCAGGACGTCGCCGACGACCTCGGGGCCACGCCCTCCCAGGTGGCCATCGCGTGGACCGCGAGCCGGTCGCGCGCGATCCATCCCATCGTCGGGGCGCGCGATGCCGACCAGCTCCGCGACAACCTCGCCGCCGCCGGCCTCACCCTGCCGCCGGAAAGCATCGCCCGGCTGGAGGAGGCCACCGGCTTCGAGCTCGGATTCCCCGGGGACTTCATCTCCCAGACGTCCCCGTGGGTCTTCGGCTCGGCGCTTGTCGACTGACGTCATGAGGCTGACGTCGTGAAGGTAGCCGGACCTTCTCAGCTCAGCGCCTGCTTCAGGAGCGCGGCGATCCTCTCCTCGACCTCGGGGGTCAGCTCGGCCAGGGCGTACGACGCCGGCCACATGGCTCCGTCGTCGAGGTTCGCCGCGTCGCTGAAGCCGAGCGTCGCGTAGCGGGCCTTGAACTTCGCCGCGGCCTGGAAGAAGCAGACCATCTTGCCGTTGTGGGCGTACGCCGGCATGCCGTACCACAGCTTCGGGGTCAGGGTCGGCGCGGCGGCCTTGATCACGGCGTGCAGGCGCTCGGCGATGACCCGGTCGGACTCGGGCATTTCGGCGATCTTGGCGAGCACCTCGCTCTCCGTGTCGGCCTTGGCGCCCCGCCGTGCGCTCGTCTTGAGCTCCTTGGCGCGCTCCTTCATCGCGTCGCGCTCTTCCTCGGTGAACCCGTCGTACTTCTGGCCCTTGGCGGTGGTGGTCTTCGACATGACGATTTCCTCTCTTCTGTGATGTACGGCTTCAGGCGGTGATGGGGGACGGCGTCACCACTGGCCCGCCTGCTGTCGGGTCGGCACGTTGAGCCGGTTGAAGGCGTTGGCGATCGCGATGTTGAGCAGCAGCGCGGCCAGCTCCTTCTGGTCGAAGTGCGTGGCGGCCACGTCCCACACCTGGTCGGGCACGGGGTCGGGCCGGTCGGCGAGCCGGGTGACGGCCTCGGTCAGGGCCAGTGCGGCACGCTCCTCGTCGCTGAACCACGGCGTCTCCCGCCACGCGGCGACGGCGTGCACCTGGTCATCGGTCGCGCCGTGCCGCCGGGCCTGGTGGACGCCCCCGGCGACGCAGGGAGCACAGCCGTTGATCTGGCTGGCCCGCAGGTGGCTCAGCGCCAGCAGTCTGCCGTCCACTCCGGCGCCCGCGACGGCCCTGTTGAGCGCCATCAGGGCCTCCATCGCCTCGGGGATCAAAGCCGCCGGGTTCGGCATGCGCTCGGTCGACATCGCCACTCCTTCGCCGCAGGTGTTTCCGACACGAGCTATCAGACCATCGGCGTGCCCGGCGGCGCCTGCCCAGTGGGACACCGTGGGACACCGATAACGCTGCTGACCTGCGCGAACGCGCCGCCGATCCGTCCGTACGGGCCGGGACGGGTACGGTGTTGCACGTGTCCAGCCCCCAGGAACGACTGGTGGCTCAGCTCGGCCGGATCAAGGAGCTGAGCGGGCTCAGCCTGCGCGCTCTCGCCCGCCCAGACGGGGCTGAGCAGCTCGTCGTTGTCGCGATATCTGACCGGACAGCTCGTGCCGCCGTGGGAGGCCGTCGTGGCGCTGTGCCGGGCCGTGGGACGCGATCCCCGGCCACTGCGCGCGCTGTGGGCCGAGGCGGCCGAAGCCGGAGCGGCGCCCGCCCGGCGGCGCAACGATCTGCCGGCCGACCTGTTCGACTTCACCGGCAGGGAAGCCGAGTGTGCCCTGGTCGAGGAGCTGATCCGCACCACCGGCGCGGCGGCGATCGACGGCATGGCGGGCGTGGGCAAGACCAGCCTGGCCGTGCACGTGGCCCATCGGCTCGTCTCCGCGTTCCCGGACGGCGGGCTCTATCTCGACCTGCAGGGCTTCACCCCGGGACAGGAGCCGCTGGAGCCGCACGCCGCGCTGGGCCGGCTGCTGGGCGCGCTGGACGTCACGCATCCCCCGGCCGGCACCGCCGAACGTGCGGCGCTGTGGCGGTCGGAGCTGTCGCGCCTGCGGGTCCTCGTCGTGCTCGACAACGCGGTCGACGCCGAGCAGGTGCGTCCGCTGCTTCCTGGCGCGGGGAAGTCCGCGGTGCTGGTCACCAGCCGTCACCGGCTGGTCAGCCTGGACGCGGTGCCGCCGGTGTCCCTGGAGCCGCTGGCCGACGACGACGCGGCGCACCTGTTCGGCCGGGCGGCCGGGCTGTCGCTCACCGAAGAGGAGGCGGTCGGCCAGGTGCTGCGCCAGTGCGGCGGGCTCCCGCTGGCGCTGCGGATGGCGGGCGCGCGGCTTCGCCACCGTCCGGGCTGGACGGTGGCCGTGCTGGCCGAACGGCTGCGCGCCACCCCCAGCCGTTTCGACGCGGCGTTCGGCATGTCGCTGCAGCAGCTCGACACGGCTCAGCGCCGGATGTTCCGGCTGCTGGGCGTGCTGCCGGGCACCGATTTCGACGCCTCGGCCGCGGGCGCGCTCGCCGACATGCCGCCCGACCGTGCCGCAGCCGCGCTGGAGGAACTGGTCGACGCCCACCTGGTGCAGGAGCCCTCGCCGGGGCGATATCGGATGCACGATCTGCTCCGGCAGTACGCGGCAGACCTCGCCGCCGAGGAGGAGCCACGGGCCGAAGCCGCGCTGCGCCGGGTGCTGACGCATTATCTGGCGCAGGCCGTCGCCCACGACCGCACGCTGCCCTCACCGCACCGCAAGGACCCCGCGCCGGGAGACCCGGCGAAGGCGATGGCGTGGTTCGACCTCGAATACGTCAACCTGGTGGCCTGCTTCGACACCGCCGTACGGCTGGGCATGGACGAGGTGGTGGCCGAGCTGCCGCAGGCCATGCGGGTCTGGTTCTTCCGCCACCGCGGCACCGACGACCAGGCGCGCCTGCTCGAAGCCGCCGCGGACGCCGCTGGGCGTCTCGGCCGCGATCGGCAGCGGGCCGCGCTGCTCGCGGACCTCGGTTTCGCCCGGGCCGCCGCCGGACGCCTCGGCGAGGCGCTGTCGGCCTACGAGACGGCCGAGCGGTCGGGGCCGGACGACGACACCGCCGCCGCCCTCGCGCTGCGCATCGGTTTCGTACGGCGGGACCTCGGCGACCTCGAAGCGGCGCAGGCGCACTTCCGGCGGGCACGCGAGCTGTTCGAGAAGCTCGGGCACCGGATGGGGCAGTCGCAGGCGCTGGCCTTCGACGGGTGGGTGACGCTCCACCTCGGGCGGCGCGACGAAGCCGCCGAACTCGCCCGGGCGTCCCTCGCCCTGGCGGACGGGCCCGCGCGGGTCACCGGGCTCGTCACGCTCGGTCTCGCGCTGGCGCCGGACGACCCGGCGGAGTCGCAGCGCAGGCTGCACGAGGCGTTGACGCTGTCCGAGCAGCACAATCTCCAGCACAACCAGGCGTGGTGCCACAACTATCTCGGTGTCGCGCTGCGGATCGCGGGTTCGCTGGAGAAGGCGCTCGACCACCACCGGCGGGCCTTCGAGCTGCTGGAACCGCTGGCCGAGGTGCAACTGGAGATCGACTTCCTGCACACCTACGCCGAGACCTGCCGCGTGGCGGGCCGCCATGACGAGGCGCTGGCGCTGCTCGACCGCACGATCGAGCTCGCGCGTGAGCTGGGCCGGCCGTACGACGAGAAGCTCGCCCGCGCGGCGCGGGAGGCCGTGCGCGCCGCCCGCTGAGCCGTACCGCCGCTTTTCCTGATCATTTCGGGTTCCCGCCAGCCGCCCGGCCGTTAGGTTGGGGGCTCGCGGGAGGAGATGATCATGCCGGGTCGTGGTGCACCCGTTCCTGCCGGACATGGACCGGGCGTGAGACGCCCACGCCTGCCGGCCTGGCTCGCCGTTCCGGCCTGGCTGGCCGCGGTCGCCCTGGCCGCCGTTCCGACATGGGAGCTGCGGCGGGTGGAGAACGGGCCCTTCGTGATCCAGGGGTGCGTCGGCAGGCCGGGCGGCGACGAATGGCCGCTGTCCACGCTGCGCGATGACCTGTCGAGGGTGGTGGAAACCGCCGAGAGCTGGGCGGTTCCCGCTCTGGCCGTGCTCCTAGGGCTCCTGGCGTACGTGCGCGACACGGATCGCGCGATCGTCGGCAGGCGCGTCGCGGGGCTTCTCGTCGTGATCGCCGTCGTCGAGCCCCTCACCCCGATGTACGTCGAGCCCGAGGGCTGCTTGCAGACGGTTCCGATACTCAGCGCCGAGTGGTTCCGCAGGGTGCTCGACAGCTGGGGACCGAACCAGCGGTGCCTCCTGCTGGCCGCGGCGCTGGTGTTCGCCGCGTCGCGTACGGCGGCCCGGGAAGAGCCGGCCGTCGGCGGGACGGCGTGGCGTCGTCCGGTGGCGGCTCTGATCGACTACCTGGTCGTCGTCGCTGCTCTCCGCCTGGTCGTGGAACCGGCCTGGTCGTTGGTCGATCCGAGCGTCTGGTTCACCTGGTTCGACCAGGGCCTGCTGGGACGGCTCGGCGACGTGCTGGAGGGCAGCGTGCGGCCCGAAGAGCTGCTCGACCTGCTCATACTGCTCCTCTATGTCTGGGTGCAGCACGCCGTGTGGGGCCGGACGCTCGGCAAGCGGCTGCTGCGCGTACGCGTCGTCGACGTGCGGACGGGTGGACGGCTGGGCGCGGGCAGGGCGGCCCTGCGCACGCTGGCCTTCCCCTTCCTCGCCTTCGTTCCCGACATCGGGCTGGTGCTCCTGCTCGCCGGCGGGCTGGCGGCGTTCCTCGACGCCGACGCCCGGCTCCTCCACGACCGGCTGCTCAGGGCGGCGGTCGTACGTCATCCGTCTCTCACCACCGGCGGTCCGCATGCCCCTGATCTCGCGTAGCGACTGTGAGCTGCACGTCCACGACGGGACCTTCTTCGTCGTGGACGTGTCGTCGTCCTGGGACCCCTTCGAGCCGTCCGACCACCGCGGCCTCGCGCTCTCGGCGGAGGACGACCTCGTGAGCCTCACGCTCGAAGCGTGGGACGACGAGCCGGGGGACCAGCGCGACGCGTGGGCGGATGTCGTCACCGGCGTGTTCCGCTCGGAGACCGGCGAAGTCTGCGCGACGACGCTGTACTCGGACGTGCAGGACGGCTTCCTGCTGCTCGGCGAGCCGGAACGGCTGTGGAACGTACGGGTGTGCACGCGGGCCGATGACGACGCGGATCCGCGGGAGCGGTTCCTGGTCCGGTTCTGGCCGCGGGAGCCGTCGACATAGATCCAGATCTTCCCTGCGCAGGGTCGGCAGAGAACAAGTCCGGCCAACTGTTGGCACGGCCGCACGTGTCGTGCCGCTCCTCTCGTCCCCGCCGCACGAATCTTCCGTGCGGTGCCGGCGCCGGTCGTACGGCCTGGTGAATCGCCACGACGAGAGGACGTTGATCGATGAGGCGCATCCGCAGGATGTGTTATCCCATCGCCGCCCTGGTGGCGGCGGCTGTCCCGCTGACGCTGTCCGACGCGGTCCTCGCCGGAGCCGCGCCCGTACGCACCGAGGCCGCGGCCACGGTGACGCCGCGGGCGGCGGCGCCGAACCCCGCGTCGTGCCCCGAGCAGGTGGCGTTGGTCAACGGCGGGTTCGAGAGGCCCGTCGTCACCGGGACATGGGCTTCGCTGCCGGACGCCTCGCAGAGCGGTCCCAACGCGGTGCCGGGCTGGCGGACGACCGCCACCGACCACAGGATCGAGATCTGGAGCCCCCGGATGAACGTTCCGGCGGCGGAGGGCGCGCAGTTCGCGGAGCTCAACGCCAACCAGGTCTCGACCCTCTACCAGGACCGCCCGACGACCCCCGGGCAGAAGCTCTACTGGCGGCTGTCCCACCGCGGGCGTCTCGGCACCGACGCCGGGGTGCCGAAGAAGATGTCGTCGAGGAAGTTGCCGATCCCGGCTGCTGGACGGGGCCCGAGGGAGCGCCGATGTCCAGCGCCATCTGGTCCGTCACCGAGGTCAACCCGGCCGTCGACCTGAGCGTGGTCAAGTCCGCGGACCGGACCGAGGTCACCGTGGGCGAGACCGTCACCTATCGGGTCACGGTCGCCAACGCCGGGCCCAACGACGCCACCGGCGTCGCCGTCAAGGACGTCCTGCCCGCCAACCTCGCCTTCCTGTCGTCCACGCCGTCGACCGGCACGTACGCCGGGGGCACGTGGGCGGTGGGAACGCTGGCCAGTGGCGCGACGGCCACGCTGGTCGTCCGCGCGAAGGCCACCGCGGTCGCGGAGACGGTCAACACCGCCACCGTCGGCGGCGAGGAGCTCGACCTCGATCCGGCCAACGACAGCGACTCCGTGAAGGTGTGCGTCCAGCGCGAACCGTTCTGCCCGTTCTGCCTGTTCGGAAGCACGCGGAACTGAGCCGGCGGGCGATGCACACCGGTCAGGCGTGACACCAGGCGCGACGTCGCGAGGCCCCTCCGGACCATCGTCCGGAGGGGCCTTCGCACGTGTGCGGCCGGAAATCCGCGAGCAGCGGATCGGCGGGGGTGCGCGTTCACACTGCATGGATCGTGAATCCCTATGGCCGACGGCGCTCGCTCCGCCCGCACCGCCTCCCCGGGCCGATCTGGCGGGCCTGTATCGCGAGCACCGGGTCGGCCTGGTGCGGCTCGCGGTGCTGCTCGCGCTGGCCCGGCTGCCCCGGCGCCAGCGGGAGGCGCTGGTGCTGCGCTACTACCTCGACCTGGCGGACGCCGAGATCGCCCTGGTCATGGGGGTGGGGCAGAGCACGGACGGCGTTCGAGAACTTCCGCAGAAGCGAGGCGGACCCCGCGCTGCCGGCGGCGACCAGGGTCGAGGACATGCCGGAGTCCTTCCGCCTGAAACTCGTCCCCGGCGCCGACCCCCAGGCCGTGTTGAGTGCGGCGATCGATCTGCCCGGGGTGTCCAATGCCGTGGACGAAGGGTGTCTGAGGGACGACCCGGACGACTCCAGGCGCTGTGACGTCTTCGACGAATGACGCTGGGCGCACGTGCGGAAGGGGCACGGGCGGGAACCGCTCGTGCCCCTCGTGGCCCGACTGGATGTCAGGGCTTGGCTTCCCGGCTCATCAGTCGCATTCCTCGCTGCTGCCGCTGGAGGAGGACTGGTGCATCATGGGCCGGCTGTAGCTGGTGACCTGCCGCGACTCGGTGACGTACTTCGTCTCGGTGACCGGGCGCTGGTAGGTCATCATGCGCGTGTAGCTGACCGGACGGCTCTCGGTGACCCAGTGCGTGGACTTCACCTCGTGGGTCTCCGGCACCATCCGGGTGTAGCTGACCGGACGGCTTTCGGTGACGAAGCGCGTCTGCGTGACCGGGTGCTGGAAGGTCTCCTGGCGGGTCACCGGGCGCGTCTCGGTGACGAACTTCGTCTCGGTGACGGGCCGCTGGAAGGTCTCCTGGTGGGTGACCGCGCGGCGCTCGGTGACGTACTTCACCACGGGACGCTGATAGGTGACGTACCGCGTCACAGGACGTGACTCGGTGACGTACCGCGTCTGGGTGACCGGACGCTGGAAGGTCTCCTGGTGGATGACCGGCCGGGTCTCGGTGACCATGCGCGTGTAGGTCACGGGACGCTGATAGGTGATCTGGCGCGTCTCGGTGACCGGGCGCATCCGGGTGACCGTACGCGTCTCGGTGACCGGGCGCTGGTAGGTGACGTGCCGGGTGAACGTGACCGGACGGCTCTCAGTCACCATCCGCGTCTGCGTGACCGGGCGCTGGTACGTGATCGTCCGCGTGTAGCTGATCGGACGGCTGGACGACTGCTCGCTGAGCGACGACTGGCTCAGTGACGACTCGCGCAGCGACGACTGGCCCAGTGACGACTCGTTCAGCGAGGACCGCGAGCGCTGATGGCCGAGGTCGCTCTCCGACTGGGTGCTGCCGCTCGACTCCTCGCCCGACGAACCTTCCTCTTCCTGGGCGCTCTCCCGCCCGTACCCGCTCTCCTCCTGGTACGCGCGTCCGCTCTCCCGGGCCGCCTCCTCCGACTGCTCGCCGAGGTCGGTGCTCGGCTCGTCGGCCCGCGGCGCGCTCAGCGCGGCGGCGAGGCCGGTGGGGTGGGCGGTGGTGGCGGCCGATGCGATGGCCGGCCAGAGCGTGACTGCGGACAGGACTGCCGGACCCAGCAGTAATGAGAATCGAGTGCCGTGCATAGAGATACTCCTCTCCGATCAGCGATCGGGTCGTATCTCAATCGTTGGCACACGCCTCCGGAGCCCGTCCAGGCGAGTTGACCCCTCCCGGGCCGACCGCTGCGGAATTCCATGTGCGCCCTTGGACGTGGCTGTCGGCTACGACGCGATGACCAGGCCGCGCTTTGCCCGCGCATTTCGCCGGCAATATGCTTCGACTAATTGCCGAGACGTTTACGGAATCGGCATTGTGTGTTTTCCGCGAATTACGCAGCTCAGCGGTGGGCGATGACGGCGTATCGCTCGTCGTGGACGGGCTTTCCCCACAGAACCGGGTCGGTCAGCGGTTCCACCGCCACACTCGACGCGTACGGCCGGAGCACCTCGACGAGTGGTTCGGCGCTCACCCCGCCGAGCCAGGGCAGAGAGTGGGCGCCCGGCACGTACGGCGGGCCGTCTCCGGAGGCCTGCCAGTTGCCCTCGATGAGGATCAGCCGGCCGTGTGGGCGCAGCAGGCCCATCCAGGTCTGCAACGCGTGCTCCGGCGCGGGCAGGGTCCACAGCAGGTGCCGGGCCAGGACGACGTCGAAGGAGGTGCCGGCGTCGGCCGGCGGGTCGCTCGCGTCGCCGGTGAGGACGGGTGCGGTGAAGCCCGCGGCGGCCAGCTTGCCCCGGGCCGTCTCGGCCATCCTGGGGGACAGGTCGACGCCCACCGGCCGATGCCCCTGCTCGGCCAGCAGCAGCGTCAGCGACCCGGTGCCGCAACCCAGGTCGAGGACGTCGGTGGGAGGCCGCGGCATCCAGGACCGCAGCCGTCCCGCCCAGGCCGCGCGGACCCGGAGGTCGCGCAGCCCGTGGTCGGCCTCGTCGTCGAAGGTGTCTGCCTCCGCGTCCCAGTAGGAGGCGATCGACTGCGGATCCAAATCAGGCACGGACGCATCTTGTCACCCTCAGCCGACAAAAGTGGATGCAAAGGGGTAAGGAGGTTGATATCCGCAGGGCTCAGGCGTCCTGCGGCGGTGAACCGTTCACCGCCGAGAAGACTCCGCAGAGACATCGGAAGACCCCGTAGACGCCAGGACCCCGGCAGGAGGATCTCCTGCCGGGGTCCCGCACGTGTGGTGCCGGTGCCGGGTCGCCTCTCGGCGAAAGGCACAACGCGGCTCCAGCCGAACGGTAGTCCGCGAAGGCAAATTAGGTGAGGCCCGGGGACACCTGCACACCGGCCACACTTCATCCAACCACGTGTCCGGAGTTGTTGTTCCCGGGCCACGCCATCTTTTTCCGACTCCGTCTCCGAAGCCCATGCTCAACCCCGGAGGAAGTGGGTCATCCCTGCACGTAGACGCGGCGGAGCTTCCGGTCCGGAAAAGGGTGTCGCCCGGCCTCGTCGGGCTCCGAGATCCTCCCTCGTGTGGAACGCGTGCTTCTGACCGGGGCGGGCGGCGTGCCGGTCATGCTCCACCACAGCCGGCCCTGGGTGGTGGAGGTCTTCCGCCATCCCGCCCGCACGCCCTCCGGCCTCGGCACGCGCATGCCGGCCGCCGTACGGGAGAGGGCGGCGGCCGACGGCCGGGCCTGGCCGTGTCTGAGGGCGACCCGGCCGGGCGCGTGTACGAACGGCTCTGTTTCACCCCGGTCGGCGGCTCGATGACCGTCGTGGTCCCCGGCTCCTGTCACAGGGACGAGACGAACTCCTTGACCTCACGCTCGTAACGCCCGGGGTCCGCGTTCCAGGAGCCGGTGTGCCCGCCTCCGCTGGTCCGTACGAGCCTGACGATGTCGGAGCGGGCCTCGGCGAACCGCAGCGCCGGACCGGTCGGCACGGTCGCGTCGTCGTCGTCCACGAAGACCAGCGTGGGGATCGTGAACTCGCGGGCGTGCCGCAGGTGGTCGATGTCGTCGAAGGACACGCCGGTGCGTCGTTCGATGACCCATTCGCCCACCGATACGAGGAAGCCGGGCACGCCCATCTGCTCGGCCCCGAGGGCGATCGGCGCCCGCCAGTCGATGACCGGGCTGTCGAGGATCATGGCCTTGATCGGCTCGCCGGGCAGGTTGCGCACGGTCATCGGCACGATGCCCCCGCCCATCGACCAGCCGTACAGGACGATGCCGGTCGCGCCCTGCTTCCTGGCGTACGTGATGGCCGCCGCGACGTCCTGCCATTCGGTGGCGCCAAGGTGGAGCTTGCCGTCCTCGCTCGCCGGGGCGTTCTCGTCGTTGCGGTAGGTGATGCCCAGCACCGGCATCCCCAGGCTGTGGAAGACCGGCAGCACGCGCAGAGCCTCCGCCGGGCCGCCGTTGCGGCCGTGTACGGCGATCACCCAGGTCGTGGAGGTGCCCTCGGTCCGCCAGCCGGGGAAGTCGCCGAGCGGCGAGGGGATCTTCACGTCCGTGTACGGCACGCCGGCGGCGGCCGGGGTCCCGTGGCCCCACAGCCAGCGGTCGAAGTAGGCCCGCACGCCGGGACGCAGCTCGCCGCGCACGACCTCGGCGACCTTCCTGGTCACCGTGCCGGCCCCGCTCGTGACCACCTGGCCCAGCAGCGCGTTGCCGTCCGCCCAGGTCAGGCCGTATGTGCCGGGGGCGGCCGTGTCGGAGCCGCCCTTGATGGTGACCTGGTCGCCGTCGACGGCCGTCACCTCCAGGGGATAGCCGGAGGTGTGGACGGGGTCGATGACCAGGCCGGAGTAGTACCAGCCCGCGCCGCCGACGGCGACGACGGCGAGCACCACGACGACGGCGAGCGTCCACAGCAGGCGGCGCCGCCACCGTCTCGTCCTGTGCATGCCCGCAATCTACTGGGCCTTTTGCGGTTGTTTAAGGGCGCACAGCGCGCTAAGTGCGGATGACACCTTTTGTGCGCATGAGGAACTCGCCGAGGTAGGCGTCGTGCGGCACCCACGGCGGCATCAGATAGGTGGGGGTGTCCCCCAGGTAGACGTTCCTGATCGACGGATCCTCCACCAACCGGTCGACCAGCCCCTCGTCATCCGTGATCGCGGTCAGCACGAGCGTGTTCCTGAGCGGCTCGACGCCGTCCGCCCGGCTCCAGGGCGCGAACCACACGCAGGGGAACGCCAGCTCGATGCCCGTCTGGGGCGCATCTGGCCGGTTCACCCGGAAGACGGCCGGCCGCAGCGCCGCGCTGCCGTCGCCCAGGTCGTCCACCACGCCGTCGCCGCCGAGCACGGGCGTCGCGCCGTTCACGTGGTCGAGCAGGTATTTCTCGATCGCGTGCGCGTCCGCGACCGGCTGGACGGGCAGCACCGCGCCGTCGTCCTCCGGCGGCAGGCTCGGGATCGCCGCGAGCCGTTCCGCGACGGCCTCGGCCACCGGTGCGGGATCGCCCTCCACGAAGACGGCGGTCGCGTTCACGCAGGCCGTCCCGCCGAAGGCGCTGATCGACTCCACGATCGTCCCCAGATGGGACTCCCAGTCGCGTCCGGTGAGCAGGATCTTGGACCGTCCCGGGCCCTGAGGCAGCACCCTGACGTCGTTGCCGTACTTGTTCACGACCTCCTCGCCGCCGTACACCATGGCGAGGTCGGCGTCGCGGATGACGTCGTCGGCCACCGCGTAGTCGGTCGGCAGGAGCACCACCTGGTCGTCGCCGAACCCCGACTCGCGCAGCGCCGTGATCAGGCGGTGCGGGGTGAACGGCTCGCGCCGCGACGGCCGCACCGCGACCCGGTAGCCCAGCGCCAGGGCCTCCAGCCACAGCGTGTGCACGCCCGGGTGGTTGCCCGCGGCGTGTACGGCGAAGACGTCGCCGCGCCGGGTCCAGACCGCGTGGCCGTTGCGGGTGAGCGGGTCGCGCCAGTCGTCCACCGCGCCCTGCGGACGGGCGTACCGGGTGGTGCGGTACGCCTCGGCGGCGCGCCGCCCGATGCCCTCGGTCGCCGAACGGACCACGGTGATCGGCATCCCGGAGACGCGGCTGACGATGTGCTGGTATCTCTCCGCCGGGATGCCGTCCACCACGCCGGTCGCGAAGAGCCGTCCCGCGCGGGCGAGGGCCGCCGCCCGATCGTGGGCAGGCAGGGTGCGCGCCTCGCGCAGGGCCGCCATCGTCCGCTGCACGAACAGCCGCGGCACCAGGCTCAGCTCGGCGACCGGCGTCCCGGTCAGCTCGGTGATCGTCAACCGGCTGCGGCTGTGATAGGCCCCGCCCGCTCCAAGCGCGTCGAGCCGGATCAGCTCGTCCATCAGTACACCCCCTCGATGACCTGCTCGTTCTCGAAGGTGGGGAGCGGGCCGACGTCGGCGACGGAGTCGCCCAGCTGCCCCGGCGGCGCCGCCACGCGGGTGGCCAGGTCGCGTTCGAGGTTGTTGGGCAGCAGGAAGCTCTTGCTGACGTGGTGCATCACCACCTGGCCGCGGTCGCCGTATCGGACGGGCGCGCCGCTCTCCTGATCGATCACGGAAAACGTGATGTAGGGGGAGAAGGCGTCGAAGATGACGATGTCCTGCTCCGGCGGCACGATGCGCTCGCCCAGCCCGCCGAGGATCATCGTGCTGCCGTACGTGCCGTACAGCTTGACGTCCGGGAAGACCTCCGTGCGGAGCAGATAGTGGGTGTCGGGATCCATGTGCGCGCCACCCCAGCCGATCACGTCGATCTTCGCGTTGATCAGGTCGATGAGCGCGTTCCTGCGGGCCAGCCGGGTCAGCAGCGGCGGCGTGGTCACCAGGACCCGCACGTCCTGGGTCTCCAGGATGTGGGCGCACTGGTCGACCAGGTGCTCGGCGTAGCGCTCGGCCTCGTCGGCGCGGCCCTCGGCGATGCATCTCTTGACCCATCGGGGGTCCATGTCGACGGTGAAGGGGACGCCGCCCCGCCGCGCGGCCTGCCAGCGGACCAGCTCGCCGAAGACGTGCGGCCCGGTCGGCACGAGCGCCAGCCAGTGGCCGCTCTCGGGATAACCCTTCACCTGCAGATCCTTCTCGGTGTGGTGCATCAGCCGTTCCATCCAGTCGCGCAGCAGCACCACGCGCTTGGGCGGCCCGGTCGTGCCGCCGCTCTCGTACACGCCGATGACGTCCGCGTCCGGGCCGTACCCCCGGGGGATCAGGTCCTCCACCCGGACGCCGCGCAGCTCGTTGGCCACGTTGGGAAAGCGGCGCAGGTCCTCGAAGGTGCGCACGTCCTCGCGCGGGTCGAAGCCGAGCGTCTTCGCCCGTTCCAGCCAGTACGGCGAGCCGGTCTCGGGGCTGAAGTGCCATCGCATGGCGGCCTCGATGAACTCCGGGCCCTCCGGCACCTGGTCGAGCGGGCAGTCGAGGATCGGATTCGTTGACATATCCGGCCCCTTTGACTCGGAAATCCCCTGAAAAGCCAGGCTATTTCCGGACGATTCGCCACCAGGTCAAGGAACCCCGGCACTGCGGAAAAGACCGGGCGCCGGGCCACCAGGGGTGCGCCTCGCCCGCGTGCCGCCACTCAGCTCGAAGCCGCCGCCGAGGAATTGGGATGCCGATCGTGAACCCGGCAAGTAGCCTGCGCCAGGAGCGAGAAGGGAACGCCGCTGTGGGACACGTCGAGGTCGGGCATCTGACACATGTGCTGCCAGACGGCAGGACGCTCCTGAACGACGTGTCGTTCCGTGTGGGGGAGGGCGTCAAGGCGGCCCTGGTCGGGCCGAACGGCGCGGGCAAGACGACCCTGCTGCGGATGATCGCGGGCGATCTCCAGCCGGTCGAGGGCACGGTGGCCCATTCGGGCGGGCTCGGCGTGATGCGGCAGTTCGTCGGCAACATCCGGGACGGCCGCACGGTGCAGGACCTGCTGCTCAGCGTCGCGCCGCAACGGGTCAGGACGGCGGCCGAACGGCTCGACGCCGCCGAGCTGGCGATGATGGAGCGGGACGACGAGAAGACCCAGATGCGGTACGCCCAGGCGATCACCGACTACACCGACGCCGGGGGCTACGACATCGAGGTGCTCTGGGACGCCTGCACGATGGCCGCCCTCGGCACGCCGTACGACAGGGTGAAGTATCGCGAGGTCGCCACGCTGTCGGGCGGTGAGCAGAAGAGGCTGGTGCTGGAGGCCCTGCTGCGCGGGCCCGACCAGGTGCTGCTGCTCGACGAGCCCGACAACTACCTCGACGTGCCGGGCAAGGTGTGGCTGGAGACGGCGCTGCGCGAGACGCCCAAGACCGTGCTGCTGGTCTCCCACGACCGGCAGCTGCTCGCCAACGCCGCCGACCGGATCGTCACGGTCGAGTCCGGCAACGTCTGGATCCACGGCGGCGGCTTCGCGACGTACGCCGA
Source organism: Microbispora hainanensis (assembly GCF_036186745.1). Taxonomy (NCBI): domain Bacteria; kingdom Bacillati; phylum Actinomycetota; class Actinomycetes; order Streptosporangiales; family Streptosporangiaceae; genus Microbispora; species Microbispora hainanensis. Next base: position 1,836,426 of record NZ_CP108086.1, on the reverse strand, counting down.
GGCGCGGCGGGAGCGCAACGAGCGGCTCGACGAGCTGCGCAGGCGCTGGGACGAGGAGCACGCCAAGCTCAAGCGCCTGGTGGTCATGCTCAAGCAGAAGGCCACATACAACGACGGCATGGCCCCGGCCTACCACGCCGCGCAGACCCGGCTGCGCCGGTTCGAGGAGGCGGGGCCGCCGGAGCTCGCGCCGAAGGACCAGGTCATCAGCATGCGGCTGCGCGGCGGCCGTACGGGCAAACGAGCCGTGATCTGCGAGAGCCTGGAGCTGACCGGGCTGATGAAGCCCTTCGATCTGGAGGTCTGGTACGGCGAGCGGGTCGCCGTGCTGGGCTCGAACGGCTCGGGCAAGTCGCACTTCCTGCGGCTGCTGGCCGGGGAGGACGTGCGCCACACCGGCACGGTCAGGCTCGGCGCGCGGGTCGTCCCCGGGCACTTCGCCCAGACCCACGCCCGGCCCGAGCTGCTCGGCCGTACGCCCTGCGAGATCGTCATGACCGAGCACGCCCGGCTGAAGAACGAGGCGATGAAGGCCCTGGCCCGCTACGAGCTCGCCGGGCGGGTCGCCGAGCAGCGGTTCGAGACGCTGTCGGGCGGTCAGCAGGCCCGCCTGCAGATCCTGCTGCTCGAACTGTCGGGCGCGACGCTGCTGCTGCTCGACGAGCCGACCGACAACCTCGACCTCGCCAGCGCCGAGGCCCTGCAACAGGGCCTGGACGCTTTCGAGGGCACGGTGCTGGCGGTGACGCACGACCGCTGGTTCGCGGCCGATTTCGACCGCTATATGGTCTTCGGCTCCGACGGGCGGGTGTACGAGTCGCCCGAGCCGGTCTGGGACGAGACGCGCGTGGTCCGCCCCCGATAGCCGAGCCGGAGAAGGTCAGGCGCCGGAGAAGATCAGGCGCCGGAGAAGGTCAGGCGCGGAAGAAGATCAGACAGGGTGCAGCAGGTCCGCCAGCCCGATGCGGGTGAGGAAACGGGCGCGGACGCGGTCGGCGACCTCGCTCACCTCGGCCGACCCGTCGTCCACCGGATCCACGTGCACCCGGAAGGGCCGCGTGCCGTGCGGGGTGTCCACGACCTGGACGACGGCGTCGGCGACCAGTGAGGCGTCGGCGCCGGGCGGCTGCAGCGCGGCCAGCCGCTCGCCCACCTGCTCCATGAGCGCGCCGTACCGCTCGTCGTAGGCCGCGATCACCGCCTGCTCGGCCGGGTGTCCGGCGTTGGCGAAGTGGTTGGTGCCCGAGGTGAACGCGCCGGGGACGACGATCGTGGTCTCGATGCCGAAGCGGGCCAGCTCGGCCGCGTACGACACCGCCAAGGCGTCGGCCGCGGCCTTGGCGGCGAAGTACGGCGCGAGGTAGGGCGGGGTGCCGCCCCTGGTGGAGCTGGAGCCGATCCACAGCAGCAGGCCGTGCCCCCGCTCGCGCATGTGCGGCAGGACCGCCCGGTTGAGCCGCTGGCTGCCCAGCACGTTCGTGTCGTAGACGGCGGCGAGCTCCTCGGGGGTGAACGCCTCGGTGGGGCCGAGCACCATGTGGCCGGCGTTGTGGACGACCACGTCGATGGCGCCCGCCTCGGCCAGGACGGTCGCGACCGCGGCGTCCACCGACTCCTGCGAGAGCACGTCCAGCTCGACCGTACGGAGGTCGACGCCGTGCTCCTTGGCGAATTCGGCCGCCTCGGCGACGCGAGGGGCGTTGCGCCCGGTGGTGGCGCGCATGGCGGCGTACACGGTGTGCCCGGCGCGGGCCAGGGCGCGCGCGGACAGCGCGCCGAAGCCGGAGCTCGCACCGGTGATCAGAATGGTCTTGCTCATCGGTGTTCCTTGGAGTCAGGCGAACACGAGTCAGGCGAACGTGATGACGCGGCGGCCGCCGCCGGACCCGCTGCCCATGGCGTCGAGAGCCTCCGGGGCTCCGTCGAGGCCGATCGGCGTGACCGCGGGCAGGATGCCGTGCCGGGCGGAGAAGGCCAGCGTGTCGCGCAGATCGTGGGGCGATCCGGACGGGGACGCCATGACGTGCAGCCGGTTGAGCACCATCGGCTGGGCGCTGAGGGTGAGCGGCGTGTTGTCGTAGCCGCAGAGCACCAGCGTGCCGTCCGGGGCGAGCCCGGTGAGGACGGCGGAGGCGGCCTCGTTGGAGGGGGCGGCGTTCAGGATGACGTCCGCGCCGCCGCCCCACGCCTTGAGTGCGGCGGCGGGGTCGGTGTCGCGGCTCGCCACGTACGTCTCCGCGCCGAGCTCCTTGGCGGCCGCCTCGCCCTCGGCCGAGCGGCCGATCACGGCGACCCGGGCGCCCATCGCGACGGCGTACCGGACGGCGAGGGCGCCGATGCCGCCGGCGCCGATGACCGCCACCCGGGAGTTCGCCGTGGCACCGGCCCGGCGCAGGCCGTTGAACGCGGTGAGGCCCGCGCACATCAGCGGCGCCGCGGCCACCGGGTCGAGCCCGGCCGGGAGCGGGGTCACATATCCGCTCTTGAACAGGCCGTATTCGGCGTAGCCGCCGTCGTTCGTGATGCCGGTGATGCGCTTGGCCGGGCAGAGGATCTGGTCGCCGGACACGCAGTAGTCACAGTGACCACAGGAGTCGTACAGGAACTGGGCCCCGACCGCGTCGCCCACGGACAGTCCGGTGACGCCGCTGCCGAGCGCCGCGACCGTGCCGGTGATCTCGTGGCCGGGAACGACCGGGAAGCGGGCGAACGGGTAGTGCCCGCGAAGCAGGTTGAGGTCGGTGAAACACAGGCCGCAGGCGGTGACCCTGATCAGGACCTCGCCCGGGCCCGGCTCCGGGATCTCACGTTCGACCAGGGACAACGGGGCGCCGGCCCCGGTGGCGAGTGCTGCACGCATGGTTTCCTCCGTCTGTCGCGGCCGACGCCCCCGCGCCGCCTTGACCAGCGTGCTGTGCCTGCTCCGGGACAGCCAGGGGTGCTCAACCCCAGCCTCGACACGACCCCGGCTTCCCCCGGCCTCGGCCCCAGCCTCAATCCCGGCCTCTGACCAGCCCGAACGCCGGCCCGGGCGTGTCGCGCCAGACGTCGGCGGGGTCGAGCTCGTGCAGCCTCGGCACGACACCGGCGTCGTCGGGGACGAACCAGAGCAGCCGCTGGGCGGCGTCGGCGGTGACGATGCTGTTGCACGTCACCTTGAGGGTCCCGAGCACCGGATTCACCACGCGCTTGTACTCCTCGTGGCGCACCTTGACCTCGTGCGCCCGCCACAGCCCGGCGAACTCCTCGCTGACGTCCAGCAGGTGGCCGACCAGCGCGCGGCTGACGGCGTCCGCCGGGCCACGACGCGCGACCGCGGCGCGCAGATCGGAGACGAGCAGCCGGGAGTGGTAGTCGTGGTCGTCCGCGGGATAGAGGTCGCGGGTGGCCGGGTCGGTGAACCAGTGATAGAGGAAGCTGGCCCTGATCCCGGTCGGCCCCGCCTGCGGGCCGACGAGGACCTGCGCGGCGTGGTTCTGCACTACCACCTCGTGGATGTCGGTGATCACCATGGCGGGGGTGTCGTCGAGCCGCATCATGAGCTGCTGTAGCGCCGCCTGCATCTGCACGGGCTCCGCCCCGAACGGCGCCGGATGGCCCGTCAGGTGGAACAGGTGGGCGGTCTCGTCCGGGTCCAGGCGCAGCGCGCGGGCCAGGGCGCACAGGACCGGCTCGGACGGGGTCTGGCCGCGCCCCTGCTCCAGCTCGGTGTAGTAGTCGGCGGACAGGCTCGCCAGCTCTGCCACCTCGTCCCTGCGCAGGCCGGGCACCCGTCGCCGGCTGCCGCCCGGCAGGCCGACGGCCTCCGGACGAAGCCGGTCTCTGCGCGACCTCAGGAACGACCCCAGCTCCCCGAGATCCACCGTGTCCTCCTCCCTCCGGTATGTCCCCGTCTCCATACTTCCGCCTTCCGGGAAAAGAGGCATGGCCGGGCGAGACAGGCGTGGTCCGCCCGCGATAGACGGCCGGTAAAGATAGCGGCGGGAGTGCGCGTGTCCCGGAGGTGGCGTCCCATTCAGCGGTTATGACGGCTAAGTGACGCGACGTTGCCACATGACCGTCGCACTCGCCCTCGCCGCGCTGGCGATGGCGTCGTGCGCGAGGGAAGACAAGCAGGAGGGCCCCCAGCCACTGGCCCTCAAGGAGCAGGTGTCCTCGATCGTACGCTCGGGGGCCGGATATGCGGTGACCTGGGCGGGGGTGCTGAGCAACCCCAACCGCTGGCACTTCGGGGAGAACGCCGTCGCCGTGATCACGGCCGTGGACGCCGCCGGCAAGGAGGTCGTCCACCTGGAGCAGCCGCTGGACGCCGTGCCGCCCGGCCGCCCGCTGGCCTTCAGCGGTCAGGCCCCGAGCTCCGCCCAGCCGGTCCGCGTGAAGATCGACTATCGCCCCGCCTCGTGGCGGTCCATCCCGCGCGCCCCGTCGGCGTTCCTCAAGTTCCCGATCTCGGACGTCCGCACCGACAAGCTGACGAACGGGTCCTATCTCGTCACCGGCTACGTGGTGAACCCGTTCCGCAAGCCCGCCGCCGCCCTCGCCGTCACGGCCCTGCTGCGTGACGCGGCGGGCAAGCTCGTCGGCGGGGCCACGTCCTACGTGGACGACGTGCGGCCGGGGGGCAAGCGCAGGTTCGTCATCACCGTGGATGGCGTGCGCGGAACGGCCGGCGCGACCGACGTGCAGGCCACGACCTGGGGCTCGACCGCCAAGACATACGAGGACCTGGCGCAGGCGGGAGCCGTCTCGCTGCACACGATCCCGCCGACGACGGAGCCGTTCGACAAGGACCGTGGATATCCGCCGCCCAACGACCGGCGCCAGTGAGCGGCCCACTGACGATCTTGACAGGACGGGCGGGTTACCGTAGCGGGATGGCCACCCCGAGGATCGTGCTGTTCGGAGCCACCGGCTTCACCGGCAGGCTCACCGCCGAGGCGCTCGCCGCGCGCGGGGCCAGGCCGCTGCTGGCCGGCCGGGACCAGACGCGGCTCGCCGCCCTCGCCGACGCGCTGGGTGGGGGACTGCCCATCGCGATCGCCGACGTGGGCCGCCCCGAGTCCGTACGCAGGATCGTCAGCCCGGGTGACGTGCTGATCTCGACCGTCGGCCCGTTCGTCCGGTGGGGGGAGGCCGCGGTCGCCGCCGCGACCGAGGCGGGCGCGGTCTACCTCGACACCGCCGGAGAGCCCACGTTCGTCAAGCGGATCTTCCAGCGGTACGGCCCCGCCGCGGCGGCCCGGGGCGCGGCCCTGGTCACCGCCTTCGGGTACGACTACGTGCCCGGCAACCTCGCCGCGTCCCTGGCCCTGCGCAAGGCCGGATCGGGAGCCGTCCGCGTGGACGTCGGCTACTTCGTGGAGGGCAGCGGCACGGCGCGGCGTGCCAGCGCCGGCACGCGCGCCTCCGCGCTGGGAATGGTCCTCGAACCGATGTACGGCTTCCGCGAGGGCCGGATCGTCCCCGAGTATGGCCGCACCCGCAAGTTCCTGGTGGACGGCCGCGTGCGGCACGGCCTGGCCATCGGGGCCTCCGAGCACTTCACGCTGCCGCCCGCCCATCCCGGCCTGCGCGAGGTGAACGTCTATCTCGGCTGGCTGGGTGGGCTCACCAGGGTCGCGGGCGTGCTGGCCAAGGCCACGCCCGTCATCGCCGCGCTGCCGGGGGTCCGGCGGGCGACCGACGCGCTGGCCGATCGGGTGCTCCGTACGGGCGGGAGCGCGGCGCCTGCGGCGGTGGGCGTGTCATCGCACATCGTGGCCGAGGCGTACGACGCGGCAGGCCGCCGCCTGGCCGCCGTCCATCTGGCGGGCGGCGATCCGTACGAGTTCACGGCCGGTGTGCTGGCGTGGGCGGCGACGACGGCGCTGGCCGAGGGGGTGCACGGCACCGGCGCCCTGGGCCCGGTGGACGCCTTCGGCCTCGACGCGCTCACCCGCGGCTGCGCCGAGGCGGGCATGGTTGTGCGGGAGTGACAGACGCCCGTACGGCGTCTTGTGCCATGGGCCGGATTTTTCGCGATTAGTCGTGAAATAAAACGGCGAACTCCGGCAAATTAACGGGATAGCGGAGTGTAAAAGCTGACGATGTAGGAGCGCCACTTCGCAAGAATGGGTGGAGCGGGGAGTTACTGAGCATTTACTCTCAGTTATATGAATGATGGCGTCCTGGTCGAGGCGTTGCAGGCCCGGGATCCGGGAGCGCTGGCCGCCCTTTATGACACATATGCGGGCAATCTCTACCGATATTGCCGCACCTTGCTGGCCGGGCCCGACGCCGCCCAGGTCGCGTTGCGCGACACGCTGATCGCCGCGGAGGCCCTTGTCGGCTCGCTGGCCGACCCGGACAGGTTCCGTCCCTGGCTGTACGCCCTGGCCCGCGGCGAGTGCATGCGCCGCCGTACGCCGGACGCGGAGGAGGACGGCCCCGACACCGGGCCGATCCCCGTCGTGACCGTGCCCTTCCCCGGCGTCACCGCCGAGGGGGCCGAGGCCGACCTGCGCCTGGTCGCGAGCAGCGCCGTGGGCGCGCTGTCGGTCGAAGACCGGGAGGTGCTCGAACTCGTGACCCGGCACGGTCTGGCGGGCCGGGACCTGGCCGCCGTGCTCGGCGCCGGCGAGCGGTACGCCGAGGGGCTCCTCGACGCGGCCACCGAACGCCTGCGCGAGACGGTGACCGTCGAGCTGCTGGCCCGGCGTGCCACCCACGACTGCGCGCGGGCCTCCGCCATCCTCGCGGGGTTCACGGGAGAGCTCACCCCGCAGACGCGGGCCCAGCTCCTGCGGCATCTGGCGCGGTGCGAGACCTGCGCGCGCCAGCGCGTCCGGCAGATCTCCCCGGCCAAGGTGTTCGGCCTGCTCCCGCAGATCGCCCTGCCCGAGACCCTGCGGGTGCGGGTGCTCAGCAGCTTCATCGACCCCGAGCTCGTCCCCTATCGGCGGTACGTCGCCAAGCGCGTCGGCAGGCTCAACGCCGCGGGCTTCCCGAGAGCCGGCCGTCGCGAGGGCAGGCTGGCGCAGGCGGTGGCGGGGGCCGTGGCCGCACTGGCGGCGGTGGCGACGATCGCGCTCGTGTTCGCCCAGTTCGCCGGTGACCTGCGCGAGCAGGCCGCCGACACGATCGGCCCGCTCCGGCTTCCCCCGATGGAGGCGTCGGCCGGCCCGTCCGGTGCCGCCTCTCCCGAGGGGTCGCCGGGCGAGGCCGACGAGACCGGCGGGACCGACGGGACCGGCGGGGCCGACGGGACCGAGGCAGACGGGGCCGACGAGGGCTCGCCTGTGCCTTCGGTCTCCCCGGGTCTGGCCGAGCCGGTCGCGCCCGTACCTCCCGCGCGGCCGGTCGCCCTGCCGCGCCCGGCGCCGCTGCCCGCCCCTGTGCCGCCCTCGGCCAACCGGCCGCACCGGCCCGCGCCGCACGGGCAGCCGTCCGCGCATCCCGCGACGTCGTCCTCGCAGGGCTCGGGCGTCTCGCCGTCCGGCCCGACGCCCGAGCCCACCATCACGCCCGTCACCCCCGTCACCCCCGGCACTCCGGGCACCGGCCCGACCCCTGGCGGCTCGGGTTGGCCCGGTTCCGGTTGGCCGGGCTCTGGTGGGCACGGCCCCGGCGGACCCCGCCCGGGGTGGCCGCCCAGGGGCGGACCACCTCCCGCGCACTGGCCCGGACACCGCCCGCCCTGGCATGACCACCAGCATCATCCCCGTACGCCCATAAATTGGCCGCCGACGTCCGTGCCCTCCCGCAAGCTCTCCGCTCACCACCGCGGGCCCTCCTCCGTACCGCCGTGGCGGATCGGACACGGCGGCCGGCCAGTGGCGCACGCGGCCGGAGCCGGTGCGCAGGGCTTCCCGGCCGGAAGGCCACGGAACCCCGCGAGCGTGAAGGCACCGGCCGCCGCAGGTGGCGCGAAGACGCCAGGCGGCGGAAAAGCACCGGGTGGCGCGAAGACGCCGGGCGGCGGTAAGGCACAAGCCGCCGGAGGCGGCACAAAGACGCCGAGCGGCGGGAAGACGCCGCGCGTCAGGCAGGACGGCTCGCCGCGGTCCAAGCCCCGTGGCCCCGTCCGGGGCGGCTCGCACCGCGACGGTCCGGCTCCCGCTCGCCCCGGCCGGGACGGCGGCTCCCCGCCGGCTCTGCCCGGAGGCGCCCGGGACGGCGGCTCCGAACGCGCGACGGAGCGGCGTGACGCCTCCAGCATCCCAGGGACGGGAGGGCCCGGAGGACCCCGAAAGGCTTTCCCCGCCTAAACGGGACGATCTACCGCATAGGTTGATTACTGGGCGTAACTTAAATGTGTACGGAGAGTAGTCGCCGGGAAGTGAGGGGAGTGGAGCAGGGAAGGGGAAGGAATTGCCACTCCTCAGAGCATCGGGGCTGGTCGCCGGGCTCGGGTCAAGTCTCGTCCTGACCTTCGGAGCACCGGCGGGAGCCGATCCGAAACCGTCGGCGAAGGACGTCGCCAAGGCGCGGCAGCAGGTGCAGGAGCGCGCGAAGGAACTGGGCAAGGCAGAGGCCGATCTCGCCGCCGCGCAGGCCCGCCGTGAGGCGCTGAACACCGAGGCCGAGCGGCTCGTGGAGGCGTACAACGGGCAGCTCGTCCAGCTTGAGCAGGCGCAGGCCACATACGAGCAGTCGGCGCGGCGGGTCCGCCAGGCGGCCGACCAGGTCGCGCGGCTGCGCGGAGAGGTGGCGGCGAGGGTGGCCGAGGGGTACGGCACGCTGCGGCTGTCACCATCCGCCGCGGCCATGCTCGGCGGCATCGGCGACGTGAACGGCTTCCTGCGAAGAGCCAGCGTGCTGACGCAGCTCGGCGACGAGCAGGCCGCTTCGCTGCAACGGCTGAAAGACGCGCAACAGGTCTTCGAGATCCTCCGAGAACAGGCGGCCCGTGCCTACTCCGAGCAGTCGCAGAGCGCCGAAGAGGTGCGACAGGCGAGGGACGCGGCACAGCGGGCCGTCGAAGAACAGCTCGAACAGACCAAGAAGATCGAGCAGGAGAAAGCGGAGATCTCCAAGCGCCTGGAAGCCGCGCGCGACCGCGTCGACGAGCTGAAAGAGGCGAGGGCCAAGGCCCGGCACGTGGCGCGGCGGACGGCGCTCCCCGCACGCAGAAGTCTGAAACCGCCGGCCTGGGCCGGGCGGCTCGGGTCGGGACCCGGCGAGATGGCCGCCCAATGGGCGCTCAAACAGATCGGCAAGCCGTATGTGTGGGCCGCCGCAGGCCCGTCCGGGTTCGACTGCTCGGGGCTGACGATGCGGGCCTGGCAGCGGGCCGGGGTCTCACTCGATCACTGGACCGGCACGCAGTGGACGTCGGGACGGCACGTCCCGCTCAAGGATCTGCGCACCGGAGACCTCATCTTCTACGGCCGGTTGAGCAAGAATCCCGGCGACATCCATCATGTGGGCATCTACATCGGGCGCGGCATGATGGTCCACGCCCCCCAGACGGGGGACGTGGTGCGCATCTCGCCCATCTGGCGCCACGATCTGGTCGGCGCCACCAGGCCCGGCTGACCTAGTGCTCCTCGTCGTGGTGCTCGGTCTCCTGGAAGCGCTGGATGCTGGCGACGATCTCGGCCTCGGCCTCGGTGCGGCCCACCCAGTTGGCGCCCTCGACCGACTTGCCGGGCTCCAGGTCCTTGTAGACCTCGAAGAAGTGCTGGATCTCCAGCCGGTCGAACTCCGCGACGTGGTGGATGTCACGGATGTGCTCCATCCGGGGATCGGTCGCGGGAACGCACAGGACCTTGTCGTCGCCGCCCTTCTCATCGGTCATCCGGAACATTCCGACAGCGCGGCAGCGGATCAGGCAACCCGGGAAAGTCGGCTCCTGGAGCAGGACCAGCGCGTCGAGCGGGTCTCCGTCCTCACCGAGGGTGTTCTCGATGAACCCGTAGTCGGCGGGGTACTGGGTAGACGTGAAAAGCAGGCGGTCCAGACGTATGCGGCCGGTCTTGTGGTCAACCTCGTACTTGTTCCGTTGTCCCTTGGGGATCTCAACGACAACGTCGAACTCCACTCGTTCCTCCGCATGAGTCCCCGGTCTCCCGGGCTGGCGTTAATGTCTCGTAGGCGTGGTCAAGGTCGGCGCGAAATGAGGGCGTTGTGGTGCGACGTGAGCGGTGGATGGTGGTGGCCACCCTCGCCCTGCTGCAGATCTTCGTCGTCCTCGCGGGCACTTATTGGATCACCCATGACGCCGACAGGACCCCGGCTCCGGTCGCGTCCCCGAAGCCGACCCCGATCCCCCTGGTGACCGCGGGTCCGGTTCTGGCCGCGGCGGGGGACGGGGCTCTCCCCGCCAAGGGTACTTTGACCACCCGGCTCACCGCTGCGATGGGTGACCCCGCCCTCGGCGGCAGCGTGGCCGGGATCGTGCTCGACGTCGCGACGGGAACGCCGATCTTCGACGGCCGCTCGGGCACCGCCATCACCCCGGCCTCGACCACCAAGCTCGTCACCGGGCTGACGGTGCTGGCCACGGTGGGACCGGACGCCCGCCTGGCCACCCGGGTCGTACGGGGGGCCTCCGCGGGGTCGATCGTCCTGGTCGGCGGCGGCGACCCGACCCTCGCCGGTCCGCGTACGAGCGCCGCCGAGCAGGAGAAGACCTACCCGCGCCCGGCGTCGCTCGCCCGGCTGGCGTCGAGCACGGCCAAGGCCCTCAAGGCGGCCAAGGTCACCTCGGTTGACCTGTCGTACGACGCGTCCCTGTTCAACGGGCCGCGGACGGCGCCGGGCTGGAAGCCGACGTACATCCCGGAGGGCAGCGTCGCCCCGGTGTCCGCGCTCATGATGGACGAGGGCCGGGCCGCCAACGGCGCCCGCTATCCGGACCCGGCCCAGGCCACCGCCGACGCGTTCGCCACGCTGCTCAGGAAGAACGGCATCAAGGTGGGCAAGGATGTCGACTCCGCGAAGGCGGCGCCCACCGCGCAGGAGCTGGCCCGGGTGGAGTCCGGCCCGATCTACGCGCTCGTCGAGCGGATGCTCACCCACAGCGACAACGACCTCGCCGAGGCGCTCGCCCGTCAGGCCGCCATCAAGGAGGGCCTCCCGCACACCTTCCAGGGCGTGCCCACGGCGGTCGGGCGCGTGCTCACCCGCCTCGGCGTGGGCGGCGGTGTGGAGGTCCACGACGGCAGCGGGCTGTCCACCAGGAACAGGATCACGCCGACGGCCCTCGCCCACATCCTGTCCGTGGCGGCGTCCCCCGCCCATCCGGAGCTGCATTCGCTGATCAGCGGCCTGCCGGTCGCGCATTTCACCGGAACTCTCCACGATCGATATTCGAAGTCCGATACGAAGGCCGGCGCCGGAATGGTGCGCGCGAAGACGGGCACTTTGAACGGGGTGAACACCCTGGCGGGCATCGCGTACACATCAGAGGGCCGGTTGCTGACCTTCGCGTTCATGGCCGACCAAGTGGCCAACCCCCCGGAGGCGATCACCGCCCTCGACAAAATGGCCACGATCGTCTCCCAGAGCTAGCAACTGTGTTGGATTGCACTCGCTCCGCTCGCGCGGCTCGGGGCGCTTCCAGGCCGTGGGGTCGTGCCGGAGGCGCGCAGTGGGCGCTTCCCTCGGTGCGTGCTCGCTCGTTCCTCGCTGCGCGCGCTCCTCAGTCCAGAACACGGCCGCGCCCCTCACGCGCCTGCATGCGCGGTGAGAAGTCGGAGAACGTACGGTGGTGGGTATGCAGGTGATCGACTGGGATCTGGCCGTCGCGACCGGGGTCCGCCTTGTGCGGCCCGGCCCTCAGGTGAGCCGCGAGGAGGCCAGGCAGGCGGTCCTCGAACTGCGGAGGCTGTCGCGGGACGCCGAGGGGCACGTGCGGGAGTTCACCCGCATCGACTCGGCGACGCCCGAGGCGGCGACCGTGGTCGACCGTCCCGGGTGGATCCGTGCGAACGTGGACGGTTTCCGGGTGGTGCTGGAGCCGCTGACGCAGAAGATGTCGAACATGCCGGCGGTCGTCGGCGCGGTCGGCTCGCGTATCACCGGGCTGGAGGTCGGCGCGGTGCTGGCCTTCCTCGCCTCCCGGGTGCTCGGGCAGTATGAGCTGTTCCTCCCGCCCGACCCCTCGGGCAACGCCCCGACCGGCCGCCTGACGCTGGTGGCGCCCAACATCGTGCACGCCGAGCGCGAGCTGGGCGTCGATCCCCGTGACTTCCGCCTGTGGGTGTGCCTCCATGAGGAGACCCACCGGGTGCAGTTCACCGGCGTCCCCTGGCTGCGGGAGTACGTCCGCGGTCAGATGACCGAGTTCCTCCTCGCGTCCGAGATGGACCTGACGACCCTGCTGGAGCGCCTGCGCGCCGCCTCCGACGCGGTCGCCGACGCCTTCCGGGGTGGTGAGGGCAACCTGATCGAGGCCATCCAGACGCCCGAGCAGAAGGCCGTGCTCGACCGTGTGACCGCCGTGATGACGCTGGTGGAGGGGCACGGCGACTACGTCATGGACGCGGTGGGCCCGTCCGTCGTGCCGTCGGTCGCCGAGATCCGCGCCAAGTTCCAGCGCCGCCGCGAGGGCGGCTCGCGCTTCGACCAGCTCGTACGCCGTCTGCTCGGCATCGAGCTGAAGATGAAGCAGTATGCCGAGGGCTCCCACTTCGTCCGCACCGTCGTGGACGAGGCCGGCATGGAGTCGTTCAACAAGGTCTGGACCTCGCCGGAGACCCTGCCCGACCGCGAGGAGATCACCGACCCGCACGCCTGGATGTCCCGCGTCCTGACCACCGCCTGACGCGGATCAACCCGGCGCGCGCCCGGGGCGGACCGGCCCGGCCCGGCCATCGCCTGATCGCGCCTGCCCGGCCCCACCTGACCACCGCCTGGGGCCGGATTCACCCGGCGCGCGCCCGGGGCGGACCCACCCGGCTCCGCCTGACCATCGCCTGATCGCGCCCGCTCATCCGTTCCCGCCGGACGGGCGTTTCCCCATGCCCGCCCGGGGCGGCCAGAATGGCCGCATGGGCCCGCATCCCGCCGTCGCCGACGTCCGCCGCGCCGTACGGCTGTCGCTCGCGGATCTCGCCGCCTCCCGGGAGTCGCGGAAGTCGCGGGAGCCGTCCGGTGCGCTCGTCCTGGTGGCCTGCAGCGGCGGCGCCGACTCGCTGGCGCTGGCGGCGGCCGCCGGCTTCGCGGCCCCGCGCCTCGGCCTGCGCGCCGGGCTGCTCACCGTCGACCACGGCCTGCAGGAGGGCTCGGCCGGCCGGGCCCGTGACGTCGTACGGCTCGCGCCCACGCTCGGCCTCGGCCCGGCCGAGGTGCTGACCGTCACGGTCGGCACGGCAGGAGGCCCGGAGGCCGCGGCGCGCGACGCCCGCTATGCCGCGCTGTCCGAGGCGGCCGACCGGCTGGGCGCCGCCGCGGTCCTGCTCGGCCACACGCGCGACGACCAGGCGGAGACCGTGCTGCTGCGGCTGGCCCGAGGCAGCGGCACGCGGTCGCTGTCCGGCATGGCGGAGGTCTCGGGGATCTACCGGCGGCCCCTGCTGGGGCTCGGCCGGGCGCGCACCAGGCAGGCGTGCGACGCGCTCGGCCTGCGCCCGTGGGACGACCCTCACAACGACGATCCGGCGTACACCAGGGTGCGGGTGCGGCACGACGCCCTCCCGGCGCTGGAGGCGGCGCTGGGGCCGGGGATCGCCGAGGCGCTGGCCCGTACGGCCCGGCTGTGCAGGGACGACGCCGACGCCCTGGACGCGTGGGCGGACGCCGTCCACACGAAGTCGCGGGGCCCGGCGGGGGAGCTGGACGTCTCCGTGCTGGCGGACGTGCCGGGGGCGGTGCGGCGGCGGGTCATCCAGCGGGCGGCCGTGGAGGCCGGTGCGAACGCCGCCGCGCTCGCGGCCGTGCACATCGAGGCGGTCGAGCGGCTGGTGACCGGCTGGCACGGGCAGAAGGGGGTGGACCTACCCGGGGGGGTGGGGGTGGTCAGGCGCTATGGCACCCTTGTGTTCGCCGTGGACAAACTCTCGCTCGCGTAAGGAAAACCCCAGGTGGACGCAGCAGACATGGGCAGGGATCTCTCCAAAGTCCTCATCTCGGAGCAGGAGCTGCAGGAGAAGATCAGGGAACTGGCGGGGCAGATCGACGCCGACTACGCCGGCAATGAACTGTTGATCGTCGGCGTGCTCAAGGGCGCGGTCATGGTCATGGCCGATCTCGCCCGCGCGCTGCACGTGCCCGTGCAGATGGACTGGATGGCCGTTTCCTCGTACGGCGCGGGGACCGTGTCGTCCGGTGTGGTGCGGGTGCTGAAGGACCTCGACACCGACATCGCCGGTCGGCACGTGCTCGTGGTCGAGGACATCATCGATTCCGGCTTGACTCTCTCGTGGTTGATGAACAACCTGAAGTCGCGTAACCCGGCGTCCGTGGAGATCTGCACGCTGCTGCGCAAGCCGGACGCGGTGAAGGTCGAGTTGGACGTCCGTTACGTCGGTTTTGACATCCCCAACGAGTTCGTCATCGGGTATGGGCTCGATTACGCCGAGCGGTATCGCAACCTGCCGTTCATCGGGACTCTTGCGCCTCATGTGTACGGAGGGGAGTAAGCCCTTAGCGAAGTGACCCTCGAATCAGGCGTTATTGGGCGCCAGGTCGGGGAACACGGGCTTGGCTGACGTACGTTGGAAAGGCAAAGCCGGAGCCGCTCGGGCAGTTACCCGACGCGGCTGCCGGGTGTACCTTCGGATATCCGTGGGAGGGGCCGGTCGGCCGCCCCGCGGTAGCCAGAAGGAGCGGTAAGGGATGCCGCGACCCCGGGGTTTCCCGGGGCAGGCCTTGGTCAGGAAGGGACGGGCCCGCCGGGGTTCCGCAACGGATGGATCTCAAGCGATTTACACGTGGCCCACTGCTGTGGATCCTGGGCATCGTATTGCTTCTCCTGCTCGTCACCACGATGTTCGGGGGCGGCGGCAACTACACCACCGCCGACACTTCGACGGTCGTCCAGCAGATCCAGCAGGGCAATGTCAAGAGCGCGACCGTGGTCGACAAGGACCAGCGCGTCGAGCTGACGCTCAACCGGCCCATCGAGGTCGGGAACAAGTCGACCGACCGCATCCAGGCGCTGTGGGTCGAGGGTCAGGGCGTCCAGCTCACGCAGGCGCTCGAGCAGGCCAAGCCCCCCCAGGGCTGGACCGTCGACGTGGCGAAGGAGAACTTCCTCGTCAGCCTGCTCGTCAGCTTCCTGCCGATCATCATCATCGTCCTGATCTTCCTGTTCATCATGAACCAGATGCAGGGCGGCGGCTCCCGGGTGATGAACTTCGGGAAGTCGCGGGCGAAGCTGATCACCAAGGACACCCCGAAGACGACCTTCGCCGACGTCGCGGGGGCCGACGAGGCCATCGAGGAGCTCCAGGAGATCAAGGAGTTCCT